>NZ_CP080410.1:2218438-2535358 GCF_019448255.1 Qipengyuania flava
CGCCGCCCGGGCTTCCTTGCGCTGGACGAGGATGGCTTCGATTTCATCCTCGCTGATCGCCGCGCCCGTGGGGCGGATGCGCAGGTCGGTGCGGGTGAGCGCGAAGAGGTCGAGGCCGAGGACCCGGTCCATGTCCTCGATCACGGCGCGCTTTACCCCGCCATCCACCTTCTTGACCGCCAGCGCCTCTTCCAAGGCCACCAGTGCAACCGCGGTGTTGAGATCGTCCGAAACGGCGGAAGCGAACTTCTCGCGCATGGGCGCGAACTTTGGGTGAGAGAGATCGCCGGGGTCCGCGTCCTTCAAACGCTCGACCTGCATCACGATCCGCTTCAGCCGTGTCAGCGCCGCGGTCAGGCCGTCCCAGGAAAACTCCAGCTCGCTGCGGTAGTGTGCTTGCAGGCACATCAGGCGGTAGGCGAGCGGGTGGTAGCCCTTGTCGACCAGCAGTTGCAGCCGCAGGAACTCGCCCGCGCTTTTCGACATCTTCCCCGATCGTTCGACGAGGAAGTTGTTGTGCATCCAGATCTTCGCGCCCGAATTGGCCGCGTCCGACAGCCCGCCCGAGCAGCAATAGGCCTGGTTCTGGGCGATCTCGTTCGGATGGTGGATTTCGCGGTGGTCGATGCCGCCGGTGTGAATGTCGAAGGGAAAGCCCAGCAGCTTTTCGCCCATGACCGAGCATTCGAGGTGCCAGCCCGGCGCGCCCTTGCCCCAGGGGCTATCCCATTCCATCTGCCGCGTCTCGCCAGCCGGGGTCTTGCGCCAGATGGCGAAATCGGCCGCGTTGCGCTTGCCCTCGACCGTGTCGATGCGCCCAAACTCCGCTTCTGCTTTCGCGTCCTCTTCGATCTCCCGCTCGATAACCTTTCGTTCGCCCGAGCTTCTTGCAGCCTCAAGCTGCACATCGAGGATTTCCTTTCCATCCACCGCCTCGGAGACAAGATAGGCCCGTCTTTCTCCAGCAAGGCGGCCGTAATCGGCGACGGTCGAGACGTCGAAATAAAGCCCGCTGTCGAGCTCGTAGCAGTGTTCGGGGGCGATCTTGGTGCCCCAGGCGATCATCGCCTCGACATATTCGGTGGCGCGCGGGTGCTGCTTGGGCTGGACGTTCAGCCGCCCAAGGTCACGCTCGAAATCGTCCTGGTAGAAGCGCGCGATGTCCCATGCGGACTTGCCCTCCTTTGCCGCCATGCGCTCCATCTTGTCCTCGCCCTCGTCCGCATCGGAGGTGAGGTGGCCGACATCGGTGATGTTGACGACGTGAGTGAGCGTGTAGCCCTTCCACTGCAGCGTGCGGCCCAGCGTGTCGGCAAACACATAGGCGCGCATGTTGCCGATGTGCTGGTAATTGTAGACCGTCGGTCCGCAGGAATAGACGCGCGCCTCGCCCTCGTGGACGGGGGTGAACGTCTCGATCTCGCGGGTGAGCGAGTTGAACAGCTTGAGCGGCGCGTCGGTCATGCGCAGGCCATTACGAGCGCTGCGACCTACTGCCAACCCTCCCAGCGCACGCTCTCGTCGATCGGGGCGCGCGCGACGGGGAAATTGTTCACCGGCGCGTCCTCGTCGCGGTGGCCGATGGCGATTCCGCAGAAGAAGGTGTGGTCTTCGGGGATATCGACCATTTCACGGATCTGCGGCGAATAGACCGCCCAGGCTTCCTGGTAGCAGCAGTCGAGCCCTTCTTCGCGCAACAAGAGCCCGATGGTCTGCATCCACATGCCGATATCGCTCCACTGCGGCGGGCCCATGTATTTGGGCGTATGGACAAGCATCAGCACCGGCGCCCCGAAGGCGCGGAAGTTGTTGGCGAACCACATCAGCCGCTTGCCCTTCTCCTCACGGGAGATTTCGAGCGCGCCATACATGTCCTCGCCCACCCCGCGGCGGCGCTGTTCATAGGCGCCGTCGAGCTCGGGCGGGTAGACATGATACTCGGGCGCAAAGGCCTCGCGTCCCTTGGGCAGGTCCTGCGCGACGCGGTCGAACAGCTTCTGCATCGGATCGCCGGTGAGGACGATGCCGTGCCAGGGCTGCGTATTGCCGCCCGATGGGCTGCGCTGCGCCTTTTCGAGGATGCGGGTAAGCACCTCGCGCTCGACCGGTTGGTCGGTAAAGGCGCGCACGGAACGGCGGCTGGCTACGGCTTCGGATACGTTCATTGTCACTCCCATTCGAACACGGTCGCGCCGCGTTCCTCCATGTCTCCAAGCGATCGGTAGAAGGCGATTGCCTGCGCGTCATCTCCTTCGGCCGCGAGCCATATCGGCCACAGGCCATGCGCTTTCCCGTAGCCCTGCACCGTGCGCATCAGGCGCGTGGCGATCCCGCGCCGACGAAAACCGTCACGCGTCTCGAGTTCGTTGACGAACAGGTGCGGCAGCTTGTCCGGGTGCAGCACTGAGGTCGCGCTTACGAAACCCACCGGTTGCCCATCGAGAATCGCGAACCACAGGTAATCGCGGTCGCTGGCGAGGAAAGCGCGCGTCTGGTCGGCGATGGGCGGATTGTCGAAGAGGCCTTGCGCCTGCGTTACGAGCGCGTGATCGTCGGGGCCGAGCAAGCGGATCTCAAGGGCCCCGTCCGACAAGCGATCACTCCACCTCGAACAGATCAGCAAGCTGCTCGATAATCGTCCCACCGAGCTGCTCGACATCCATGATCGTCACCGAGCGCTTGTAGTAGCGGGTCACATCGTGGCCGATGCCGATGGCGGCGAGCTGGACGGGTGACTGCTTTTCGATCCAGTCGATCACCTTCCTCAGGTGCCCTTCGAGATAGCCCGCCTGGTTCACGCTCAGCGTGCTGTCGTCGACCGGCGCGCCGTCGGAAATCACCATCAGGATGCGGCGGTCTTCGGGGCGCGCGAGCAGCCGGTTGTGCGCCCACAGCAGCGCCTCGCCGTCGATGTTTTCCTTCAGCAGCCCTTCGCGCATCATCAGGCCGAGGTTGCGGCGCGCGCGGCGCCACGGCTCGTCGGCCTTCTTGTAGAGGATGTGGCGCAGATCGTTGAGGCGGCCGGGATGCGCGGGCCGCCCGTCGGACAGCCACATCTCACGGGCTTGTCCGCCCTTCCAGGCGCGGGTCGTGAAGCCGAGGATTTCGGTCTTCACCCCGCAACGCTCCAGCGTGCGCGCAAGGATATCGGCGCTGATCGCGGCAATGCTGATCGGCCGCCCGCGCATCGATCCCGAATTGTCGATCAGCAGGGTTACGACCGTGTCCTTGAACTCGGTGTCGCGCTCGATCTTGTAGGAGAGCGCATGGCCCGGGCTGACCACCACGCGGGTCAGCCGCGCGGCGTCCAGCAGGCCTTCTTCCTGGTCGAAATCCCAGCTGCGGTTCTGCTGCGCCATGAGGCGGCGTTGGAGGCGGTTCGCAAGCCGCGTCACCACGCCCTGCAGGCCGGCGAGCTGGCTGTCGAGATAGGCGCGCAGCCGGTCGAGCTCTTCGTTGTCGCACAGCTCGGGCGCTTCGACGACCTCGTCGAATTTCTCGGTATAGGGCTTGTAGTCGAAATTTTCGGGCAGCTCGGTCCAGGGGCGATTGGGGCGGACGGGCTGCATGCCCTCCTCGCCATCGTCGGACGGATCGCCGTCGGACATTTCCTGCTCGCCCTCGACGTCCTGGTCGGCATCGCCATCGGCCTCGCCGTCAGTGACTTCACTGCGCGCATCGGAGGACTGCGGTTCGGCCTCGCCCTGGTCTTCCTCGTCGCTGTCCTGCTCCTCGGGGGTTTCGCCTTCCTCGTCTTCGCCGTCCTCGGAATCGGTCGGCTCCGGATTCTCCGGCAGCGTGAGGTCGAGATCGCGCAATATGTCGAGCGTCAGGTCCTGGAAGGCGCGCTGGTCGTCGAGCGCTTCGGCAAGGCTCTCCATGTCGGTGCCGATCTTCGACAGGATATCTTCGCGCACCAGGTCGACGCCGGCCTTTGCCCGCTCTGGCACCGCTTCGCCAGTCAGCGCCTCGCGCAGCATCAGCGAAAGCGCGGTCGGCAGCGGTACTTCGCTTGCTTCCTCCGCGCGCACGATGGCGTCCGAGGCTGTGCGCAGGTTCACCGCGGAATTGAGATTGTCGCGAATGCCGGCAAAGCGCGTCGATCCGATCGCTTCGTAGCGGACCTGCTCGATCGCATCGTAGCAGGCGCGCGCAATCGGTTCGGGCGGCGCACCCTTGGAATGCAGCCCTTCGTTATGGTGGCGCAGCTTGAGCGCAAAGCTGTCGGCAAATCCGCGCGCCTCGGTCGCCTGCTCGCGCGGCAGGTTGCGGCCCGGCAGCGGCACGCGGAAGTTCTTGCCCGCCTGCGCCGGGGCATCGGCGCTCCACGCGACCTCCACTTCCGGTTCGTGAGCAAGGGCGCGCGCGGCGCCGGTCAGCGCCTGCTTGAAGCTATCGAGGGGTGTCCGGTCTGCCACGCGTACCTAATTAGGACGTCGGAATGCTCTGACCAGTCTTTTCCCAGTCCGCGATGAAACCTTCCAGCCCCTTGTCGGTCAGGATGTGCTTGAACAGGCCTTTGATCACGGCCGGCGGCATGGTCGCCACATCGGCGCCAATGCGCGCGCTCTGCAGCACGTGGACGGGGTTGCGGATCGAAGCGGCGAGGATCTCGGTTTCGAAGCCGTAATTGTTGTAGATCAGGCGGATATCGCCGATCAGTTCCATGCCGTCGAAGCCGTTGTCGTCGTGACGGCCGATGAAGGGCGAAACAAAGGTCGCCCCCGCCTTGGCGGCGAGCAGCGCCTGGTTGGCGGAAAAGCACAGCGTGACATTCACCATCGTGCCGTCGCTGGTCAGCTTCTTGCAGGTCTTGAGGCCGTCGATCGTCAGCGGAACCTTGATGCAGACATTGTCCGCGATCTTCCGCAGCGTTTCGGCTTCCTTCATCATCGTTTCATGGTCGAGCGCGACAACTTCGGCGCTGACGGGGCCATCGGTCAGGCCGCAGATTTCCTTGGTCACTTCCATGAAGTCGCGGCCCGACTTGGCGATCAGCGACGGGTTGGTGGTGACGCCGTCGAGGAGGCCCGTGTCGGCCATTTCCTTGATGTCGGCGATGTCGGCGGTGTCGACGAAGAATTTCATGGGCTGCGGACTCCGAAGAAAGAAACGGGCGGCGCGATTCGCCGCGATTGCACCCCCGCATAGCAGGCTCGTTCCGCAGGAACAGACCGGCGCAGGCGCTGTGGACACGATCTGCGCTTTGTCGAAGGCAATGCGCCGTTCGTGCTGTGAGCGCTGGCTATCGCGGCGCGGAACGGTATCTACAGCTGTAGTCAAATTTACACCGGGATGGAGGGACACCCCGATGCGCACAGCCATGATGGCCGCGATTGCCTTGAGTTTCACCCCTGTGAGCGCGCTGGCGCAGGAGGTTTCGCCGCCCAGCGAAGCGCCGGCCCCGCCGCTGACCCGCGCCAACCTTGAGGAGCGGATGGACGCCTACATGGAAGGGCGCCGCGGGCTGGTCCACATCCGGCTCGACGGGACCGAAGTGCTGTCCAAACCCTATGGCATGGCCAACGTGCAGCTCGGTTCCGCGATCGACGAAGACACGGTGTTTGGCATCGGGTCGCGTCCGATCGACTTCACGCTGGCTGCGGTGATGCTCCTCCAGCAGCAAGGCAGGCTCTCCTTCGACGACACGTTGGCGGACCATTTCGACAATGTCCCTGCCGACCGCGCCGGCATGACCATTGCGCAAATGATGAACGGCCAGTCGGGCCTGCCCGATTTTCCCGCCAACGCCAGCGATGCCGATGCGGACCTCACGTGGATCACGCGCGATCAGTTCATCGCGCGCACCATGGCGATCCCGCTGCTGTTTGCGCCGGGCAAAGGCGAAGAGCATTCGCACTGGGCCTTCGGCGTGCTCGCCGCGATCGTGGAGAAGCGCAGCGGCCAGTCCTATGCCGAATTCCTGCGCGCCAATTTCTTCGATCCTGCCGGGATGGAGCGGACTGGCGACTATGGCGAAAGTCGCGGCCTTCCGCTGGAGGCCTTTGCCGTTGGCGGCGGCAAGCAGGTGGGCCTGCCGAATATCCCGCCCAACTGGGGCCCGACATCCTGGCTGGTGCTGGGCAGCGGCGGGATGTTTTCCACGCTATCCGACCTGCGGCGCTTCTACGCATTCCTTATGGAGAGCAACCTGCTGGGCGAGGAGAACACGCGCCGCTTCACCGGTTTCTCGGCGCAAATCGACGGGTCGGAGCGCGGCTTCGAACTGCTCACCTTCACGAGCGAAGGGCGCCGGAACGAGGCCTGGGTCATGCTGAGCAGCGCCAGCCAGCCGGGCGCGCTCGAACCGGTGATCCGCCCGCTATTGGCGCTGGTGCGCGGCGATCAGTAGGTCGAACCGGCTCCGAACACGCCGATGATCAGCGGGTCGCGCGTGGCCTCGGGATTGCGGCGGATGGCCGCTTCCTCGACGCCGATCTCGCTCCAGATGGTGTTGTCGAGATTGTCGGCAAAGCGGGTCGTCGCCCCGGCCAAGTCCACCCCGGTCAGCCCGCGCAGCAGTTCGCCAACCAGCGGATCGCTGGCGACGCGCATCGCACGGCCGAGCTCGGGCACCATGGCCTCGACCAGCGAGCGGCCCATCGCGCCGCGCAGGAAGGTCGTTGCCGCCGTGGGGCCGCCGCGGACCAGTTCCAGCGCGTTCTGGATGCCGATGGTACGCACCGCTTCGGTCACCAGCGGC
Source organism: Qipengyuania flava (assembly GCF_019448255.1). Taxonomy (NCBI): domain Bacteria; kingdom Pseudomonadati; phylum Pseudomonadota; class Alphaproteobacteria; order Sphingomonadales; family Erythrobacteraceae; genus Qipengyuania; species Qipengyuania flava. The sequence goes on from NZ_CP080410.1 coordinate 2,225,142, forward strand.
GCGGCACGCTGCGCGCCTTCATAGGCGATATCGGCGAAGGCGCCTTCGAGCCGGTTCTTGAACAGCGCCGAGGTGAGAATGCGGGTCAGCGTATCGCCGCGTGTTCCCAGCAGGTTGCCCAGCCCGATCCGGTCGACCTGCTGGTCCCAGAACCCGCCGCCTTCGAGCATGCGGGCAAAGGCGCGCTCGCTGGACAGGAACAGGATCCGCTGGACCGCATCGACCAGGCCGAAGCCGGGGATCGCGGAACAGCCCGGCAGGACCGCAAGGCCGCCGGTTGCCGCCATGCCGCCAAGGAAGGCGCGCCGTCCGGTGGGTTTCACGAGAATATCGGTCATATCGTCAGTCCTCTTTCATCCCACCCTTGTTTCGCGCCTATTGCGGCGCCCATATGGCCCGGCAATGAACCGCGTGCGCTGCCTTGTCCTCAACGCTGCCCTAGGTCCCCTTGATTACAAGGTGCCCGAAGGCCTGTCGGTCGCGCCCGGATCGGTGGTCGAATGCCCCCTTGGTCCGCGCACGGTTATCGGGATCGTCTGGGAAGCGGAACGGCTGCCCGGGACCGAGGTTCCGGCGGAAAAGCTGCGGCCTTTGAGAGGGATACTGCCGGTCCCGCCACTTTCCGCAGGATTACGGCGGCTTATCGAATGGACCGCGGATTACTACGTAGCCTCGCTCGCCAGCGTGGCGCGCATGGCGCTCTCCTCAGGCGGCGCGCTCAAGGGGCCGGCGACGATGACCGAATACCGCCTCACCGGCGGCATGCCCGAACGCATGACCCCGCAGAGGCAGGCGGCAATGGAAGCGCTGGAAGGCGAACAGGCCACGATCCGCGAGCTGGCGGGCATTGCCGGCGTCTCGGAAGGCGTGCTGCGCGGCCTCGTGAATCAGGGCGCGCTGGAGCCGGTCGAGGTCGATTGCGACCGCCCCTATGACGAGGCACGCCCGGATTTCGCGCAGGTCGAACTTAGCCCCGAACAGAGCGAAGCCTCCGCCATCTTTGCCGAGGCCGTGCGCAAGGCCGACTTCGCGCCCTTCCTGCTCGACGGGGTGACCGGATCGGGCAAGACCGAAACCTATTTCGAACCCGTCGCCGAGGCGCTGAAGATGGGCCGCCAAGTCCTCGTCCTGCTGCCCGAAATCGCGCTGACGGAAAACTTCCTCCACCGCTTCGAGGAGCGCTTCGGCGCGGCGCCCGTGCTGTGGCATTCCTCGCTCAAATCGACCGAGCGCCGCCGCGCCTATCGCGCCGTGTCCGATGGCAGCGCGCAGGTCGTCGTGGGCGCGCGTTCGGCGCTGTTCCTGCCCTTTGCCAAGCTCGGCCTGATCGTCGTCGACGAGGCGCACGAGACGAGCTTCAAGCAGGAAGACGGCGTGCGCTACAACGCGCGCGACGTCGCCGTGATGCGCGGCCACTTCGAGAAGGTACCGGTGGTCCTCGCCAGCGCGACGCCCGCGCTCGAAAGCCTGCAAATGGCCGAAAGCGGGGTCTATGCGAAGGTCGACCTGCCCAGCCGCTTCGGCGGGGCGCAATTGCCCACCATCGACACGATCGACCTCACGGAGGAAAAGCCGCCGCACGGCATGTGGCTGGCGCAAAGGCTGGTCGACGGGATCGAGGAGCGGCTGGAGCGCGGCGAACAGTCGCTGCTGTTCCTGAACCGCCGCGGCTATGCGCCGCTGACTTTGTGCCGCAATTGCGGCTTTCGCTACCAGTGCCCAAATTGCAGCGCCTGGCTGGTCGAACACCGCTTCACCCGCCGCCTCGCCTGCCACCATTGCGGGCACGAGGCCCCCGCCCCGCAGGCCTGCACCGAATGCGGCGAGCCCGATTGCCTTGTCGCTTGTGGCCCGGGTGTCGAACGCATTGCCGACGAGGTGGCCGAGCGCCTCCCAAATGCACGTGTGTTCGTCGCCACGTCGGACACGCTCAATTCCCCCGGCCGCGCGGCGGAATTCATCGCTGCGGTCGAAGCGCGCGAAATAGACGTCATCGTCGGGACGCAGCTTGTCACCAAGGGCTTCCACTTTCCCGAACTGACGCTGGTCGGCGTGGTCGATGCGGACCTCGGCCTTGAAGGTGGGGATTTGCGCGCGGGCGAGCGGACCTACCAGCAGGTCGCGCAGGTCGCCGGGCGCGCAGGGCGCGGCTCGAAGCCGGGCGAGGTCTTGCTCCAGACCCGCCATCCCGAAGCGCCCGTCATCGCGGCCCTTGCGGCAGGCGACCGCGACGCTTTCTATTCCGCCGAGACTGAAATGCGGCGCGAAGCCGGCGCTCCGCCCTTCGGCCGCTGGGCCTCGATCATCATCTCCTCCGAAGACGACGCCGAAGCGCGTGAGGCCGCCAACCGCCTCGGCGCCTTCCGCCCCGATGTCGCCGAGTGCCTCATTCTCGGCCCGGCGCCCGCACCCATGGCGCTGCTGCGTAATCGCTACCGCTACCGCTTCCTCATCAACGCGCGGCGCAGCGTGCATTTGCAGGACGTGATCCGCCGCTGGCTGGCGCAGGTGAACCACCCGCCCGGCGTGCGCGTGGCGGTGGATGTGGACCCGTACAGCTTCGTGTGAGGCACCAGTGGCGCGCTCGCGCATTGTCCCGGCAATGCCCGATACAACCGACCGCCCCGTCCTCGTTCCCATCCTCGGCGACCAGCTGACCCGTGACCTTGCCAGCCTGCGCGGGCGGGCGAAGGACGATACGGTGGTGCTGATGATGGAGGTCTGGGACGAGGCCACCTACGTCAGGCACCACAAGCAGAAGATCGTGCTGATCTTTTCCGCCATGCGTCACTTTGCCGAAGAGCTGCGCGATGCGGGCTGGACGGTCGACTACGTAAGGCTCGACGCGAAGGACAACGCGGGCAGCTTCACCGGCGAGCTGGCCCGCGCCATCGAGAAGCACGACCCGCGGCTCGTGCGCGTGGTCGAGGCCGGCGAATGGCGGGTGCGCGAGGCGATGGACCAGTGGGCCGACAAGTTCGCCTGCGAAGTCGAGATCCTGCCCGATGACCGTTTCCTGTGTTCGCAGGCCGAATTCGACGAATGGGCCGAGGGCCGCAAGGAGCTCCGCATGGAGTTCTTCTACCGCGAAATGCGCCGCAAGACAGGCCTTCTCATGGATGGCGACAAACCCGAAGGCGGTGAGTGGAATTACGACAGCGAGAACCGCAAGCCACCCAAGGAGGGGCTCTCCGCGCCCGAGCGCCCCAAGTTCGAACCGGACGCCATCACGCAGAAGGTGATCGATCTCGTCGAGGACCGCTTCGGCGACCACTTCGGCAGTATCGAACGTTTCGAATGGCCGGTGACACGCGAGGAGGCGGAGGAAGCGGCCGACGCCTTCTTTTCCGAGCGGATCGAATGCTTCGGACCCTATCAGGACGCCATGGTCGAAGGGGAAGACGACCTGTTCCACTCGATGCTTTCGACCAGCATCAACCTCGGCCTGCTCGACCCGCTGGACCTCTGCCGCCGCGCGGAGCAGGCCTACAGGGACGGCAAGGCCCCGCTCAATTCGGTCGAGGGGTTCATTCGCCAGATCATCGGCTGGCGCGAATATGTGCGCGGCTTCTACTTCCACCAGATGCCGCATCTGCAAAAGGCCAACGCGCTCAACGCCCAGCGGGGCTTGCCCGAATTTTACTGGACCGGCGAGACCGACATGGCCTGCCTTGCCGACAGCATCCGTTCGACGCGCGAGAACGCGCATGCGCACCATATCCAGCGGCTGATGGTTCTCGGCAATTTTGCCCTGCTGGCAGGCGTGAACCCGCGCGATGTGCAGGACTGGTACCTTGCCGTTTACGCCGACGCCTACGAATGGGTGGAGCTGCCCAATGTGAGCGCGATGGTGCTTTACGCCGATGGCGGCAAGCTGGCCTCCAAACCCTATGCGGCGAGCGGAAACTACATCAACAAGATGAGCAATTACTGCTCGGGCTGCCGCTATTCGGTGAGCAAGAAAACCGGCGACGGCGCCTGCCCCTTCAACCCGCTCTACTGGCACTTCATGCACCGCCACCGCGAGCGGCTGGAGAAGAACCCGCGCATCGGGCGGATCTATTCCACCTGGGACCGCATGGGTGAGGAAAAGCAGGCGGAGTATCTGGAGAGTGCGGAGGCCTTCCTCGACACTTTGGAGCCCGCCAGCGACGGCTGGGCGCGCTAGCCGCCGAGCGCCTTGAGCACCGCGGCCGCGCGCGCGGTGTCCAGATATTCGCGCAGTTCGGTGACCACGCCGCCCTTTATCTCGGCCACGACGCAGGCCGGGATCAGGACCTCGGTGCCGTCCGGCAGCGTGCCGCAGACATCGTGCTCCTCGACGAAACCGGTGGCGGTCTCGGAGCATGTGATATTGGCGTAGCGATAGCCGCTGACCACAGATCGGAAGGCGGTCGCAAACTTCAGCAGGGTTTCGCGGTCCATCGGCGGCCCGCCATTCTGGATGCCGCGAAAATCCTCCGCCAGCAGTCGGAGCGCGGTCTCGTTGTCGCCGGTCTCAAAGGCGGTGAACAGAGCCCTTGCTACGTCGGCGTTGGAACGGGTGGTCACGGCTGCTCTCCTCCTGCATCGCAAGACTTCGTTCCTAACTGCGGATCGCGGCCCGTCAAATCGCCATAGCCGCGCGCGCCGCTTCGGTGAGCTGCTCCATCGCCGCCGCCCAGGGGCCGTGGCCATGGCTGATACGCGCAACGCCCAGCGCCGCGAGTTCGGCCGTGGTCCCGCGTCCCGGTGCCCACAGAACGTTGACGGGCAGCGGCGAGGAATCGCAGATCGCACGGATGATGGCGTGGTCGCCGAGGAAGGGGACGAACAGGCTCTTGGCGCCCGCATCGGCATAGGCCTGCGCGCGCTCAGTTACCTCGTCAATCATGGCCCCCGAATAGTCGGCCGGATCGACGCCGCGATAGACGTCGGTTCGTGCGTTCACATGGATGCCCGTTCCGGCCGCGGCTGCTATGCGGTCCGCGGCCTCGGCGACGCTCAGCAGTGCGACCTTGTCCGGCATGCGGTCTTCCATGTTGATCCCGGCGGCGCCCAGTTCGAACGCCTGGCGGACAGAGGCCGCGACCTCTTCCGGCGTGTCGCCATAACCCGCTTCCATGTCGATAGTGACCGGAAGATCGGTTACCGAGAGGATGCGCTTCAGGTTCTCGAGCACAATCTCGATCGGCAGCGTTTCGCCGTCACTAAAGCCGTTCGCCTCGGCGACGCCGTAGCTGCCTGTTGCAATTGCCTTGGCCCCTGCCGCAGCGACAGCGCGCGCTGAGCCGGCGTCCCAGATATTGTAGAGCACCAGCGGATCGCCCTTCACGTGGAGGGCGGTGAATGCTGCAATCTTGTCCGTCATTTCGCTTCCCTCTTGAGCAGTTCGCGCTTGATATCTGGCCCGTAGGCGTAGCCGCCGATGGAGCCATCGGCCTGCACCACACGGTGGCAGGGGATCAGCACCGCGATATTGTTCGCGCCGTTCGCGCTGCCGACCGCGCGGCTGGCCTTGGGCTTGCCGAGCATGGCGGCCTGCTGGCCATAGGAGCGTGTCTCGCCCGGCGGGATCTCGCGCAGGGCCTGCCAGCAAGCCTGCTGGAAAGCCGTGCCCTTCACATCGAGCGGGATGTCCGCGCCTGTGCCGCCTGCGGGGTCCTCGACCGCAGCGGTGACGCGTTCGAACAGCGCGCGGAATTCCTCGCCGCCTTCGACCAGCTCGGCCTTGGGGAAGCGCCTGCGCAGGTCTTCCGCACTTTCGTTGAAGCTGAGGCAGCACACGCCGATCTCGGTCGCGGCGACCAGCATGGAGCCGAGCGTCGTATCGATCAGCGCATAGTGGATCGTGCGCCCTGCCCCGCCGTTCTTCCAGTCGCTCGCGGTCATACCCATCTTGCCCTCCATCGCGGCGTAGAAGCGGCTCGGCGTCTCGAAGCCTGCGTCGTAAATCGCATCGGTCACCCGGCTGGCCGAACCCAGCGCCTCTTTCGCCCGCTCTTCGCGCAGCGCGCGGGCATAGGCGGCAGGCGAAAGGCCGGTCGCGCGCTTGAACACGCGCTGGAAGTGGCTGGCCGAATAGCCGGTCAGCGTGGCGAGTTCGTCCAGCGTCGGACGCCCATGCGAGCTCTTGATCTCGTCGATCGCCGCAAGCACCGCTGCCTCGTCGCGGCCGACATCGTCGGGCAGGCAGCGCTTGCAGGCGCGCAGGCCCGCCGCGCGCGCTTCGGCGCCGTCGGCAAAGAAGCGCACATTGCCTCGCTCAGGGTGACGTGCGGCGCAGGACGGGCGGCAGTAGATGCCCGTGGTCAGCACGCCCGTCACGAAGCGCCCGTCGAAGGAACGGTCGCGCCGCTTGACGGCGGCCCAGGCTTGGTCGGCATCGATCATCGCTGGTGTTCTCCATAGCTCATGCGACAGGCTTGTGCGCAAGTCGGAAGCGGCGCGCATCCCGAAGCTTGCGGTCAAAGCCGATGAAGGCCAAAAGCTGGCGTCAGGATGGGACGCCTTTTCACGCTTCTGGCCGCGCTGCTTGCGCTTGCGGTGCCAAACCTGGCCCACGCCGACGCTGCCGATATCGACGCCGCTGCGCGCGGCGTAGTGCGCGTGGTCATCATCAATGTCGACGATGGGGAGCTTTATCCCGTCAGTCACGGCACCGGCTTCGCCGTCACGCCCGACCGCGTGGTCACCAACGCCCATGTCGTGCGCGACGCGCTGCGCGACAAGGCGATGCGGATCGGCATCGTGCCGAGCGGCGGCGGCGAGGCGGTCTATGGCGAGCTGGTCGCGATTTCGGGCCGCAACGACCTCGCCCTCATTCGCATCACCGGCGAGCTGCGCCTGCCCCCGCTGGCCATGGCCGGCGGCCTGCCGCCCGACAGCGGCGAGGTGACGAGCGTCGGCTATCCGATGAATGTGGACCGGGCGCAGGGTCTCGACCTCTCCGATATCTTCCGCAGCCAGCCGCCGGTGAAGAGCCGCGGCTTCATTTCGGGCGCGCGGCCCAGTCGCCAGTTCGATACCATCCTCCACACCGCCCCCATCGCGCGCGGCAATTCGGGCGGCCCGCTGGTCGACCCGTGCGGCCGCGTGGTCGGGGTGAACAGCTTCGGCGCCGACAACGCGGGCGGCGATGCGGAGTTCTTCTTCGCCGTGTCCAACCGCGAGCTGCTGCCGTTCCTGCGCGCCAACGAGGTCGAGCCGCGCGTCAACGGGTCGCCCTGCCGCTCGATGGCCGATCTCGACGAGGCTGAGCGCGAGAGGCTCCAGCGCGAACAAGCCGCTGCCCGCGCGGACCTGGCCGAACGCACCCAGGCCCAGCGCGCCAAGCGCGAACGCGCGCAGCTCGAGGCCGAACAGGGCGTCATTACCGAGCGCGAGGATCGCCTGTTCCTCGCCTTCATCCTGTTGCTCGTCGCCTTTGGCCTCGGCCAATGGGCGCTGGCGCTGTGGAACCAGGGCGAGGACGAGCGCGACGAGACCCGCATGCGCATCGTCGGCGGTGCGGCGCTGGTCTGCGTGCTGGCGGCGCTTGCGGCCTATCTCACCCGCCCCGGCCTCGACGAAATCGACCGCCGTGTCGCTGCGGCGATGCAGGACGGTGAAGGCCCCGACAGCGGCGGCGACCCCGGCGAGCCGGGCGACCTTGCCCTGCTCTGCACGCTGGTGCCCGAACGCAGCCGCGTGACCGGTGCCCAGACAGAGGATGTCGCTTTCGACTGGACCGCCGAGGGCTGCGTCAACGAGCGCACGCAATACGGCTTTGCCGGCGGCACCTGGAGCCGGGTGTTCGTGCCGCAATCCGAAGACGCGGTGTCGGTGAACAGCTTCGATCCCGACCGCCGCATCTTCCGCACCGAACGCTACCTGCTCTCGCGCAACGAAATGAGCGCGGCCCGCGAAGCGCGCGGCAAATACGAAGCGCCCACCTGCACCGCCGAAGGCGCCGCCGCGCAGCTTGGCGAACTGCAGAGCGAGGTGCTCGGCCAGTTGCCCCGCCAGGCGAACGAGCGGCTCGTCTATGAGTGCACCGTCAGGACGGAAGCGGAGTAATGGAGCAGGCGCTCGTCTTTGCCTCGATCGTCCTCGGCGTGGCGGTCGCTTTCGAGCTTGAGAACCTCAACCGCGTGCTGCGCTCCGACAAGGTGAAGTGGCACTGGGCGCAGCCGGCCTTTGCGCTGTTCATCCTCCTCAGCATCATCGCCTATTGGTGGGGCGCGGCTTCGCAGCCGGACGGGCAGATCACCTTTGCCCAGTTCATGCCGGTGATGTTCCAGCTCGTCATGCTGGTGCTGCTCGCCGCGGTTTCGCTGCCTGACAAGGTGGGCGAAGAGGGTGTGGACCTGGCCGAATACTACCAGCGCAACCGGCGCTACCAGTGGCTGCTCGCCAGCCTCTATTTCTGGTCGATCCACATTGGCTATCTCGGCCACGTCTTGACGACCTCCGACACGGCTGCCGACGTGTTCCTGCGCGCGGGGCCCGACACCATGTTCGGCCTGCTGTTCATCGCCATGATGTTCGCCAAGCGCTGGTCGGTGGTGGCGGTGGGCTTCGCCTTCCTTGCGCTATCCCCGATCATCTGGGCCGCCCGCACGCTGGGTTGACCCACTACAACCACTACGCCGCGAGCGGTTCGCCGGTCAGCGTGATGCGGTGCATTTCGCGGGCGTATCCCTGGTAATCGTTCATCGCGAAGTGCCAGGTCGTGCGGTTATCCCAGATCGCCACCGATCCCGGCTCCCAGGCGAGCCGGCAGGTGTTGTCCGCCGCCGTGGCCGCCGCGTAGAGCTTCTGCAGCAGCGGCAGGCTCTCTTCGCGCGTCCTGCCGACGATGTTCACTGTGAACGCGCTGTTGACGTAGAGCAGCTTGCGCCCCGTCTGCGGGTGGCGGATCACGATCGGGTGCGTGGCGCCCGTCTTCAGGCCCTGCCCGCGCAAATCGCTGCCCATGTCGGTCTTGGCGTAGAGCCCGCCCTCTTCGTAAATATGGTCGGCGGTGTGGAACGCCTCCAGCCCCTCGATCTCGTCCTTCAGATCATCGGGCAGCGCGTCATAGGCCTCGCCCATATGCGCCCACATCGTGTCCCCGCCCGAGGGCGGCAGCGTGCGCGCCACCAGGATCGAGCCCATGGCGGGCACCTGGTCGTAGGAATGGTCGGTGTGCCATCCGCCGCCGATATTGGTGGTCTGGTCGGCGCGCTTGCGGACCACGGCGATCTCGGGATGGTCGTCGGTCAGCGGGAAATAGTTGTTGATGTCGATCCCGCCCCAGCGCTTGGCAAAGGCGATATGGGCCTCGGGCGTGAAATCGTCCTGCCCGCGAAACACGGCCACCCCGTGTTCGTAAATCGCCTGCTTGATCGCATCGAGCGTGTCGCCTTCCGCCTCGGCCAGGCTCACACCGGTAATCTCGACCCCGCATTTGGGGGCCAGTGGAACCATCTTCATCGCCTCTCTCCCGCGCGAATGGTTTCTTTGTGCCACGCATTCTACGCCAAAGGGCAAAGGAGTCCAGATTCCGGGACCGGACTCGGCTTGCCATAGCGAGGGGGCTTTGCTAGGCGCGCGCCGACCTTGCCGGGGCGACTCTTATTCGTCCGCAAACGGCATGGCTCGCAAGGACTTTTCTTCCGGACCCGAGAGGACCTCAAGCGCGTGGATATTTCCGCCGGTATTCAGGCTAGCCTGGCAGGGCGTTACGCTTCGGCCCTGTTCGATCTCGCTAGCGAAAACGGAACCGTGACCGCGGTCGAATCGGACCTCGCCAAGGTCGAGGCCGCGCTCGCCGAATCGGACGAGCTCGCCGCTGTCACCACCAACCCGAAAGTTTCGCGCGACGCGGCAAAGAAAGCGCTGTGGGGCGTCTCCGCCCTGCTCGGCGTTTCGGAGCTGACGCAGAACTTCCTCGGCGTGCTGGCGCAGAACCGCCGCCTGTCGCAGCTGCCGCAGGTCATCCGCGCCTTCCGCGCGATTGCCGCAGCCCAGCGCGGCGAAGTCACTGCCGAAGTCACCAGCGCCCACGCGCTGACCGACGCGCAGCTGGCTGATCTCAAGACCAAGCTGACGGCCCGTGAAGGCCGCACGGTCAAGCTTTCCACGAAGGTCGATCCCGACTTGCTCGGCGGCCTCGTCGTCACCATCGGTTCGAAGCGCATCGACGCCTCGATCCGCACCCGTCTCAATTCGCTTTCCCAGGCCATGAAGGCTTAAAGGACACACATCATGGATATCCGCGCCGCAGAAATCTCGAAGGTCATCAAGGACCAGATCGCCAATTTCGGCACCGAAGCCGAAGTCAGCGAAGTGGGCACCGTGCTGAGCGTTGGTGACGGCATCGCCCGCATCCACGGTCTCGACAAGGTCCAGGCCGGCGAAATGATCGAATTCGCCAACGGCGTTCAGGGCATGGCGCTGAACCTTGAAAACGACAACGTCGGTGCCGTGATCTTCGGCTCGGACGCCGAGATCAAGGAAGGCGACAGCGTCAAGCGCACGCAGACCATCGTGGACGTCCCCGTCGGCAAGGGCCTGCTAGGCCGCGTCGTCGACGCGCTGGGCAACCCGATCGACGGCAAGGGCCCGATCGAAACCACCGAACGCCGCCTGGTCGAGCAGAAGGCTCCCGGCATCATCCCGCGCGAATCGGTTAGCGAGCCGGTGCAGTCGGGCCTCAAGGCCATCGACGCCCTCGTTCCCGTCGGCCGCGGCCAGCGCGAACTGATCATCGGCGACCGCCAGACCGGTAAGTCGGCCGTCGCCATCGACACCTTCATCAACCAGAAGGAAGTCAACGCTTCGGACGACGAAGGCAAGAAGCTCTACTGCATCTACGTCGCCGTCGGCCAGAAGCGCTCGACCGTCGCGCAGATCGTGAAGCAGCTCGAAGAAAACGGCGCGATGGAATACTCCATCGTCGTCGCCGCAACCGCATCGGAGCCGGCTCCGCTGCAGTACCTCGCACCCTACACCGGCGCTGCGATGGGCGAATTCTTCCGCGACAACGGCATGCACGCCGTGATCGTATACGACGACCTTTCCAAGCAGGCCGTTGCCTATCGTCAGATGTCGCTCCTGCTGCGTCGTCCTCCGGGCCGCGAAGCGTACCCGGGTGACGTTTTCTACCTTCACAGCCGCCTGCTCGAGCGTGCGGCGAAGATGAACAAGTCGGAAGGCGGCGGTTCGCTGACCGCACTGCCGATCATCGAAACGCAGGCAGGCGACGTGTCGGCCTACATTCCGACCAACGTGATCTCGATCACCGACGGCCAGATCTTCCTCGAAACCGACCTGTTCTATCAGGGCATCCGTCCGGCCATTAACGTCGGCCTGTCGGTCAGCCGTGTGGGCGGTGCCGCCCAGACCAAGGCGATGAAGAAGGTCTCGGGCTCGATGAAGCTCGACCTCGCGCAGTACCGTGAAATGGCTGCCTTCGCGCAGTTCGGCTCGGACCTCGACGCCGCAACGCAGAAGCTGCTCAACCGCGGCGCGCGCCTGACCGAGCTGCTCAAGCAGCCGCAGTTCTCGCCGATGCCCTTCGAAGAGCAGACCGTGTCGATCTTCGCCGGCACCAACGGCTACATCGACGATGTTCCGGTGGACCGCGTGACCGATTACGAAGCCCAGATGCTGAGCTTCATGCGTGCCGAACACGCCGACGTGCTGGAAACCATCCGCACCACCGGCAAGTTCGAAGACGATGTGAAGAACAAGGTCGTCGACGCGCTCAAGACCTTCGCCAAGCAGTTCGCCTGAGCCCACGAGACACGAAGATAGGGAGCCGAAATGGCTAGCCTCAAGGAACTCAAGGGCCGGATCAACTCGGTCAAGTCGACCCAGAAGATCACCAAGGCCAAGCAGATGGTCGCAGCGGCCAAGCTGCGCCGTGCGCAGGCGGCTGCCGAAGCCGCGCGCCCCTATGCCGAGCGGCTGTCGGGCGTCATGGCTTCGCTGGCCGGCAAGGTCAGCGGTGACAGCGCGCCCAAGCTGCTCGCGGGCACCGGTTCGGACAAGCGCCACCTGCTGGTGGTCGTGAACACCGACAAGGGCCTGTGCGGCGGTCTGAACTCGAACATCGTCAAGGCCGCCAAGCAGAAGGCCGCCAGCCTGATTGCCGAGGGCAAGGACGTGAAGTTCTACCTCGTCGGCAAGAAGGGCCGCGCCCCGATTAAGCGCGACTACGCCGAACGCATCGAAAAGCACTTCGACACCTCGGCCGTCCGCAATGTCGGCTTCGAGGAAGCCGAAGCGATTGCCGATGATCTGATCGAGCGTTTCGAAAAGGGCGAATTCGACGTCGCCCACCTCGTCTACCCGGTGTTCAAGTCGGCCCTCGCGCAGGACCCGACGGTCGACCAGCTGATCCCGGTCCCCTCGCCCGAGGGTGCAGGCGACAGCGGCGATGCCGTGGTCGAATACGAGCCGGGCGAAGAGGAAATCCTCGAAGAGCTGCTGCCGCGTTACGTGAAGACGCAGCTGTTCGGTTCGCTGCTCGAGCGTGAGGCTTCCGAACAGGGCGCCTCGATGACCGCGATGGACAACGCCACGCGCAACGCCGGCGACCTCATCAACAAGCTCACGATCCAGTACAACCGCAGCCGCCAGGCCGCGATCACCACCGAACTGATCGAAATCATTGCCGGCGCAGAAGCGCTGTAAGGACGTTTACGTGAAGAATTTCGCCCTCCTCCTGCCCCTCGCCCTTCTCGCCGCCTGCGGCGAGGAACCGGCTGCCGAACCGGCACCGGCCGAAGTTGCAGCGCCCGAGCCGATCGAAACGCTCCCGGCGCCCGACCAGGCGCTGTTCACGGCAAAGTACGCCGAAGCCTGCCCGAGCGAGGAAGCGGTCAACACCGCGGTGTGCAAGCGCGCCGGTCTCGGTTCCGAAGACGTCATCTGCGAATTCGGCCTCGGCGACGACGAATACCTCCGCAACAAGGCAACCCTTACCGCAGGCGAAGGCGAATGGACCTTTGCCGATCCGGAAAATGTTTGCGTCGGCTAAGGCGCGATAAACCCCAAGTCAGGACATAGATCATGGCCACCGCTCCCGTACTCAACCAATCGCCCAACGGCACCATCGCCCAGGTCATCGGCGCCGTCGTCGACGTGCAGTTCGAAGGTGAACTGCCCGCCATCCTGACCGCGCTCGAAACCAAGAACGGCGACAACACGCTGGTTCTCGAAGTCGCGCAGCACCTCGGTGAAAACACCGTGCGCACGATCGCCATGGACGGCACGGACGGTCTCGTCCGCGGCCAGGAAGTGATCAACACCGGCGCGCAGATCTCGGTCCCCGTTGGTCCGAAAACCCTCGGCCGCATCATGAACGTCGTCGGCGAAGCCATCGACGAGCGCGGCCCGATCGGTGCCGAGCAGAGCGCCCCGATCCACGCCGAAGCCCCGCTGTTCGTCGACCAGTCGACCGAAGCGGCCATCCTCGTGACCGGCATCAAGGTCATCGACCTTCTCGCTCCCTACGCAAAGGGCGGCAAGATCGGCCTGTTCGGCGGCGCAGGCGTCGGCAAGACCGTGCTGATCCAGGAACTCATCAACAACATCGCGAAGGGCCACGGCGGCGTGTCCGTATTCGCAGGTGTCGGTGAGCGTACCCGTGAAGGTAACGACCTCTACCACGAATTCCTCGACGCCGGCGTTATCGCCAAGGACGCCGACGGCAACGCCACCAGCGAAGGTTCGAAGGTGGCCCTCGTCTTCGGTCAGATGAACGAGCCTCCGGGCGCGCGTGCCCGCGTCGCTCTCTCGGGTCTGACCATGGCCGAATACTTCCGCGACCAGGAAGGCCAGGACGTCCTGTTCTTCGTCGACAACATCTTCCGCTTCACGCAGGCGGGTTCGGAAGTGTCGGCCCTTCTCGGCCGTATTCCTTCGGCCGTGGGCTACCAGCCGACCCTGTCGACCGACATGGGTAACCTGCAGGAACGCATCACCTCGACCACCAAGGGTTCGATCACCTCGGTCCAGGCCATCTACGTTCCCGCCGACGACCTTACCGACCCGGCCCCGGCAACCTCGTTCGCCCACCTTGACGCAACGACCACGCTGAGCCGCGCGATCTCGGAGCTGGGCATCTACCCGGCCGTCGACCCGCTCGACTCGACCAGCCGCGTTCTCGAACCGCGCGTTGTCGGCCAGGAGCACTACGAGACCGCTCGTAAGGTCCAGGAAACGCTGCAGAAGTACAAGAGCCTGCAGGACATCATCGCCATTCTCGGCATGGACGAACTGTCGGAAGAAGATAAGCTGACCGTGGCCCGCGCCCGCAAGATCCAGCGCTTCCTCTCGCAGCCGTTCCACGTGGCCGAGGTGTTCACCAACATCCCGGGCGTGTTCGTCCAGCTGGAAGACACCATCAAGTCGTTCAAGGCTGTCGTCGACGGCGAATACGACCACCTGCCGGAAGCTGCCTTCTACATGGTCGGCGGCATCGACCAGGCGGTCGAGAAGGCCAAGAAGCTCGCCGAGGAATCGTAAGATCATGGCCCTCCACTTCGAACTCGTCACGCCGGCCAAGCTGGTCCGCTCCGAAGACGTCCACATGGTCGTCGTTCCCGGTGCGGAAGGCGAATTCGGCGTGCTCGAGGGCCACGCGCCCTTCATGTCGACGATCCGCGACGGCGCGGTGCAGGTCTTCAAGACCGAAGGCGGCGCGCCTGAGACCATCGAGGTCCGCGGCGGCTTTGCCGAAGTCGGCGAAAACGGGCTGACGGTCCTTGCGGAGCACGTCGAAGGCTAAGCCCTCGTCTCGCATCACGAACCAATCAAGGGCGGCCCGATGGGTCGCCCTTTTTTGTGCTCAGGTGGCGGAGGCTTGCCTTGGCTGCGGGGAAAGTCGCGCGGTCAGCCAGCGGCGCACGTCCTTGCTGCGGTACTCGGTAAACTGGGCCACTAGCGCGCAGGCGCCGATAATGCCGCCCACCAGCGCGAGGAAGGCAAGCGGATTGCCGCCCGCCTCGATACCCAGCACGGACATGGCCGACAGCATCGGCCAATGCAGGATGTAGAGCGAGAAGCTGAAACCGGCGAACCACTGGACCGGGCGCTCGGCCTTCTTCAGCCCTTCCCCTGCCCACTCGGCGAAGGGGCGCGCGGCGATGAACAGCATCGCGATGCCGATGCCGAAAAGGTAGTCAGTCAGGAAATACTCGCTGAACTTGACCGCGTAATCGAGCTGGTTCTGAAGCGCCTCGGCGACCTTGCGCCCGCTCGATCCCAGCACGTTCGATACGGCGCACAGGATGAAGCCGAACAGGCCGAACTGGACCGCGCGCAGGCCCTTGGGCTCCCAGCGCGTGCCATAGCGCACCAGCGCAGCACCCAGCAGCCAGATGGGGAACATCAGCAGGACGCGAAGCCCCGCGACCCAGCAGAGCGCCGCCAGCCAGAACCAGCGGCTCGGCCCGCGCAGGAAGAAGCCCGCGGCAAACAGGATGTAGAACCAGACTTCGTAGGTCAGCGACCAGTAAGGCGGGTTCCAGACCGGCCCCACGCCATCACCGCTTTCGCTCAGGAACACGGCCGGAAGCAGGACCGAGGAGAGCGAGAGTTCGTCATAGGGCCAGGTCACGATTGCCGGCGCCAGCCCCCGTGCGCTGAGCGCCGCGAAGATCAGCGTGCCGAATCCGATCGCAAAGAAGGCCACGGGCACGATGCGCGAAGCGCGGGCAATGGCGTAGTCCTTGAGCGTGTAGCTGCGGCTGCTGACCGAATGCGCAATGACGAGGCCGGAGAGCACGAAGAACACGATCACCGCGTTGTGCTGCATCGTTGGCCCGAAGGGATAGGGCCCGGTGTAGAGCTCCATCTGCACCATGTGGCCGCCGAGCACGAGCAGCGCCGCAATGGCGCGCACGGCGTCGAGCAGGATCGACATGGACGGCGTGATGAAAACCGGTCGGCTCATGGGCCGTGTGCATGCCCGAACAGGCTGAAAATCGGGTTAATCGGCCCGCTGGAGCCGGTCGGGAAAGGCCAGCCGCTGGGCGTAGTGGCGCGAGACTTCGGGGGTGAAATGCACCCCGTCGTAGGTGAACGGCTCGGGCAGCGCGGGCACGGGCAGGACCTTCGCGTCGTGCGCTTCTGCCAGCTCGATCAGATAGCCGTTCAATTCCTCGATCGCGTCGGCATGGTAGGCGTTGCCCGCAGGCTCCACCCCCGCCTCGCTCGGCCAGATCTGGCCGAGCCAAAGGTCCTCGCGCTTACAGGCAAGCACAAGGCGCCTCAGCGCAGCGCGGCTGGCGCCGAGGTCGAGCTCGGTCGGCTTGGTGTCGTTTACGCCCAGCGCGAGGCTGACCTGTCCCGGTGCGATCGCACACACGATCGTGGCCATGCGTTCGAGCTGGCGCGAAGTCGCCCCGCCATAGCCGACGAACAGCGCCCCGTCCGGCTCGCGCGCGAAGCTAACCCGGCTGTCACCGATCACGATGCGGTCGGAAAAGGGTGCGCGCACGAGATTCTTGACCGTGGCGGGCCAGTCCGCCGGATCGCGGCTGAAGGGCGCGATGGCCCAGGCCGCAAAGGCGGTCAGGATCAGCAGCAGCGCCGAAATGACGGCGGCAAGCAGGCGCAGGCGGGCGGTCATGGCGCTCCCCTTGCACCGGTGGCCGTGCAAAAACGGTTAAGCGGGCCGCTTGGAAAGGCGCTGCGGTAGGGGAAAATTAACCCTGTTTGCCGCAGGGTCGCCCCACGACCTGCAGGGGAAAACGGGGACTTATGGCAACCGCCGCAATCGATCGCGTTGAAATACCCGCGAAAGCGCGCCCTGCGCGGGCGGACTGGATCGCCTGCGCGGTGATCGCGCTTGCCGTTTTCGTGATCCGCTCGCCCTGGATCGGCGATTCCAACGCCGATATCGACGAACAGCTCTATTCGCTGATCGGCAACGCCATGCTGGAAGGGCAACTGCCCTTCGTCGACCTCTGGGACCGCAAGCCCTTTGGCCTCTTCGCCCTGTTTGCCGGGGCCCACGCCATCGGCGGGCCGGGTCCAGAGGCCTACCAGGTGCTGGCAGCCCTGTTCACCGCCGCCGGCGCGATCATGATCTACGTCCTGGCGCGCACATTGGTCGACCGGGCAACGGCGGCAGGCGCTGGCCTGCTCTACGCCATGCTGATGACGACTTACGGCAGCCATTCGGGCAATTCGGAAGGTTTCTTCGTCCCGCTGATGATCGCCATGGCGCTGCTGGTGCGCGATCCGGCGCATCCCAAGGCGGTGGCGCGCGCGCTGCTTTCCATGCTGATTGGCGGGTTGGCGCTGCAGATCAAATACACCGCCGTGCCGCAGTGCCTGTTCTTCGGCCTGTGGGCGCTGTGGGGCCAGTTCCGGCGCGGCGCATCGCCTGCGCGCCTGGTCCAGCTTGCCGCCGCCTTCGGTGCGCTCGGCCTGCTGCCCACCGTCATGGTCGGCGCATCCTATGCGCTGGCAGGGCATTGGGACGCCTTCCTGTTTGCAAACTTCACGTCCTTCTTCGACCGCGAGGCTTCCGACGCCGGACGCCTTTACAGCGACCTTGCGCTGTTCCTGATGCCGCTCGCCGCGCTGGCCGTCGGCGGGCTCTACGCCGCGCTGCGAATGGGCACGCTGCGCGACGCGAAGACCTACCTTTTCATCGCGCTGTGGCTGCTGGCCTCGCTGGCGACGGTCTTCCTGCCCTCGACCGTCTACCGCTATTATTTCGCCGCCGCCGTGCCCGCGACGGTCCTGTTTGCCCTGCCTCTGCTCGACCGCCGTGGCCCGGCCCGCTTTGCCCCGTTGGCCCTCGTGCTCGCGGGCAGTTTCTACATCCTCTACCTCCCCCGCCAGTACGAACAGTCTGCCGAGCAGCGCGCGGCGATGGACCGGCTGACCTCGGCCATTGCGCCCCATGTCGATGGCGAAGACGCGTGCCTGTGGATCTACGACGGGCCGACCTCGCTCTACCGCCTAACCGGCAGCTGCCTGCCGACCCGTTTCATCTATCCCGACCATCTCAACAACGCGCTCGAACGCCACGCGCTGGGCATCGTGCAAGAAGGCGAAGTCGCCCGCCTGCTCGCCACCCGCCCACCGGTCATCGTGACCGCCGACACCGAGTTCACCCCGCAGAACGAGGACGCCGGAGCGCTGGTCAAGGAAGCGCTGGCAGCCGGTTATCGCGAGATCGCGAACGAGACCCTGCACGAACGCGAAATCCGCGCCTGGAAACGCATCGACTAGGCGCGACAAGCGCTTGAATTGACGCGCCCGACCCGTCACTCTGCGATCTTTCCAAGGATCAACGGAGAGACGGCCTTGAAACTCGTATCCGCGCTGGCCATTGCCATGGTCATGACGCTTGCCCCCCAAACGCCCGCCGCCGCGCAGGACGGCATCCCCGGACCCGAAGACGACAGCTACATCTGGTTGGAAGAGGCGCGCAGCGACCGCGCCCTCGCCTGGGTCGAGGCGGAAAACACCCGCACGATGGACCGGCTCGCCGGCGATCCGCGCTTCGAGACGATAAAGGGCGAGGCGCTGGCGATCTACGACAGCGAAGACCGCATCCCCTATGTCTCGATCCGGCCCGACGGGCTCTACAATTTCTGGCAGGACAAGGAGAACCCGCGCGGCCTCGTTCGGCGCACCACGCTGGAAAGCTACCGCACCGACGCGCCCGAATGGGAAACCGTGCTCGATGTCGACGCGCTGGCCGAGGCGGAAGGGCGCGAATGGGTCTACAAGGGCTCGACCTGCCTGCCGCCCGAAGAACGCCTGTGCATGATCGCCCTGTCCGATGGCGGGGAAGACGCGACCGTCCTGCGCGAGTTCGACATGATCAAGGGTGAGTTCGTCGAAGACGGCTTCGTCCTAGACCAGAAGAGCCAGGGCGGCATCGAATGGATCGACGCCGATACGCTGCTCGTCAGCCGCGATTTCGGCGAAGGCACTCTGACCGAAAGCTTCTACCCGCGCACCAGCCGCATCTGGAAACGCGGCACCGCGATCGAGGATGCACAGGAAATCTGGCGCGGCGAGGAAGCCGATGTGTGGTCGTCCGCCACCCTGCTGCGCGATCACACCGGCACCGCGCATGGCTACTACGCCTTCCGGGCCACCAGCTTCCACGAGACCGAATACTTCTGGCAGAAGGACGGCGAATGGGTCCGTCTCGACATGCCGCTGAAGGCCTCGCCCTACGGGCTGATCGACGGGCAGTTGCTGTTCTCGACCGATGTCGACTGGGAAACGGGCGGCCAGACCTTCCCCGCCGACGCGCTTGTCTCGGTCGATCTCGAAGAGTTCAAGGCTGACCCCAACGGCGCGGCCAAGACGCTGGTCTGGGCCCCGCAGGACAAGCAGACCAAGCGCGGCGCATCGAACACCGCCGAGAGCCTCTATGTGAGCCTGCTCGACAATGTGCGCGGGCGGGTGCTGAAGTTCGACCATGTCGACGGCCAATGGGTGTCGAGCGAGATCGACCTGCCCGACAATTCGACCGTCGGCGTACAGGCCGCGTCCGACACCTCGGACGAGATCATGTACTCGGTCACCGATTTCCTGACGCCCTCCACGCTCTACTATTCCGACGGCAGCGGCGCGCCGGAGGTCATCAAGACCTCGCCCGCCTATTTCGATGCGGCCGGCATGGAGGTCGAGCAGTTCGAGGCGACCAGCGCGGACGGGACCAAGATCCCCTACTTCCTCGTCAAGCCCAAGGGCATGGTGATGGACGGTACCAACCCCACGCTGCTGACCGGATACGGCGGCTTCCAGGTCCCGCGCCTGCCCAGCTACCTCGGCTCGATCGGCAAGATCTGGCTTGAACGCGGCGGGGCCTACATTCTCGGCAACATGCGCGGCGGGGGCGAATTCGGCCCCGGCTGGCACCAGAGCGCGATCCGCGAGAACAAGCAGCGCACCTGGGACGACTTCATCGCCATTGCCGAAGACGCTGTTGCGCGCGGGATTACCTCGCCAGAACATCTCGGCATCCAGGGTGGTAGCCAGGGCGGCCTTTTGGTCGGCACGGCCTTCACCCAGCGGCCCGACCTGTTCAACGGCGCGATCGTGCAGATCCCGCTGTTCGACATGCTGCGCTATCACCTGATCGGCCGCGGCGCTTCGTGGACCGGCGAATACGGCGACCCGCGCATTGCCGAGCAGCGCGCGTGGATCGAACCCTATTCGCCCTACCAGAAGCTGCTGGAGGGCAAGGACTACCCCACGCCCTTCTTCTGGGCATCGACCGCCGACGACCGCACCCACCCTGCGCACGCGCGCAAAGGCGCCGCGCGGGTCAAGGAATTGGGGCAGGACTATTTCTACTTCGAGGACATGACCGGCGGCCATTCGGGCGGGGTCGACAACGAGCAGCGCGCCAAGATCCAGGCGCTGCAGATGGTCTACCTGCTCCAGCGCCTCGCGGACGCGCCTGCGGACTAAAACACGACGGGCGCGAGGACTGTGCTGGCCCGCACGGGGTCAGCCCAGCCTTGCGCCCGCCACCTTCAGCCACAACGCCGGGATGAGGAAGTCCATGGTGACCTCGGGACCGAGGTCTCCGCCGGGGCCGACCTTGCCCTTGCCGCTCACCTGCACGCCATCCGCATTCAGCGTGAGATCGAGCGCAAGGCGCTCCAAGGCCTGGAAACGCGGCCCTCCCTGCTCCATCGGCCGGGTCGTCACGCCGTTCACATAGCCGATCGCCGGGCCGAACCATTCCAGGCGGGCGTGGCTGCGACCCTCAAGCGCTTTCTCCAGCGTCGCCATGCCGAAATGCAATTCGAGCTCGCCCTCGGTGCGCGACTTTTCGAAGGCGCCACTGGCCTTTCGCGACAGCCGCGAACGGGGAACGAGATGCATGCGATGGGGCTCGATCAGGCAATCGACCCAGGGCCCGGTTGGATGTGAGCCTCTGCGATCACCGCCCCAGTCGAGCGAGCCGCGCGCCACCACGCCGCGATAGCGCGCGGCAAGGTCGCCGATCGTGCGCTGGCTGGGCTGCCAGTTCGCATCCACTACGGCGCTGTTGTCTGGACGTCTCGCCCATAGGCCAGCGTAAGGCAGCGCGTTTGCGGGCAGCAGGAAACGCGCCGAGAGCTGCGCTTCGAGTTCTATAGCGCCCTTGTGCACGCGGCGGCTCGCTTCGAGCGGCGCTTGGAGACGCAGCTCGAGCCCCTCATCGAGTTGACTGTACGCGATCTCGACCTGCGATCCGGCGAGGTAGAAGCTCTGCCCCGGCTCCGAATAGCGTGTGCCCCCAAGGCCAAGCGACACCACCTGCGCGTTGCGTGCGGACACGCTCAGCACATCCTCCTTCGCGATGCCATGCAGCAGGGCGTGGCCAAGAGAGGGTGCGGCCTCACCGATAGAGAGCGACGCGTGTGGCGGAACCCACCGCCCGCCCACTTCGGAAGTGAAAAGCCCGTCCTCGCGCACAGTCAGCGCGGGCCAGACGTTGGCCGAAAGCGCCGTCCCTGCCCTGTCGAAGGCAATCGAAGCCTCGCGCCCATCCAGAGCGCTCGCCAGATCTTCCCCATCGCTCGTCACCAGCGTGAGGGAAGTTTGCGCGAGCGGATGACCAAGGACGTGGAGGCGCGGAGATGAAGCTTGATCCATCCCTTTGAAATACCACGCTTTGGTTAAGCAATCGCCCACATGCTGAGACCCCTTAACGCTTAGGCAAGCCTGTTTCCCTAGAAGTGGACGGCAAGCAAGGTGTCGCATCCGATTGTATCCGCGCAGGAGATCTCCAGCGATGCCCGACCTGTCCCACCAGCCACGCATTTCCGTGAGGGAAGCCGCGACCCTGCGGCATGCGGCGATGGAGGACACCTCCTGCACCATCGTGGACGTCTCGGGCGACGGGTTTCGGCTTGCCGTGCCGCGCGGCATTCGCTGCGGCACCGGCTATACCTTGAGTTTCGCAAGCGGGGATCACCCGGTCGCCATTCGCTGGGCCTCGCTCGGCGAAGCGGGCGGCCAGTTCCTCGACTGACTAGCGCGCCCTTCGGGTAGGAGCGTGAAAATCGGGCGGCTTGGCGGCCACCCATCGTAGGAAGTTCGCCATCCCCTCGTGGCGGACCAGTGCCGCGTGGTCATCGCCCATGCGCGCCAGCTGAGCGTTCGTGAAATTGGCATGGATGGCCCGGTGGCAGATCGGGTGGACCGGTACGGTAGCGCGACCTTTCTTGGCCTTGGGCACGGTGTGATGCCGCTGCACCTTGTTTCCCAAGGGCCGGGTGCACAGCCAGCAGGTTTCGGATTCCGCCATTGGCCCACCTTTGCCGATTGCACCGGCTTCGGATAGTCTTCGCGCAAGGGAGGGCAATACCATGAGCGCAATCAAGGCCTATCACTTGCCGGGACGCTGGGGGCTGGTGACCGTCAGCCCGTTCTGTCTCAAGCTCGACGCGTTCTTTCGCATGACCGGGATCGAGCACCAGTCGATCACCGCGGCGACGCCCTTCGCCGGCCCGAAGAAGAAGGCGCCTTGGATCGAATACCAAGGCCGCACGCTGGGCGATTCCGCGCTAATCATCGACTTTCTCAAGGGCGAATTCGGGGTCGATCCCGATGCACGGCTGTCGGCCGCGCAAAAGGGCGCCGCCGTCGCGATCCAGCGAATGATCGAGGAGAACCTCTACTGGGCCATGGTCTACGACCGCTGGCGGCGCGACGAGAACTGGCCGATCCTCAAGGGTTCGGTGCTGGGCGACATCCCTGCCCCGGTGCGCGCCATCCTTGCGCCCTACGCGCGCCGCGCGGTAACCAAGCAGCTTGAAGGGCACGGGATGGGCCTGCATTCGCCCGAGGAGATCGAGGCGATCTCCGCCAAGGACATCGGAGCGCTGGCTGGCTTGCTCGGCGATCAGGACTGGTTCTTCGGCGAGCAGCCCACCATGACCGATGCGACAGTCTATTCGTTGCTGGCCAACATTGCCTACGTGCCCTTCTCGAGCCCGATGAAACCAATGATTGCAGGGCACGCCAACCTTGCCGCCTGGCTCGACCGGTTCCGCGCGCGCTTCTATCCGGAGTTCACTCCGCAGTAGCCGGATCGGCGCGGCCGGTTTCAAAGGTGAAGAGATCATCGGCGGTAGGAAAGCGCTCCTCGGCCGCGAAATACTGGATCGCGAGCGTGTCGGGATCATCGCATGTCTGGAGCGCGACGACCTCTTCGCCCTCCAGCACGATCACCCCGTCGCTGAAGACGGGATTGTTGGGCTCGCCGGCCGCGAAATTGGTGCGGATCATGCGGCTGAAGACGACATAGCGCACCGGCCCGTTGGCAAAGGCAATCTGCGCCTCGCCGCCGCCCGAATAGGGCACGCTGGCCCACTCTCCGCCGCGCAGGGTCAGTTCCGCTGTGTCGCCGCCGAAGCGGTATTCGGCCTTCCCGTCAGGCGTGCCGCACACCGCGATGCTTTTTCCGCTCGCAGTCTTGCAGGAGAAGATCGCCTCTTCCGCCTGCGAACAGGTCACCGGAGATGGCGCTGGGGCCTGGGTAACGCGTGTGTCAGGCGCGTCTTCGCCTGCCGCTGCGATTTCCTCTGCCGGTTCGGTACTCGTCGCCTCTTCGGGCGCAGGCCCCTCGCCTGCACATCCTGCAAGCAGCAGGGCCAAGGCGGCGAGCGCCCTCACTTCTTCTCGGCGGCCTTTTTCTTCTTCATCGCGTCGTGGAAGCGATCGGCCCAGCCGGGCTTCACCACCTGCTCTGCGCGCACGAGGCGCAGGTCCCCGTCGCCGACATCGCGGCTGACCGCGCTGCCGGCCGCCACGATCGCGTCTGCGCCGATGGAAACGGGGGCGATCAGCGCGCTGTTCGATCCGATGAAAGCGCGCTCGCCGATCACGGTCTTGTACTTGAAATAGCCGTCGTAATTGCAGGTGATGGTGCCCGCGCCGATGTTCGCGCCTGCGCCCACTTCCGCATCGCCGAGATAGGTCAGGTGGTTGGCCTTGGCCCCTTCGCCCAGCACGGCCTTCTTCATTTCGACGAAATTGCCGACCTTGGCGCCTTGCTCCATGACCGCGCCGGGGCGCAGGCGGGCGTAGGGTCCGACCGAGCAGTTTGCGCCCACGCTCGCGCCTTCGAGGTGGCTGAATGCGTGGATGGTCGCGCCATCGGCCACGGTCACGCCGGGACCGAAGACGACATTGGGTTCGATCGTGACATCGCGGCCAAGCTTGGTGTCCCAGCTGAAGAACACGGTCTCGGGCGCCTTGAGCGAGGCGCCTTCGGCCATCGCTTCCTCGCGCTTCAGCTCCTGCCACTGCGCTTCGGCAGCGGCGAGTTCAGCGCGGCTGTTGATGCCCGCAACCTCGCCCGGATCGGTCTCGACCACCTTCACCGTATCGCCGCGCGCAATCGCGCCGGTGGCGACATCGGGCAGGTAGTATTCGCCTTGCGCGTTGTCGTTGCCGACCGCGTCGAGCAGCGGCCACATATCGTCCGAATGGGCAACGATCAGACCCGAATTGCACAGATCGCAGGCGCGCTCGTCCTCGCTCGCATCCTTGAACTCGACCATCTTCGCAACCGTGCCATCCGCATCGGCAATGATCCGTCCGTAGGCGAGCGGATCGTCGGGGCGGAAGCCGAGCACCGCAACCTTCGCGCCATTGTCGAGCGCGGCAATCAGGCGCTGGACGGTCTCGCCGCGTACCATCGGGCAATCGCCGAAGCACACGAGGATATGGCCGGAAAAGCCCTCCAGCGCCGCGCGCGCCTGCAGGGCGGCGTGCGCCGTGCCGAGCTGCGGTTCCTGCAGCGCGGTGCTGACGTCTCGGCCTTCAAGCGCCGCGTCGAGCTGTTCGCGCTTGTCGCCGACCACCACCACGGTGCGTTTCAGCTCCAGTTCGGCAAAGCTGTCGAGCAGGTGGAGCAGCATCGGCCGCCCGGCAATCGGGTGCAGGACCTTGTGCAGGTCGCTCTTCATGCGGGTGCCCTTGCCCGCGGCAAGGATGACGGCGGCGAAATCGTGCTGGCTACTCATGGGGATACGCCTTGCCACCAATCGCTTGCAGTTTGAAGAACCATCCGCCACCGAAAGGGCCATGAGCGACCTGCCCTTTGCCACCATCGGCTTCGATCTCGACGGAACCCTGCTGGAAACCCACCGTGACCTGGGCGCGGCGGTGAACCACGCGCTGGACCTCGGCGGCTTCAAGCCCGTACCCGCCGACCACGCCAGCGACCTGATCGGCGGCGGCGCGAAGATCATGCTGAAGCAGGCGGTCGACGAACAGGGCGGCCTGCCGGAAGACGAATTCCGCAATCTCTACAAGAAGATGCTGGCCTATTACGCCGAGAACAACGCGGTCCACACGCAGCCCTATCCCCATGCGCGCGAGGTGCTGGGCGAGCTGACAGAGCGCGGCGTGACCATGGCGGTGGTGACCAACAAGTTCGAAAGCTTCGCCCGCCAGATCCTCGAAACGCTGGAGCTGGCCGACCACTTCGTGGCGATCATCGGCGGCGATACCATGGGCAAGGGCCGCGCCAAGCCGGCGCCAGACCCGATCTTCGAAGCGGTCAAGCGCGGCGGCGGCGGCAGCCTCGCTTTCGTCGGCGACAGCTCCTATGACGTCAAGGCGGCGCGGGCCGCCGGAGTCCCGGTGATCGGCGCGCGTTACGGATATTGCGACAAGCCGCGCGGCGAACTGGGTGCCGACGCAGAAATCGATTCGCTGGCCGAGCTGATCCCGGCGCTTTCGCGCCTCGGCTGACCATTTCGCCGTTACGGCATAGCGGCACGCCATACCCGGTGTTGCAAGTGCGAAAAGAACGTGGCAGTCCGCTGCACCAATTGACCTTTACGTAAACGACAAACAACACAGCAGGAGCAGCCCCATGAGCATCGACTTCAAGGACAAGGTAGCCATCGTCACCGGCGCAGGCGGCGGTCTGGGCCGCGAATACGCACTCGAACTCGCCCGCCGCGGCGCGAAGGTCGTCGTCAACGACCTCGGCGGTTCGCGTGACGGCACCGGCCATTCGGACATGGCCCTCCAGGTCGTCGAGGAAATCGAGAAGATGGGCGGTGAAGCCATCTCGAACGGCGGCTCGGTCACCGAATACGACCAGATGGAAAAGATGGTCGCCGACGCCAAGCAGAAGTGGGGCGGCGTGCACGTCCTCATCAACAACGCCGGCGTCCTGCGCGACAAGACCTTTGCCAAGATGAGCCCGGAAGACTTCGAGTTCGTCCTCAAGGTCCACCTGACCGGCTCGGCCTTCGTCACCAAGGCGTGCTGGGAAACCTTCCGTGAGCAGGCCTATGGCCGCATCCTCATGACCGCCTCGTCGACCGGCCTGTTCGGCAACTTCGGCCAGGCCAACTACGGCGCCGCCAAGCTCGGCCTCGCCGGCCTTACCAAGACGCTTCAGCTCGAAGGCGCGAAGTACAACATCAAGGTCAACACGCTCTCGCCGGTTGCCGGCACGCGCATGACCGAAGACCTCTTCCCCGAAGAAGCC
The DNA here is from genome assembly GCF_019448255.1 of Qipengyuania flava. Classification (NCBI taxonomy): domain Bacteria; kingdom Pseudomonadati; phylum Pseudomonadota; class Alphaproteobacteria; order Sphingomonadales; family Erythrobacteraceae; genus Qipengyuania; species Qipengyuania flava. Next base: position 2,251,588 of record NZ_CP080410.1, read on the forward strand.
TTCAAGCTGTTCGATCCGGTGAACGTGGTTCCGGCCGCGCTCTTCCTCGTCAGCGAAGACGCGCCCACCAACGCCATCGTCGGCGCGGGTGCCGGTGGCTACCACTCGGCCTGGACCGTCATGAACGATGCCGTCTGGCTGCCCGATGGCGAGCGCACGGTCGAAGGCTTTGCCGCCAACTGGGACAAGATCAGCGAGTTCTCGAACCTCAAGGCCCCGCAGTCGGGCAGCGAACAGTCGGGCGCGATCCTGACCGCCATGCAGAAGGTTACCGGAACCGGCCCGAGCAGCGCTCGCGGATAAGCCGCCCCCTACTGCTTGCGAAAGACCCCGCCCCGTTACAGAAACGGCGCGGGGTTTTTCTTTGGGGGTCGCATGAACACTGTCTCGTGTCTGCGCACGCTGCGCGTCTGTTCGCTCACCGTCACGATATCGTCGCTTGTCCTGCTGGCCGCAGGGCTGGTCATGCTGGTCCTCGGCGGGTTCGAGGTGCGGCAGGTCTACGACAACATTGCCGAGCTAGAAGAACTCAACCGACCGACCACGGTGTACGGCTACGAATCGCGCTATCGCGAGACGCAGTCCGAATACGAACGGTCCAGTGTCGCGCTGATCGAGCGGGCCTATGTCTCGGGCGGACCCGAAGCGCCCGGATGGGATAGCCCGGTTGCGATCTCCGCCATTGTCATGGGGGTGTCTAGCCTCGCCTTCATCATCGCCATGCTGGTCTGGGTCTGGCGCGCGCACAGCAATTTGCAGGCAGCCGGGATCCGCCAGAAGTACACGCCCGGAAAGGCGCTGGCCGCCTATCTCATTCCGCTCGCCAACCTGATCATGCCGTTCGAAGCGATGCGCGAGCTGCACAACCGCAGCCATGGCGAGCCGGAGGATTTCGCTCATTCGACGGTCGAGGACGTCACCGCCTGGTGGACCGCGCTGGCAGTGGGGCTGGTCATCTTCAGCATGATGGTCCTGAAGTTCGCGCTCGACCTCAGTTCCAATCTCGTCATCATGACGCCTCTGTGGATGGAGTACGCGATCACCTGCTTCGCCGTGGTGCTGCTGCTGGGCTCCGCCTTCCTGTTTTCCAATCTGGCGCGCAAAATCACCGCCGCGCAGGCCGAATACCTGCCGACGATCGATCCGGAAGACTTTGCGCGAGAAGAGATTGCCCGCCCGTCGGTGCGGATCGTCGGCGGCTGAGGCTAGTCCTCGACCGCCTTCAGGAGCCTGCGTTCCATCGGGGCGAGCACGCTGGCGAGCTCATGCCCACGCTTCAGGATCTGCCCGTGTTCGCCGAACAGGGTCCACATGCCCTGCTTGTTGCGCAGGCTCGGGCGCTTTTCCACCCGCGCCTGGGGGCGCTCGGCCGTGCGGCGGAAGGCGGCGAAGGTCGCGGCCTGCTTGTCGAAATCCATCGCGTAGTCGCGCCACTGGCCCGCCGCGACCATCCGGCCGTAGAGATCGAGGATACGCTGGAGCTCGGCGCGGTCGAAGCCGACCTGTCCATTCGCCCTGCCGGGAAAAGCGACGACCTGACCGGGGACGCCCGGTGCACCGTGTGCGCTCATCAGTGGCCTGTCCCGCTCTTCTTGGCATCGATCGGGGTGGCGACGCCTTTCGAAGCGGCCTTGAGCTCGGCCATCTCGGCACGCAGCGCGGCGAGTTCGCCTTCAAGCTTTTCGATGCAGTCGATCCGGTTGCCCTCGGCGTCTTCGCAATTGGGCGTGCCGTAGGGGATGAATTCCTTGATCCATTCCTCGGCCGGGACGAGCGTCGAGCGCGCCTTCAGGCCGACCATGGTCGCGCCTGCCGGCACATCGTCCATCACCACCGCGTTCGCGCCCACGCGGCCGCGCTCGCCCACCGTGATCGGGCCGATGATCTGCGCGCCCGAGCCGATGATGACATTATCCTCCAGCGTCGGGTGGCGCTTGCCGCCCACGCCGTTGGTCGGGTTGGTCCCGCCCAGCGTCACGCATTGATAGATGGTCACATTGTCGCCGATCTCGGCGGTTTCGCCGATGACCGAGAAGCCGTGGTCGATGAACAGGTTCTTGCCGATCTTGGCGCCCGGATGGATGTCGATCGCGGTAAGCCAGCGGCTCCAGTGGTTGACCAGGCGGGCCAGGAAATAGAGCTCGGCTTCGAACAGCCAGTGCGCGATGCGGTGATAGAACATTGCCCAGACGCCGGGATAGGTGAGCACCTCCCACCGGCTGCGGGGCGCGGGATCGCGTGCCTTCACGCTGTCGAGATAGGCGACAAGCCGTTCGAACATTGGCACTATTCTCCCACCGGGAAGCAATTAAAGCAAGCGGCCCTGGTCCGGGCCCTGCACCGCTTCCAACGCGTCTCGCCATACAGATAGGGTCGCGGGAACCTGTCGTTCAAGGCTGATACGGTCGATTTCGGCCACGATTTTCTCCGTCGCCGCGTAGCTGCGCTCCATTCGCGGGACGAGATAGGCGGGCGCGCCCTCGCCCAGCGCAAGCCCCCTCTGGGCGGCCAGCGAGAGCATGAGATCGGCCGTCAGCGCGTCGTCGGGAGGGCCGATTTCAAGCTGCAGGGCCGCCCCCATGCGGCTGCGCAGGTCGGGCAGTGTGATGTCCCAGCGCGGCGTGTTTGCGATCAGCAGCAAGGGCGCGCCGTCTTCCTGCGCGCGGTTCCAGCGGTGAAAGACCTGCGTCTCGTCCATCGCCTCCACCCCGTCGATCACTCCGCCGGGGTGCTGGGCGGCGAACCATTGGCCGAACAGCGACTTGCCCGAGCGCGGTGGTCCGTGAAGGATCGCGGTGCGAAAAGGCCACGTGTCCGGCGCCGTGAGCGCTTCGGCAACCGCGCGGTTGCTTTCGCCCAGCACGATGCTGGCCGGCTGGCCGGAGCCTGCGGGAATCAGCGGAAGGGCGATTTGCGACGACACGGGAGGCGCGTCGTCAGCGGCTGATGGCGAGCGCGTTGCTGCCCTGCTGCACGGTAAAGCCGCGCGCCCGCAGCGCCTGGGCCAGTTCGCCGATGGAGCCGGCATAGCTCACCGTCATCACCGATGTCCCGCCGATGGCGGTGCTGCGGATGCCCGTGTTGCGCACGCCCGGCGTGGCGCGCACGGCGGAGACCGCGCCGTCGAAGGCGGCCGCATCAGGCGTTGCCACCTGCACCGTGTAGAGCGCGACCGAGTTTTCGGGCGGCGGCGTCTGGATCGGCGCGGCGGTGATGGCTTCCCCGCTTTCGGGGGTCGGCTGGCTCGCCGTTTCGGCAGCGGCGCGATCGCGCGCCTGGAGCGCACGGCCGAGGTCGAGCAGGCGCTGGAGCACCGGATCGAGTTCGGGCGTGCCGACGTTGAGGGTCGGGTCGGGACGCAGCTTGCCGTCAGCCAGCGCGAGTTCGAAGATCCGGTCGAAACGGACCACCGCGCGGCCGAGCATATCGGGCAGCTCTTCGGGCGAGGCCGCGGTCATGTCGAAGCCGTCGAGATAGACATTGTCCGGGCCGTAGCGCGCGGTGAAGGTCCCCTCGATCGGGCCGCCGGGATAGGTGTAACGCAGGTTCGCGATCGGCACGAGCACATCGGCCGCGCCGAACTGGTCGAGCGCGTTGCGCCACCAGGTGCGGCTGCGACGGCTGGTCTGGCCATAGGTCAGCAGCAACGAATCGCCGCCCGCCCCGGCCGGACGCACATAGTCGATCCGGCTCTGCCCGGCCTGGTATTCGGCCCAGGCGCGCTGCCAGGGGTTACGCTGCTCATAGACCATCTGTGTGCCGGCGCTGACGGTTACCGGCAGCAGCAGCATGGGCGCAGAACGGGTCGCTTCGCCTGCGGAGCCGAGATAGCGCGAGGCGCGCTGGCGATCGAACACCACGCCCAGCGTGGCAATGTAGCGCCGCGGTCCAAGCTGTTCGCGTTCGATGACGATGGCCGAAACCAGTCCTTCGATCTGCGAATCGCTCAAGCTCGGCCCGTCGAGGCGATCCCAGGCTTCGCGCTGGGCGATCTCCCAGGCTTCCTCACGCGCTTCGGCGCCGCTGGCGGCGCGCACATCGACCTCGATACCCATGACCTCGATGTCGCTGCTCGAAGCGATCGGCGCGATCCCGCGTTCGCCGCCGACCTGCGCCCACACGGCCACGCCCAGCGCCGCGAAGAGCGCAAAGGCGACGGCCCACAGAAGCGGGCGGCGAGTGGTTGGCTGGAGAGGAATAGCGTGGCTCATGGGGAAAACAGGGCGCCTTTTGCCCAAAGGCAACTGGAAATCCAAGCGCGAATGCGTAAGGCGGACAGGATGAGTGACGAACCGCGCGGCAATACGCCGTCCTACACCTACGAACAGGCCGGGGTCTCGATCGAGGCCGGCAACGCGCTGGTCAAGGCGATCGGCCCGCTGGTCAAGGCCACCATGCGCCCCGGCGCGGACGGCGAGATCGGCGGTTTCGGCGGCTTTTTCGACCCCAAGGCCGCGGGCTACAAGGATCCGCTGCTGGTGGCGGGCAACGATGGTGTCGGCACCAAGCTCAAGCTCGCGATCGACAGCGACAAGCACGACACGGTCGGCATCGACCTCGTCGCCATGTGCGTCAACGACCTGATCGTGCAGGGCGCAGAGCCGCTGTTCTTCCTCGACTACTTCGCCACCGGGAAGCTGGAGAATGGCGTGGCCGAGCGCGTCATCGCCGGCATCGCACAAGGCTGCCAGCAGGCCGGCTGCGCACTGATTGGCGGCGAAACCGCGGAGATGCCGGGCATGTACGCCGAAGGCGATTACGACCTTGCCGGTTTCTGCGTCGGCGCGGTGGAGCGCGGCGAACAGCTGACAGGCGAACGCGTGGCGCCGGGCCACATCCTGCTCGGCCTTGCCAGCTCGGGCGTCCATTCCAACGGCTATTCGCTGGTGCGCCGCCTTGCCGCGGACAAGTTCTGGAAGCTCGACCGCCCCGCGGTCTTCGACCGCGACCGGCTGCTGATCGATACGCTGATCGAACCGACCCGCATCTATGTGAAGAGCCTGCTGCCGCTGGTGCGCGACGGGCTGATCGACGCGATGGCGCATATCACCGGCGGCGGCCTGCTGGAGAACATCCCGCGCGTCCTGCCTGCAGGTGCCCACGCCCAGGTCGACGCCGATGGGTGGGAGCAGCCGGGGCTGATGGCGTTCCTGCAGGCGCAGGGGAACATCGAACCTGTTGAAATGGCGCGCACCTTCAACTGCGGCGTTGGCATGGTCCTCGCGGTCGATCCGGCAAATGCGGAGATCGTGCGCAGCCGCCTCGTAAACGCGGGCGAAACGGTGCTTGCCGTTGGCCGCATCGAGGAAGGCGACAAGGGTTGCACCGTCAGCGGCTCGGCCGGCACCTGGGCGGCGCGCGACGACTGGTCGGCCACCCATAATGCCTGAAGCGGGCCCCGACCCGGCCAAGGTCGCGGTCTTCGTGTCCGGCAAGGGCACCAATATGGCCGCCCTGCTCTACGCCAGCCGCCTGCCGGGCGCGGCCTATGAGATCGTGCTCGTCGCCGCGAACGATCCGGAGGCCGAGGCGCTTACCCTGGCCAGCGCCGAGGGCATCGAAACCTTTGCCCTCTCGCACAAAGGCATGCCCCGCGCCGACCATGATGCGGCAATGGAGCAGGCGGCAAAGCAAGCGGGTGCGCAGTACATCGTGCTCGCCGGCTACATGCGCATCCTGACCGAAGGGTTCGTGAAGCGATGGGAAGGCCGGATGCTCAACATCCACCCCTCGCTGCTGCCCAAATACCCCGGCCTCGACACCCACGCCCGCGCAATCGAGGCGGGCGACAGCCATGCCGGCACCACGGTCCACCTCGTGACCGAAGAGCTCGACGCGGGCGAACCGCTGGGGCAGGCCCGCGTTGCGATCTGGCCAGGCGACACGCCGGACAAGCTCGCCAGCCGGGTGCGCGTGGCCGAACACCAGCTCTACCCGCGCGTGCTGTCGGACTATGTCTCGCGCGGCAGCGATCCCGAATGGCTGCTCGAACGCGTGCGCGAACTGGCGCTGGCCCTGCCGCAAACGCATGAGCGCGAGAGCCACGGATCAGCCGGCTTCCGCGTGGGAACGGTCAAATCGGGCAAGTATTTCGCCTATTTTTCCGACCAGCACCACGGCACGCCGCATATCTCGCTGCTGGTGAAATGCTCGAGCATGGACGAGCTCGAAGGCCTCGTCGAAGCGCAGCCGCAGGCCTATCACAAGCCCGCCTATTACGGCGCGAGCGGATGGATCGGCGTGATCCTCAACCGTCCGGGCGTCGACTGGGACAACGTCGCGGACTGGCTCCAGCGCAGCTGGCGCGTGGTTGCTCCGAAAAGCGCCACCAAGCTGCTCGACGCGGCGGACGCGTTCTAGCGGCCATGCCGGTTCCTCCGCGCCCTCACCCCCTCGCCCGCGCCAGGACCGCCGATTGGGCGGACCGTGCGGTCCAGGCGCTGTGGGACAAGGGCGTCACGCCCAAGCCGCCGCTGGAGCCCGACTTCCTGTGGGAGGTGGGCAGCCGCGGCTTCGAGGAAGCGGACGAACGCTCGGTCCGCAGCGAGGAAGAGGTTGCCGATTTCCGCCTGCGGCTCGATCGCCTTTGCACTAGCCTGCGAGAGGATGCGGAGCTCAACGCGCTGGGGCATACCATGGCTTATGGCCAGATCACATCGGCCATCCGCAAGCGGCACGCGCTGGGCCGCGCATGGCGCGAAGAGCCGGCGCTGGCGAGCACCCCGATCGCCGATCCGATCATCGTCCTTGGCCAGATGCGCGCGGGCACCACCCGCATGCACCGCCTGCTTGCCGCGGATCCGCGCCACACCGGCACGCGCTTTTGCAACAGCCACGACCCCGTGCCTGCGCGCCCCGACCTGCGCCCCTTGAAGGCCGGCGCGGCGCTCGCCATCGCGCGGCGCATCAACCCTTGGCTCGACGCCATCCATCCCTTCGGCGCCACTCGCGTTGACGAGGAGATCGGCTGGCTGGCCGGCGCGCTTTCGCCCGCGACCTTCGAAGCGCAGTGGCGCATCGCTTCCTTCGTCGGCTGGAGCGAGGCGCATGACGCGGGCCCCGTCTACGCCGAGTTTGCCCGCATCCTGCGCACCGATGCAGCGACCATGGGCGATGCCGAAAAGCCGCGGGTCCTCAAATGCCCGCAATTCTCCGAAGACCTGCCGGCCCTGCTGGAGCAGTTCCCCAGGGCGCGGCTGGTGGTGACGCGGCGCGACAGCGCCGAGGTGCTCGACAGCTCGGTCTCGCTCGTCGCCAGCCAGATGGCCTTCCAGAGCGATGCGGGCCAGGTCGAGGGGATCGAAAGCGAATGGCGCCGCAAGCTTGCCCTTCGCGAAGAGCGCATCGCGGTGGCGCTGGCCAGGTTCGATGGCGCCGTGGTGCATGTCGATTTCGACGGGCTTGGCGCCGATTGGCGGCGCGAAATCGCCCGCACTTACGAGATGCTGTCCATCCCGCTCACCGATGCGGCGATTGCGGCGATGGAATCGGAACAGAAACGCGCCTCAGGCGGGGCGCACACGGCGCATCGCACGCAGATGGCGGGGTTCAAAGGTCGCTAGCGAACCTGTTGCTGCGCTGCGACTTGCGGGGCGGTCAGGCGGTTCACCGGGCGCGTAACCTCGACCCGGTGGACACGTTCGCCAGCAAATTCGATCCGCCAGAGCAGCGGCCCGTCGATTTCCGGCATGTGGCTTTTCATCCAGCAGCGCGCCAGCACCTCTCCGCGAGTGTAGTCGAGCGACTGCACCTCGACCTGCGGGCGGTCCGCCTGTTCGCGAAAGATCCGGTCGCCTTCGATGATGGCTTCGATGCCTTCCATCTTCCGGCCCTGCGTGTCGATGATGACCGCATCGGGTGTCAGCAGTGTGCGCATCCTGGCGTAATCCAGCGCGTTGAGCGCATCGACCATCTCGCGTACGGCCGCGATCCGCGCCTTGCGAAGGTTTCGATTCTGGAACAGCGCACGCAGCATAATGGGGGCGACCCTACTCTGGATCACCCCCACTACAAATAGACATTTGTTAAACCACCGGAAACTTCCGGTGATTGCAGCGGATTAGCCGACGATTTCGTCTTCGTTGAAGAAGAAGTCGATTTCGATCTTGGCGTTTTCGTCGCTGTCCGAACCGTGGACCGAGTTCGCTTCGATCGATTCGGCGTAGGTCTTGCGGATGGTGCCTTCGGCGGCGTCGGCCGGGTTGGTGGCGCCCATCACGTCGCGGTTGCGCTTCACGGCGTCTTCGCCTTCGAGCACCTGGACGACGACCGGGCCCGAGATCATGAAGTCGACCAGTTCACCGAAGAAGGGGCGTTCCTTGTGGACCGCGTAGAAGCCTTCGGCCTGTTCGCGGGTCATGTGGATGCGCTTCGAGGCGACGACGCGCAGGCCGGCTTCTTCCAGCATCTTGGTGACGCCGCCGGTCAGGTTGCGGCGGGTGGCGTCGGGCTTGATGATCGAAAAGGTGCGGGTAACCGCCATGGTGAATTCCTTGCGTATGTAAGCGGGGGAGATAGGGTTTTCGCGCGCGCCTCTAGCGCCGTGCGCCCCCGCGGGCAAGATTCATTCGAGACCCGAGCCCACCGATAGCTGGGCCGAGGTCGTGTCCTCCTCACGCGTTGCGGTGAAGGAGAAGCTGGCCCCGCCCGCCTGCTCGCCGCCGATCATGGTCGTCGGCCCGCTCTGGATCGACATGGCGATATCGATGCCCGCCTCTTCCGCCTGCTTGCGATAGAAGGCGACCATCTCTTCCGGCGTGTCTTCGCTTTCGAGGTTGAGCAGCACCAGCAGGCCATCCGCCTGCTCGACGCGCGTGTTGTTCACCACCGTTGCGCCCGGATAGACCGTGAAGCCTGTGGGAAGTTCGACCGGTACGCTTTCGCCCGACCGCATGGTCGTGGTTGTGCCGTCTTCGTCGGTATAGCGCGCGCTGGTTTCGCCGGTTGCGGTATCGATATCGTAGGAGCCGCGCGTTTCTTCGGCCTCGTCCGCGGCGCGTTCCGCTTCGCTTGCATCGCCCCCGCACGCAGCCAGGACCAGCGCGGTCGAAGCAATGAAGGAAAAGCGAGCGAGACGGGCCGTGTGTTTCATAAGCCCTTGATACACAAAAGGGCGCGAAACGCCATCAGGCCCCTTCGCGCCAGGCGCCATTCTCGTCCTGCTTGTTGATCCGGTTGTCGACTGCGTCGTCCTTGGCAAAACGGCGCCACAGCTCCACCGCGCCTTCGCGCTGGGCGGCGTCGAACAGCAGCAGCACGCGCTCGAAGCCCATCGCTTCCTCGCGCCACTGGCCATCGGCGATCAGCGCCATGCGCGCCTCGTTGGGAGCCGCACAGCTATCGGAAATGAGGATCGGCTGGCGCGCTTCATGCGGGCCGCCTGACAGGCCATTGGCGAGGAAGGCGCCCCCGCCCTGCTCCCACAAGACCTTGGACAGATGCTCGCGCTGCGCCTCGTCGCCGCTCACCACGACCAGCCGCTGGCCCGCCTGCAGCACCTTGCGCGCAAGCTTGGCCGTGGTCACATCCACCGGGTCCCGGCTCAGCTGGTAGAAGTCGACCCTGACTGTCATTTTTGGTGTCCTACCGCTTCGCTACTTGAGGACAGCATACTCACCCTACCGCTTCGCTACTTGAGGACGGCTTGTTCCGCCGGCATCGTTCGGAGCAGTACTTAACCTGCTCCCAATCGCGCTCCCACTTCTTGCGCCAGGTGAACTCAAGGCCGCAGGCAAGGCACGTCTTGGTGGGCAAATCGCCCTTGCGACGCATCTTGCCCGTGCCCTTGGCCACGGCGCGCGATCAGCTCTCGATCGTGTTGCGCACGAGCGTGTCGACAAGCCGCACGCCGTAACCGGTTGCGCCCTTGCCCCAGGTGCGGCCGGGCTTGTCCGACCAGACCATGCCGGCAACGTCGACATGCGCCCAGGGGGTGCCGTCGGCGATGAAGCGCTTGAGGAACTGGGCTGCTGTGATCGAACCGGCCGCGCGGCCGCCGATGTTCTTCATGTCCGCGATCGGCGAGTTGATCAGCTTGTCGTACGCCGGACCGATCGGCATGCGCCAGTTGCGGTCACCGGTTTCCTCGCCCGCTTCGTGGAGCTGCTTTGCAAGATCGTCGTCGTTCGAGAATACGCCGGCAAACTCATGGCCGAGCGCAATGATCATCGCACCGGTCAGCGTGGCGAAATCGACGATGCGCGCGGGCTGAAATTCTTCCTGCGTCCAGTGCAGCGCATCGGCCAGAACCAGGCGGCCTTCAGCGTCGGTGTTGAGCACTTCGATCGTCTGGCCGCTCATCGAGGTGACGACGTCGCCCGGGCGCTGCGCCTTGCCGTCGGGCATGTTTTCCACGAGGCCCATGACGCCGACGATGTTCGCCTTTGCCTGGCGCGACACCAGCGTGAGCATGGCGCCTGCAACCGCGCCGGCGCCGCCCATGTCCCACTTCATGTCTTCCATGCCCGGTCCCGGCTTGATCGAGATACCGCCGGTGTCGAAGGTCACGCCCTTGCCGACGAACGCGGTCGGCGCTTCGCCCGGCGTGCCGCCGTTCCAGCGGATGGCGAGCATGCGCGATTCGCGCTCCGAGCCGAGGCCGACGCCGAGAAGCGAGCCCATGCCCATCTCTTCCATCTGCTTTTCATCGAGCACGATGATTTCCGCATCGGTCCCGGCAAAGCGTTCCTGGCAGCGCTCAACGAAGCTTTCCGGGTAGAGGATGTTGGCCGGCTCGGTGATCAGCTCGCGAGTGAACTCAACGCCCTTGGCGACATGCGCCATGTCTTCCCACGCCGCTTCGGTGCCGTCAGGCGCGCCGATGACGGTGGCGCTTGCGAGCGTGACCTTCTGCTCGTCCTTCATCGTCGTGCGATAGATGTCGTAGCGCCAGTTGCGCAGGCGCAGGCCAAGGAGGACGCAGGCCGCTTCCTCGGCGGTCAGGCCGCCACTCGAAAGGTCGAGCGCCATCGTCTCTTCGCCGCTCGACTGGTATTTCGCCGCCAGCGCCGCACCGGCTTTCTCGCAATTGGCGAGCCGCGCTTCGTCGTTCTTGTCGCCAACGCCCGCGATGGCGAGGCGCAGCACTTCGCCGTCGCGCTCGGCAAAACCTTCGAAGACCTGGCCCGCGGTGCCCTTGAAGCGCGCGGCTTCCATGCCCTTCACCATCGCTGCGTCGAGCCCATCAGGAACCTTGCCCTTGTCGGTAACTTGGGCAAGAAGGCGCGCGCTCTGCGGACGGGACTGGCTGAACTGAATTTCCATGGGATCTCCCAAACACTTTTCTGGTCAGGACGACACGTCGGCCGCGCGCCCCGCGAGGATGGCGATTGCGATTAGGCGTGGCCGGTGCGATAGGCAAGACATGCTCCCGCCTGCCGAGACAGCCCTGCGACCCGTGGCCTATGCTGCGGTAACCCTTGCGCTGCTGGGGGCCGCTCCGCTGGCGGCACAGGAGGCTGACACAAGCCCCGAAACGGCGGCCGAGACGCCCCCTCAAACGGACATCACCCCGGCGCCGGACGGTCTTTCCGCGCCGCGTGGCCGTCAGATCGATTTCGAGGCGGACGTCCTCGAGTACAGCGCCGACAGCGATATCGTCACTGCCAGCGGCAACGTCGTGCTGCGCAGCGGCGACCGCTCGGTACGCGCCGATTCGGTAAGCTGGAGCGAACGCACCGGGGTCATCGTGGCGACCGGCCGGGTGCGCTTTGTCGACGAGAACGGCAACCAGCTCTTTTCCGAACGGGTCGAGCTGACCGACCAGTTCGAAGCCGGCGCGATGGACGACCTGCTGCTGGCGCTGCGCCAGGGCGGCCGCCTAGCCGCCAATCGCGGCATGCGCGAAACCGACGGCACGGTGGAACTTGAAGAAGCGGTCTACAGCGGCTGTTCCGTCACCTCGCCCGACGGCTGCCCGAAGGATCCCAGCTGGCGGATCGTCGCCGAGCGCGTGACCTACGATCCCGAGGACCAGCGCATCCGCTTCCGGGGAGCCTTCCTCGAGATTTTCGGGGCCAAGCTCCTGCCGCTCCCCGGCCTGTCGGTCCGCACCGATGGCGGCGCCGTCTCGGGCCTGCTCGTGCCGGATCTGCGCATTTCGCAAAACAACGGCGTCGAGGTGTCGGGCAGCTATTACATCCGGTTTGCCGACAACCGCGATCTTGAGCTGACCACGCACCTCTTTACCGAGGCAGCGCCGATGGTTTCGGGCCAGTGGCGCCACCTGACCGAACGGGGCGCCTACCAGATTACCGGTTACGCCACCCATTCGCAGCGCATTTCGACGCTGACCGGCGTGCCGAACAGCGAAGACCAGTTCCGCGGCTACATCTTTGCCAACGGCAAGTTCCAGCTGACCCCGGACTGGAGCTTTTCCGGCTCGATCCGGCGCACGACCGACCGCACCTTCCTGCGCCGCTACGACATCAGCCGCGACGATCGCCTGCGCTCCACGCTGGAGCTGGAGCGCATTGGCGAGAACACCTACTTCTCGGTCGCCGGCTGGGCCACGCAGACGCTGCGTCTGAACCAGCCGCAGGGCGAGGTCCCGATTGCCCTGCCCGTGCTCGACGCGCGCTGGCGGCCCGACACGCCGATCCTCGGCGGCAAGGTGGAATTGCAGGCCAACACGCTCGCCATCGCGCGCGACATCGGGCAGGACACCCAGCGCGCCTTTGCCCGCGCGCAGTGGGACCTGCGGCGGGTCACCGCCCTGGGCCAGGTCGTCACGGTCACCGGCATGGTCCGCGGCGATATCTACCATTCGGACGAGAACGCGCTCACCACCACGGCCAGCTATCGCGGCAATCCGGGGTGGGAGTACCGCGGCGTGGCGCTGGGCGCGGTCGACGTGCAGTGGCCCTTCGTGGGCGAAGCCTTCGGCGGCACGCAGGTTTTCACCCCCCGGGTCCAGTTCGTCGCCACCCCGCCGATCAAGAACCTCGCCATTCCCAACGAGGACGCGCGCGCGATCGATCTGGAGGATTCCAACCTCTTCGCGCTCAACCGTTTCCCCGGCTACGACCGGGTGGAGGACGGCGCGCGGGTGACCTATGGCTTCGACTGGTCGCTGCGCATTCCCGACTGGGAGATCAAGACCACTGTGGGCCAGTCCTACCGGCTCGACAGCGATCCCGACATCTTTCCCGACGGCACCGGCCTGTCGGAAAAGTTCTCCGATTTCGTCGGCCGCACCGAAGTGCGCTACCAGAACTTCCTCAAGTTCACGCACCGCTTCCGGCTCGACAAGGACAACCTCGCGATCCGCCGCAACGAGATCGATGCGACTGTCGGTTCGAGCAAGACCTATGCGGAAATCGGCTACGTCCGCCTCAACCGCGACATCACGCAGGTGGAAGACCTGCAGGACCGCGAGGAATTGCGCGGCGCGGTGCGCGTGGCCTTTGCCGACTACTGGTCCATCTTCGGTTCGGGCGTCTTCAATCTCACCGACCGCAACGAAGACCCTACCTTCACCTCCGACGGCTTCGACCCGATCCGCACGCGCCTCGGTATCGCCTACCAGGACGATTGCCTCGAACTGGGTCTCACCTGGCGGCGCGATTATATCACCTCGGGCGATGCAGAACGCGGCGATACCTTCCAGGTCTATTTCAGCTTGAGAAATCTGGGATTCCGCTAGGCCGCGCTTATTGGCACCATCGCCCAAACGCGCTATCCGGCGCGCATCTATCAGCTTGGGTTAAGCCGCGGGCGTGCAAAGCGCTGCGGAACAATCGGGCACCCATGCGTGCCGCAAGACAGGTTTGACACGTGACTGCGAAGACTTTTTCGAAACTGCTTTCCCTTGCCGCTGCCGCCGGCCTTGCCGCTGCGCCGATCGCTGGCCAGGCCCAGCAGGCCATTCCGCCTGCGCAAGGCAACCTTCTCGGCCTGCCGAGCGATCTCAGCATGCTGCAGAACACCGATCCCAACCGCCGCGTGGCAACGGCGGTGGTGAACGGCTTCGTCATCACCCAGACCGATATCGACCAGCGTGTCGCGCTGCTCGTTGCCGCCAACCAGCGCGAACTGCCCGAAGCGGAAATGATCCGCGTGCGCATGCAGGTGCTGCGCAACCTCATCGACGAAACGCTGCAGATCCAGGCCGCCGAAGCCCAGGAGATGGCCGTCGACCCGACCGAGGTCGAGCAGACCTACGCCCGTGTGGCCGCGGAAAACTTCCAGCAGGAACCGGCCGCCATGGACCGGTACCTTGAAAGCATCGGTTCCTCGCCCGCAGCGCTCAAGCGCCAGATCACCGGCGAACTCGCCTGGAGCCGCCTGCTGCGCCGCAATGTCTCGCCCTTCGTCAACGTCTCGGCCGACGAAGTGAACGAGCTGATCGAGCGCCTCGAAGCCTCGCGCGGGACCGAAGAATACCGCCTCGGCGAAATCTACCTGTCGGCGACGCCCGAAACGGCCGCGGCGGTTGAGAACAACGCCAACCAGATCGTCGAACAGCTCCGCCAGGGCGGCAGCTTTGTCGCCTACGCACGCCAGTTCTCCGAAGCATCGACCGCCGCTGTCGGCGGCGACCTTGGCTGGATCCAGCTTGCCCAGCTCAAGAACGCACAGCTCGAAGCCGTCGCGCGCGAGATGACGCCCGGCCAGCTGGTCGGCCCGGTGGCGATCCCCGGCGGCTATTCGATCCTCTACCTGATCGACAAGCGCCAGGTGCTGATGGCCGATCCGCGTGACGCGATGCTGAGCCTGAAGCAGATCCAGATCTCCTTCGACCCCAGCATCAGCCAGGAACAGGCGCAGGCCCAGACCAGCGCCTTCACGCAGGGCGTCCAGGCCATGCGCGGCTGCGGCGATGCCGATGGTGCAGCCGCAGCGCTCGGCGCAACCGTGGTGACCAATGACCAGATCCGCGTCCGCTCGCTTCCCGAACCGTTGCAGAATATCATCCTGCAGCTCCAGGTCGGCCAGTCTACCCCGCCCTTCGGCTCGTTCGAAGAAGGTGTGCGTGTGCTGATGCTGTGCGGCCGCGACGACCCGCAGGTCGCCTCGGGCCCGAGCTTCGACCAGCTGCGCAACCAGCTGGAAGACGAGCGCGTCGAGAAGCGCGCCCAGCGTTACCTGCGCGACCTGCGCAACGACGCCTACATCGAGTACAACTGACACCGATGAGCGCGCCGCTCGCCGTTTCGCCCATTGCCGTTTCCTTGGGCGATCCGGCGGGGATCGGGCCTGAAATCATTGCCGAAAGCTGGGTGCGACGCCGCGAAGCCAGCCTCGCACCCTTTTTCGTGGTTGGCGGAGCGGGCGTTCTGGAGGCTGCGGCGCGGACACGCGGGCTTGATCTCAAGGTAGAGCGCATCGCGGAGCCTGCCGAGGCTACTGGCGTGTTTGGCCATGCGCTTCCCGTGCTGGGAGCCGAGGATGATGAGCCTGTTGCCGGCTCACCCACCGACACCGGCGCTGCGCTGGCGCTCCATTCGCTGGCCGAGGCGACCCGCTGCGCGCTGCTCGAGAGCGCGAGCGCAGTGGTCACCGCCCCCATCGCCAAGAGCCAGCTGGCGCGCGTTGGCTTCGAATATCCGGGGCAGACCGAATTTCTCGCTGATGTCTGCGGGCTGGAGCAGGAAGACGCGGTGATGATGCTGGCCGGCCCTTCGCTGCGCGCAGTACCGCTCACCGTCCATTGCGCGCTCTCCGAGGTACCCGGTCGCCTTTCCGAAGCACTGATTACCCACCGCGCCCGGATTGTCGCTGCCGCGCTCCGCCGCGATTTCGGCCTCGAAACCCCGCGCATTGCGGTCTGCGGCCTCAACCCGCATGCAGGCGAAGACGGGCGCTTCGGCGACGAGGAAGCGCGCATCATCACTCCCGCAATCGAGACGCTGGTGTCGGAAGGCTTCTCCGTGACCGGCCCGCACCCCGCCGACGCACTGTTCACACCGCGCGCGCGGGCGACCTATGACGCGGCGCTCGCCATGTATCACGACCAGGCGCTGGTGCCCCTCAAAGCGCTCGATTTCGACGAGGGGGTCAATGTCACGCTAGGCCTGCCTATCGTGCGCACCAGCCCCGACCATGGCACTGCCTTCGATATTGCCGGCAAAAACCTCGCCGATCCGGGCGCGATGATCGCGGCGCTCAGGATGGCCGGCGAGATGGCCGAGCGGCGAGCGGCGCATGGCTGACCTTCCTCCCCTTCGCGAAGTCATCGCGCGCCACGGCCTCAGCGCATCGAAGGCACTGGGGCAGAACTTCCTGTTCGACGAGCAATTGCTCGACCGTATCGCTGCCCTGCCCGGCGACCTTGCGGGCAAGCCGGTGCTCGAAGTCGGTCCCGGCCCCGGCGGCCTCACCCGCGCCCTGCTGCGCGCCGGAGCAAAGGTCACCGCGATCGAGATGGACCGCCGCTGCCTGCCCGCGCTTGCGGAACTGGGCGAGGCGTTCCCCGGCCAGCTACACGTGATCGAGGGCGATGCCTTAAAGCTCGATCATGCCGAAATCATGGGCGGCGAACCCTTCGCCGTGCTCTCAAACCTGCCTTACAACGTCGGCACCGCGCTGTTCGTGCGCTGGCTCGGCGGGGAGGAGTGGCCGCCGCTCTGGACGAGCTTGACGCTGATGTTCCAGCAGGAGGTGGCGCAGCGGATTGCCGCAAAGCCCGACACCTCGGCCTATGGCCGCCTCGCCGTGCTGGCCCAGTGGCGCGCGAGCGCGAAAATGGCGATGAAGGTCCACCGCAGCGCCTTCACCCCGCCGCCCAAGGTCATGAGCGCCATCGTCCATGTCGAACCCGGCGCGATGCCCGAAGGCGTCAGCGCCCGCCTGCTCGAACGCCTGACCGAGGCAGCCTTCGGCCAGCGCCGCAAGATGCTGCGCCAGAGCCTCAAGGGTGTGCCGGGTGCGGTCGAGGCGCTGGAAACCGTCGGCATCGACCCGCAGCGCCGCGCCGAAACGGTGACGGTGGACGAATTCGTTGCCCTCGCGCGGGCGCTGGGTTGATCTGGTCATGGTCGACTACGCCCGCCTGATCGACGCCATGGCACCGGTAAAGGGCGGGCTCCTCGGCCTGTCACGCAAGGGGCTGGAGCTTTCCGGCCACCGTTTCGAGAAGACCGTATTCGACAGCGTGCAGGACCCGGCACCGCAAGGGCAGAGCTATGCCCTGCGCGATGTGGTCTTCGAGCGCTGCGAGGTGGAAACCGGGCCGTTCTGGCTGTCGCAAGGCTGGGTGCTGGAGAACGTCACCATCGCGAAACTCAAGGCCTGGCGGATCATGTTCGACGCGCGCACCGCGCTGCGCGGGGTCACGCTGACCTCGCTTGCCCGTGCGGGGCGGCTCGAAATCCTGCCCGGGATCGACACCGAAGCCCGCGAAAGCCGGCAGTTCGACACCGAAGGCTTCGCGCTCGATATATCGGGCTACAAGGGCGACCTGCGCATCATGGGCGTGAACGCCGAGGGCATCACGATCGACCCCGAGCGCCAGTACCGCCTGCGCCTGCCGCGCGCCGATTTCTCGCCGCGAAACGTCGAAGGGCTCGACCCCCATTCGCTGATGGGGATCGCCTTGTCGCAGATGGCCAGCATGCGCGTGCGCGACGCGGTCTACGCGCTACCCCTGCCCAAGGACGAGTACCGCGAGCAGGAGTTGGAATCGCTCGCGATACTCACCCGGGCGGGGATCGCTTTCTAGATCCTCAGGCGGCTTTCTTGCGCAGGCGCCAGGCGTGCAGCAGCGGTTCGGTGTAACCGCTGGGCTGTTCCACGCCCTTGAAGATCAGGTCCTTCGCAGCGCTGAAAGCGGCGCCGTCCTGGTTCTCCAACAGCGGTTCGTAGAACGGGTCGCCCGCGTTCTGCTCGTCCACCTTTGCGGCCATACGGCGCAAGCTCTCCATCACCTGGTCTTCGCTGATCACCCCGTGCAGCAGCCAATTGGCGATGTGCTGGCTGGAGATGCGCAGCGTGGCGCGGTCTTCCATCAGGCCCACATCGTTGATGTCCGGCACCTTCGAACAGCCGACGCCCTGGTCGATCCAGCGCACAACGTAGCCCAGCAGGCCCTGGCAATTGTTGTCCAGCTCCTCGCGGATCTCGTCCTCCGACCAGTTCACTCCGTCGGCGAGAGGGATGTGCAGCAGCTCGTCGAGACCGGCAGCTTCCGGCAGGTCCTTCTGCACCTCGAACACGTCTTCGCGGTGGTAGTGGATCGCGTGGAGCGTGGCGGCGGTCGGGCTCGGCACCCAGGCGGTGTTGGCGCCGGCGCGCAGGTGACCGATCTTCTCGATCATCATCTGGCCCATGAGGTCGGGCGCGGCCCACATGCCCTTGCCGATCTGCGCGCGGCCCGAAAGGCCGTGCTTGAGACCGATGCCGACATTGCGCGCTTCATAGGCGAGCAGCCAGTCCGAGCCCTTCATGGCGCCCTTGCGCATCATCGGGCCGGCCCGCATCGATGTGTGGATTTCATCGCCCGTGCGATCGAGGAAGCCGGTGTTGATGAAGACGATCCGGTCCTTCACTGCATGGATGCAGGCAGCAAGGTTGGCCGAGGTTCGGCGTTCCTCGTCCATCACGCCGACCTTGATCGTGTGGCGCGGCAGGCCGAGCAGGTCTTCCACCGCATCGAACAGGTCGTTGGTGAAGGCGCATTCCTCCGGCCCGTGCATCTTGGGCTTCACGATGTAGATGCTGCCTTCGCGGCTGTTGCCGTACTGGCCGAGCCCCGCGACATCCTGCGCGCTGATCGCGGAGGTGACCACGGCGTCGAGAATGCCCTCGGGGATCTCCTTGCCGTCCCAGCGCATCGCCGGATTGGTCATCAGGTGGCCGACGTTGCGCACGAACATCAGGCTGCGGCCCGGCAGCGTGTGTTCCTTGCCGTCGGCATCGGTGAAGCTCTTGTCGCCGGCCAGCTTGCGGGTGAGCGTCTTGCCGCCCTTCTCGAAGCACTCTTCGAGGTCACCGCGGATCACGCCCAGCCAGTTGGTGTAGGCGAGCAGCTTGTCCTCGGCGTCCACCGCCGCGACCGAATCCTCGCAGTCGGCAATGGTGGTCAGCGCCGATTCGAGGATGATGTCGGCAATGTTCGCCGGGTCGGTCTTGCCCACGGGGTGCTCCGCATCGAAGACCACCTCGATGTGGAGGCCGTTGTGCGTGAAGAAGCACGAACCCTCGTTCCAGCCCACGCATTGCGCCGGATCGGCGAGCGGGATGCCGTTTTCCTTCACGTTCGTGAGGTCGGCCCATGTCTTGCCATCGGCCAGCGGCACGGCCTCGTCCATGAAGCGCTTGGCCTCGGCCACGACCGCCGCGCCGCGCTCCTCGTCATAGCCGCCGGGGCGTGCGGCCGGCGCGTCGAGCGCGTCGGTGCCGTAGAAGG
Organism: Qipengyuania flava; assembly: GCF_019448255.1. Lineage (NCBI taxonomy): Bacteria > Pseudomonadati > Pseudomonadota > Alphaproteobacteria > Sphingomonadales > Erythrobacteraceae > Qipengyuania > Qipengyuania flava. The sequence continues at coordinate 2,270,933 of NZ_CP080410.1, forward strand.
CGTCGTAGAGGCTGCCCCAGCGCGCGTTGGCGGCGTTCAGCAGGAAGCGCGCGTTGAGGATCGGCACCACCAGCTGCGGGCCCGCCATGGTGGCGATCTCCGGATCGACATTCTCGGTGCCGATGGTGAAATCGCCCGGCTCGGGGACAAGGTAGCCGATTTCGCGCAGGAAGGCTTGGTATTCGCCCTGGTCGATTGCCTGCCCGGCGCGCTCGGTGTGCCAGGCATCGATCGTGGCCTGCAACTCCTCGCGCTTTTCCAGAAGCGCCGCGTTGCGCGGTGCAAACTCGCCCAGCAGCTTGGCAAAGCCCGCCCAGAAGGCATCGACGTCGCGGCCAAGCGGCGCGAGCACCCTGGTATCGATGAAGTCGGCAAGCGTTGCGTCGGTTTCGATGCCGGCGCGCGTCACAGTATTGGTCATGGAACTCCTCGGGCAGATGCAAGTCGTGGCAATGTCGAACCCGGGGAGGAGTGGCACGGTCTATGCCGCCAGTGGTTGATCAATGCAAGACGCAGGCTGGACACGAAGCCTGCCACGACTAAGGACGTTGCACATGAAACCGGATACCGCCCCGCAGGCCCTTCTCGACGCCATCGACGCCGACGCGATGCTGGCCGAAGTGCAGGACTGGGCGGCGATCAACACCGGCACCGCCAACATCGATGGCCTCAAGCGCATGGCGGGCGTTCTCGCCGATGCCTTCAGCGCGCTGCCGGGCGAGGTCGAGCTGGTCGACCCGGCCGAAGTCACCGCGATTTCGAGCGAGGGCCGCGAGTTCGAAAAGCCCCACGGCCAGCACATGGTGCTGCGCGTGCGGCCCGAGGCGGAGCGGCGGTTCGTGCTGACCGGCCACATGGACACGGTCTTCCCCGTCGACCACCCGTTCCAGGAAACGGTCTGGCTGGACGACGAGACCATCAACGGTCCCGGCACCGCCGACATGAAAGGCGGGCTCGACGTGATCCTGCACGCGCTCAAGACCTTCGAGGCGATCGAAGGTTCGAACCGCGTCGGCTACGACGTCATGATCAATTCCGACGAGGAAACCGGCAGCCTTGCCAGCCGCGGCCTCATCGAGGAACTGGCGCGCGGGAAATACGCCGCGCTGACCTACGAACCCAGCGCCCTGCCCGATGGCACGCTCGCCCATGCGCGCGGCGGCACGGGAAATTACTCGATCACCTTCACTGGCAAGTCCGCCCACGCGGGCCGCAACCCGCACGATGGACGCAACGCCATCGTTGCCGCCTCCGACCTCGTGCTGCGGATCAAGGCGCTCGAGGCCGAGGACATCACGGTCAACCCGGCCAAGATCGAAGGCGGCAGCGCGAACAACGTGGTGCCCGACCTTGCCGTGCTGCGCTTCAACATCCGCCCTAAATCGACCGAGGCGATGCACCGCTTCGACAGCGATCTCAACGCTTTGCTGCGCACAATCGAGGCAGAACACGAAGTCGGCGTGCACCGCCACGGCGGCGTGACCCGCCCGCCCAAGCCGGTCGATGAAAAGGCCCAGCGCTTGTTCAACCTCGTCAAGGAATGCGGCGCAGCATTGGGTCAGCCGATCGGCTGGAAATCGACCGGCGGCGTGTGCGACGGCAACAATATCGCCGCGACCGGCGTGCCCGTGGTCGACACCATGGGCGTGCGCGGAGGGGCAATTCACAGCCCCGATGAATTCATGATCGTGCCGTCCCTGCGCGAACGCGCGGCGCTCTCGGCGCTGGTCCTCACCAAGCTTTCCAACGGAGACCCTTTGTGACCTTCCGTCTGCGCGCTGCGCATATTTCCGATCTTGAACACCTTTACGAGATGGCCAAGCTGACCGGTGGCGGTTTCACCAACCTGCCCGCCGACCGCGCTGCGCTGACCAAGAAGCTGGAGCGTGCGGACGAAGCCTTTTCGCGCACCGACGATACGTTGGGCGACGACATTTTCACGCTGGTTCTCGAGAACACCGAGACCGGCCAGGTTCGCGGCACCTGCCAGCTGTTCAGCCAGGTCGGCCAGCAGTGGCCGTTCTATTCCTACCGGCTCACCACGCTGACCCAGCACAGCCAGGAGCTCGACCGCACGGTGCGCGCAGAGCTGCTGAGCCTCGTGACCGATCTCGAAGGCTCGTCGGAGGTCGGCGGGCTGTTCCTGCATCCGGGCGAGCGCGCCGGCGGGCTGGGTCTGCTGCTGGCGCGCAGCCGCTACCTGTTCATCGCGATGCACCGCCACCGCTTTGCCGACCGAATATTGGCCGAGCTGCGCGGCGTGATCGACGACCGCGGCGGATCGCCCTTCTGGGACGGGGTCGCCGGCCGGTTCTTCGGCATGACCTTCCAGGACGCGGACTATTTCAACGCCATCAATGGCAACCAGTTCATCGCCGACCTGATGCCCAAGCACCCGGTCTATGTCGCCATGCTGGACGACGAAGCCAAGAAGGTGATCGGCGTACCCCACCCCACCGGCCGCGCCGCCATGCGCATGCTGGAAAACGAAGGCTTCGCGGCAGAAGGCTATGTCGACATTTTCGATGGCGGCCCGACCATGACCGCACGCACCGACAATGTGAAAAGCATTGCCGCCTCGACCCCGGGACGGGTGTCGGCCACCGATCTCGATATCGGAGAGCGCGCTCTGGTCGCCACGGGCACGCTCGGAAGTTTCCGCAGCGCCTACGGCATGCGCGAGATGGGAGAAGACGGCACGATCGCGATCGATGGGGTCTGTGCAGAAGCGCTTGGCGTGGGCGTCGGCGACGAAGTGTGGAGCGTGGCGCGATGAGCAAGCTGGTCGAGATCAATTTCGACGGGATCGTCGGTCCTTCGCACAATTACGCGGGCCTAAGCCTCGGCAATATCGCCAGCGCGAGCCACAAGGGCGATGCCTCCTTTCCGCGCGCCGCGGCGCTGCAGGGCATCGCGAAGATGCGCGGCAATATGGAGCGCGGGCTGGCGCAGGGTTTCCTGCTCCCGCTTCCCCGCCCCAACGGTTCCCTGCTGCACGATCTTGCAGTGGGCCCCGATACCGACCGCGCGTTGCTGGCCGCGGCGTGGTCGGCCAGCTCGATGTGGACCGCCAACGCCGCCACGGTCAGCCCCGCCCCTGACACGGCCGACGGGCGCTGCCACCTGACGCCCGCCAACCTCGTCACCATGCTCCACCGCGGGCAGGAATGGCGTGATACGCAGGCGCAGCTCAAGATCGCCTTCGGGGACGAGCGCCACTTCGCCGTCCACGACGCGGTCCCGCCGAGTTTCGGCGACGAAGGCGCAGCCAACCACATGCGCTTTTGCGAGGGCCACGGATCGGCCGGCGTCGAGGTCTTCGTCTACGGCCGGCCCGGCGGGCAGTTTCCCGCTCGACAACACGAGCAGGCCAGCCGCGCCGTTGCCCGCCTTCACGGTCTCGATCCCGACCGCTGCGTGTTCATCGAGCAGAACCCGGCGGCAATCGAGGCCGGCGCCTTCCATAACGACGTGGTCGCCGTGGCGAACGAGACCGTGCTGTTCACGCACGAACGCGCCTTTGCGGACCAGAAAGACGCCTACGAAGCCATCCGCGCGGCCTTCCCGTCGCTGCATGTGGTCGAGGTGCCTGAAAGCGCCGTGACCCTCGAAGAGGCGATCAAGACCTACCTTTTCAACGCCCAGCTCCTCACCCTGCCCACCGGCGAAATGGCGCTGGTGGTTCCGGGCGAATGCCAGGAAAGCGCGAGCGTGTGGGCCTGGTGCGAACACATGCTCGCCACCAACGGCCCGATCCGCCAGGTCATTCCCGTGGATGTGCGCCAGTCGATGGCGAACGGCGGCGGCCCGGCCTGCCTGCGCCTGCGGGTGGTGGCGGACCCTGCGACGGTCGATGCGCGCTTCCTCCTCGACGAAGCCAAGGCGCAGCGAATCGAATCGGTCATCGCCGAGATGTGGCCCGAGCGGATCGAGCCTGCCGATATCGGCACCGACGGCTTGGCGGTGAGGGTCATCGAAGCGCGCGAAGCGCTGCTTTCCGTCCTATCCTTGGACGAACTCGCCTGATCTCCCCAGCCCAAGGTTAACGTGCTGGACCGCCGTGTCGGGCGCTCTTACACTGGCCTCGTCATTAACCATCGAAACTCGCAGGTTTCCGTCACTGGCACGGGAATTGCAGTTTCACCGGTTAACTATTGGAGGCCAAGGCAAACGTGCTCGGCAAGGTAAAACGGCTGTTCGTGATCAAGACGCGCTTCGAGGCGTATCTGATCATCTTCGCCCTTGCCTTGGGTGCGATGACGCGCGGCGCCCACTACACTCTCGAGTTTCCGGGGCTTGGCGGATACCTGCTGTTCGCGGCAACGGCCGGCGCGGTCTTCCTTGGCGGGGCGAAGATCCTCGACGCGCTGCGCTACGAGCGCGAGGCGAAGGCCGCTGCCGAAGGCGATTCGGTCGCCGAGTAAGACGGCTTGGCCGTTTCCTCGCCTTCATCGCCAATCCTGCGCCCGCTGGAGTTGCGCGACCTCGCCGAAGCAACCGAGCTGTGCCTGCGTTCGAAAGCCTATTGGGGCTATGACGCCGAGTTCATGGCGCGCTGCGAGGCAGAGCTTTCCCTGACTCCCGACGATGCCGGCAAGGGGAGTGCCATGGTCGCCGATCGCGGCGCACTCGTCGGCGTTGTGCAGGTCGAGCGGGACACGGGCCGCTCCTGTTCTCTCGAAAAGCTCTTCGTCGATCCGGACAGCATGGGGACCGGCCTTGGCCGGCACTTGTTCGCCTGGGCCGTCTCGAGGGCGCGCGCCCTCGGCGCTCGGGAAATGGTGGTCGAGGCGGATCCCGGGGCCGTGCCCTTCTACCTCAGGATGGGCTGCAAGGAGGCGGGCAGCGTTCCGTCCGGATCGATCCCGGGCCGGTCGCTGCCACGCCTCGTCTATTCGCTTGGCTAGCGCCTAGCCCGCGGTCCGGTACTGTCCGGCGGTGATGAACTCGCCGAAGGTTTCGCACCACACGACAACGGTGGTGAATTCCTCGATATCGACACCGGCCGGCACGTCGAGCGCGAAGCCGTCGTAGCTTTTCACATCGCCGATGCGCACCGCCTCGTCGCGGATCGCCTCGAACTCGGCTTCGTCCTCGACGAAGCTGCGCGTGAGATAGACCTTGTAATCCGGGCCCGGCGCCAGCTCGCCGATGTGGGAGATGGTCTCGGGACTGACGCTGATCGTCCCTTCGCCCCAGTGCAGGCCGTCGCTGCCGCGCAAGTCGCGGGTCAGCTCGGCGCTGTAGGAGGCGCTTTCGGCGGCCTGTTCGAGTACGGCGGCTTCCGGCGCGTCTTCGGCGGTCAGGATAGGCAGGAAGTAGACGCCAAGGCCAAAGCCGAGGCCAAGCGCAGCGATATGGGTCGCGGCGAGGATCAGGATGCGTTTCACGGGGTGTCTCCCTCAAAGCGTATAGCGTTTGGCCCGGCATTCGCCTGCAAGGTCCATACGGTTACAGCATAGGGGGGGAGAGAAGGTGGGGGTTTCTGTTGCTAGCTACCCCCGGAGCCCCGGAATCCGCTTCTGTTGCCCGGTGGGTCCAACCGCGCTTTAGCTTTGTAAGATCAGGCCGTTAGGCCGTCAGATTACGCAGCGAGAGCGAGTGCTTCATTGTCATTGGCACTTGTGTGTTTTGAACAGTTTTACGGGGTACTCAGCCCGGGCGAAAACACTGTCTTTCAGCACACGTCGATCCTAGTTCGGCCCCGTCAAAAACCGCGCAAATTCCGCGGGTTATGGTGGAGCCGCCGGGTACTGCCCCCGGGTCCGTTGTACCTATTACACAGCGCAGTTTATCGCCATATCCCGCAAAAACGGGCAGGCCCCATATAGAGCCTGCCCGATTAATGTGAAGTGAGCGTGAGTTTTGTTTGGTGCGGCCGGGACATCCGTCCCGACCTTGCGGCGGCACCGGCCCACTCCCCCGCCCGGCCGCCCATAGAATACCGTGCCGTGGGTGGCCGGGCGGGGGAGCGGGACGGAACAGCCGCAAGGAAAGCGCGAATGCGCTTTCCGTACGCAACCAAGCCCTTTACTTCTTCAGCGCGTCGCGGATCTCGGTCAGCAGCTCGACTTCCGTCGGACCGACCGGTGCCGGTGCTGCTTCTTCCTCTGTCTTCACTTCTTCCATCACCTTCTTGGCGTAGCGCACCAGCAGGAAGATGATGAAGGCGAGGATCAGGAAGTTGATGATGGCCGTGATGAAGCTGCCGTAGCCGATCATGGCAGCGCCCGCTTCCTTGAGCGCGGCGTAATCGTCCATCGCGCCCTCATAGCCTTCAGGCACGCTCAGCAGCACGAAATAGCGGCTGAAGTCCGCGCCGCCGAAAATCGCGCCGACCACCGGCATGATAATCTCGTCGGTGAGCGACTTGACGATGGTGGCAAAGGCGCCGCCGATAATCACGGCGACAGCCAGTTCCATCACGTTGCCCTTGGCGATGAATTCCTTGAAATCTTTCAGCACGCGAAACCCCCTGTTTACCATTGTGTGCGGCGCATCTCCTGCCATGGCCGCATTCCCGTCACAAGCGCGTGTTAATCTTGAACCACGCGCAAGGTGTGCTATCTAAGCAAGACACGCTCCCCAACTGAAGGACATTCCATGACCCGTCTGGCTGCATTTCGCACCTCCATCGTCGCCGCTGCAGCGCTCATGCTGTCGGCTTGCGGCATCAACTCGGTGCCCGCGGCGGAAGAAACGGCCAAGGCCAAGTGGGCCGATGTGGAAGCCGCCTTCCAGGAACGCGCCAACCTCGTCCCCAATCTCGAACAGATCGTGATGAGCTCGGCCGAACAGGAGCGCGAAACGCTCGAATCTGTGATCCAGGCGCGCGCTTCGGCGACCCGCCCCGAGATCCAGCTCGATGGCGACGACCTGGGCGATGCCGACAAGATGGCGCAGTACCAGCAGGCCCAGAACACCTTTGGCGGCGCGCTGTCGCGCCTGATGGCCAATGTCGAAGCCTATCCCGAGCTGCGCAGCCAGGAAAACTTCGGCCGTTTCATGACCCAGATCGAAGGGCAGGAGAACCGCATCCGCGTCGCCATTCGCGACTACAACGAAGCGGTGCGCCAGTATAACACCACGATCCGCACCTTCCCCGATACGATCGGCGCGAACATCATCCACGGCGCGGAACCGATGGTGCCCTACGAAGCCGTCACCCAGGGCGCGGAAGTCGCCCCGACGCTGGACATGCGCTCGGATAGCGACGCCGCGAACTGAGCGGCGCCATAATGCGCGCACTTGCCCGAATACTCCTGCCGCTGGCGGCGGGGCTTGGCCTCCTCGGAGGCCTTGCCCTGCCCGCCGCCGCGCAGGACTTCCCCGAGCGCGGCACCGCGCCGGTCGTCGATGCAGCCAACATCATCGACGATGCGACCGAGGCGGCGCTGACCGCCAAGCTCGACGCTTTTGAAGAAGCGAACCAGCGCCAGTTCGTGATCGCCACCGTGCCCGATTTGCAGGGCTACGACATCGCGGATTACGGCTACCGGCTGGGCCGCGAATGGGCGCTGGGCGATGCGGAGCGCAACGACGGGATCATCCTCCTTGTCGCCCCGAACGAAAGGCTCATGCGGATCGAAGTCGGCTATGGCCTCGAAGCCGTGATCCCCGACGGGCTCGCCTTCGAGTATGTCGAAGGGATGAAGCCCTTTTTCCGCAACGGCGATTTTTCGGGCGGGATTTCCTGGGGCGCCGACCAGATCATCACCCAGCTCGAACTGCCTCCCGAAGAGGCCGCGCGTGTGGCGCAGGAACGCAGCCAGGCGCGCGAGAGCGAAGGGGGCTTCCCCATCGGGGGGCTGATCTGGCTCGCCTTCATTTTCTTCTTTTTCATCCTGCCGATGATGCGCGGCGGGAAGCGCCGGCGCTTCCGCGGCAGCCGGGCCGGCCAGGCCGTGGGCGACATCATCCTGTGGGAAGTGGGCTCCGCCATCGTGCGCGGCGCGCTCTCCGATGGTGACGACTGGGGCGGAGGTGGCGGCTGGGGCGGCGGAGGCGGCTTCGGCGGCGGTGGCGGCTTCTCCGGCGGAGGCGGCAGTTTCGGGGGCGGCGGCGCCTCCGGGGGGTGGTAATGGGATATCTATCGCAAGCCGATCACACGATTGTGTCCGACGCTGTCGCCAAGGCGGAACTCACCACCAGCGGCGAGATCGTCACCGTGCTGGCCGACCGCAGCGATGGCTATTCCGACATCGTGCTGGTCTGGGCCATCGCGCTCGGTTTTTCGGCGATGAGCCTCTTTGCGGTCCTTCCCCAGCCCTTCATGGACCTGTGGGATCGCCTGATTGGCGGCTGGGCGCACGAATGGAGCACGGGCGAACTCGCCAGCATGACCATTGCGCTCGGCCTCATCGCCTTTACCGCGGGCTGGCTGCTGATCAGCTGGGATCCTGTGCGCTTTGCCCTTACCCCGGGCCCGGTGAAAACCTCGCGTGTACACTCCCGCGCCATCAAGCATTTCAAGGTCGGCGCGGAACGCCGCACGCACGGCCGCACCGGCGTGCTGCTCTACCTCTCGATGCGCGAACATCGCGCCGAAATCGTCGCAGACCAGCCGATTGCCGAAATCGTCCCGGCCGAAGTCTGGGGAGAGGCGATGGCCGACATGCTGGCCGAGATCAAACAGGGCCGCATTGCCGAAGGGCTGGCGGCCGGCGTGCGCGATGTGGGCGCGGTCCTTTCCGAGCATTTCCCGCGCGGCGAGGACGACGAAAACGAACTTCCCGACCGCCTGATCGAAGTCTGAGAATGGGCGTTCCCGACCACGACGCAGACGAGCAGATCGTCTGGCAGGGCAAGTATATCACCACCAAGAAGCGCGGCCGGTGGGAGTATGTCGGCCGCCCGCGCAACATCCGTGCGGCCGTCATCCTGGCGGTCGATGATGAGGATCACGTTCTTCTCGTAGAGCAATACCGCGTGCCCCTGGGCCAGCCTTGTATCGAGCTACCCGCAGGGCTGATCGGCGACGAGGACGACTTCGAGGGCGAGGACCCGCTCGCCGCGGCCGGACGCGAACTGGAAGAGGAAACCGGCTACCGCGCCGCCGTGCTCGAGGACATGGGCACCTTCTGGTCCTCGCCCGGGATGGTCAGCGAAAGCTTCACCCTGGTTCGCGCGCGCGATCTCACCCGCGTCGGCGACGGCGGCGGCGTGGCGGGCGAGAACATCACCGTGCACCGCGTCCCCCTGGCCGACATCGCGAGCTTTATTGCCGACAAGCGCGCAGACGGTTGCGGGATCGACGTGCGCATGCTCTTGCTGCTGGGACAGGGATTACTGGCAGGAGAGTGAGTTATGGCAGGTAGGTGCGCAGGCAAGCTGGCACTGGTGACGGGCGCAGCGCAGGGACTGGGGCGGGCGCATTCGATGCGGCTCGCCGAAGAAGGCGCGCGGGTGCTGTGCACTGACATCAACGGCGATGGGGCTGCCGAAACCGCTGCGCTGATCAACGCCGAACTGGGTGACGGCACGGCCGCATCGATCCAGCACGACGTCACCGATCCTCAGGCCTGGGAAGCCGCCGTCGACGCGGCGCGCGAGCAGATCGGCGGGCTCAACGTCCTCGTCAACAACGCCGGCATTGGCGTTGGCGGCAATATCGAGACCTGCGATTTCGACGACTGGAAGCGCTGCTTTGCGGTCAATGTCGATTCGATCTTCCACGGCTGCCAGAAGGCGCTGCCGCTGATGCGCGAACACGCGCCGGGTTCGATCGTGAACATCTCCAGCATCGCCGGCCTGATCGCCAGCGACACCATGCCCGCCTACAACGCCTCCAAGGCGAGCGTGTGGATGCTGTCGAAATCGATCGCCCTGCACTGCGCGAAGAACAACATGCAGATCCGCTGCAATTCGGTTCACCCGACCTTCGTCGACACGCCCATCCTCGACGGGACGGCGAAGAACCACAATCTCGACAAGGGTGTGCTGATGGACAAGCTGGCGCGGCAGATCCCCTTGAAGTTCGTGGGCGAACCCAACGATATCGCCAACGCAGTGGTCTATCTCGCAAGCGACGAAAGCCGCTTCATGACCGGTGCGGAGCTCAAGCTCGATGGCGGCATTTCGGCGATGTAACTCGCCTGGCCCAGATGCAAGTCTAGGCCGGAATCACTAGAGGGGCCCGATGGCCCCTCCCGGTTTTCTCAGTTCTGGTGGGCACGGCCGCCCGAATGAAAACCGGGTCGGTCTGGCGTTCGGCCGTGCTCAGTCGGCAATCAGGGCGATTGCCAGGTAGATCAGGATGAAGCTGCCGAAACCGAGCAGCGCTCCTGCGACGAAGCCCAGGCGGACCCAGGTGGCGTCGATGCCGAAGTAACGGGCGATGCCGGAGCAGACACCCATCAGCTTGCCGTTGCTGCGGTCGAGCGCGAAGCTCTTGGCGGGGCGAACGGCGTGGTCGTTTTCACGGAACTTCAGGTCGTTCATGCGATCAGTCCATTGGGCGAGGCCGGGATGATGGCCGTGGCGAAGAAAGCGGCCGAGAGGGCCAGCGAGAAGGCAGCGGCGAAAAGCTTGCTGCTGTTGTCCGAGCTAAACATAGTTCCTTTCCTTAGAGAAGCGTTGTGTGGGGTTTTGCCGGCAATCAGGCGATCAGACCTGCGGGGCTTGCGGGGACGATGGCGGCGGCCATGAACATTGCCGAGACGCTGAGAGCGAAGACGGCTGCGACGGCCTTGTTGCTTGCGTAGTCGAGAACAGACATTTGGTAACTCCTTGATCCTTGGTTCGTTTTGTCCCGGACCATCCGGGATGCCCAATACAATGCAATGGGCGTGCCAAACTCGAAAAATGGCGGATTTCAGCCATTCTTAACTGAACAGCAGGTCCGGGCTTCGTTCATCAATCCGAAAGGTTGGGATATTTTCCCAACTTTTGGAAACTGGCGTTTCAAGTGGCGGCGCAAGGCCACCCGCGCTATCGCCCGAAGCGCTTATGGCGCTCGATCGAATTGCCCTTTCCAACTTTCGCAACCATGCCGAAACCGACCTGTCGGGCACGGCACGCTTCAACCTGCTGGTGGGCGAAAACGGCGCGGGGAAGACCAATATCCTGGAAGCCCTGTCGCTGCTGTCGCCCGGCCGCGGATTGAGGCGCGCCGCACTTGCCGATGTTGTTCGCAGCGACAGCGCAAATGGTTTCACTGTGGGTGCAGATTTATTGCAGGACGGCGCAACTATCCGTTTGGGCACCTACTCCGAGAGCGCGCACCCCGGCCGCCGCAAGGTGCGCATCAGCGGGGCGGAAGCACCCGCGACCCGGCTCGGCGAATGGCTCGCGGTCACCTGGCTTACCCCTGCCATGGACGGCCTGTTTACAGGGCCGGCGGGCGACCGTCGGCGCTATATGGACCGCCTCGCGCTTGCGCTCGACCCAGCGCACGCAGCCCACGCCGCGCGCTACGAAGGCGCCCTGCGTGAGCGGAACCGCCTCCTGTCCGACATGCGCGAGCCGGAAAGCGCCTGGCTCGACGCGATCGAGGCGCAAATGGTCGAGCATGGCTCGGCGCTGATGCAGGGCCGCGCGCGGCTGGTCGAAACGCTGGCGGTGCGGCTCGCTGAAATGCCGTCGGAACCCTTTGCCCGCCCGGCCCTCACCTACCAGCCCGGCGCACCCGATCACGCCGACGGCCTCAGCCAGGCGCTTTACGATAACCGCGCGCGCGACCGCGCGGCGCAGCGCACCCTGTCTGGCCCCCACCGCGACGAGCTGGAAGTCATCCACGCCGCCAAGCGTGTTCCAGCGGCGCAAAGCTCAACCGGCGAGCAGAAGGCCATGCTCGTTGCCATGACTCTCGCCCACGCTGCGCTGGCCGCGCGCGGGCGTCCCAGTCTTCTGCTGCTCGATGAAGTCGCAGCCCATCTCGATCCGGTCCGCCGCGCGGCGCTGTTCGACCAGCTGCGCACCAGTGGGGCACAGGTCTGGATGACGGGCACGGAGCCCGCCCCCTTCAGCACGATTGCCGGCGAAGCGGCGATCTGGCGGGTAAGCGGCGGCGCCGTCGAACGCGCCTAGTCGGCGGTCGGCAGCGCACCTTCAACGTCATCCACCGTATCGTTCACCAGCGCGGCGATGCCTTCGGCCGTCGGGTGGATGCGGTCTTCGAGGAACAAGCTCGGGTCCTCGTAAATGCTCTCCAGCCAGAACGGCACCAGCGACGCGCCGTATTCCTGCGCGAGGTCGCCATAGAGGCCGTCGAACTGCTGCTGGTATTCCGGCCCGTAATTGGGCGGTGAGCGCATGCCCATCAGCAGCACCGGGATCTCGCGGGATTGCAGTTCCTGCAGCATGGCTTCGAAATTGGCACGGGTCTGGTCGGGCTGGATGCCGCGCAGCATGTCGTTGCCGCCCAGTTCGAGGAGAACGAGGTCGGGCTTCGTCTCCTGCGCGTCCAGCGTGAAGGCGAGCCGCTGGCGACCCGCCGCGCTGGTGTCGCCCGAAACGCCCGCGTCGATCACCCGCGCGTTGATGCCGCGCGCGCGCATCGCGTCTTCGAGCTGTTCGGGATAGCCCTGCTGCTCTTCAAGGCCGTAGCCTGCGAACAGGCTGTCGCCAAAGGCTAGGATGCGCCGTTCGGGACCCTCCACCACGATATCCGCTACGGCTTCAGGGGCCTCAGCCGCGCTGCCTTCGACCGGCGCGACGTCCTCTGACGTCCCGCAGGAGACGAGGGTGAAAGCGATTACCATTATCGACAAATGCCTCAGACGCATCGGCGAGTTTCCTTGTGCAACCTTTGCCCCCATGCCATCGCAGCCTCGTGACAAACTCTCAACCCGCGATTTCCGCACGTAACCTTACCCTCACCCTCGGCACGAGCGAAGCGCCGGTCGAAATCCTGCGCGGTATCGACCTCGATATCGCGCGCGGATCGACCGTTGCCCTGCTCGGACCGTCCGGCTCAGGCAAGAGCTCGCTCATGGCGGTGCTCTCCGGCCTCGAACGCGCGACCGGCGGCACGCTGGAAGTGGCAGGCGAGGATTTCGCCGCCATGGACGAGGACGCGCTGGCCCATGCCCGCCGCGGGCGTATCGGCATCGTGCTGCAGGCCTTCCACCTGCTGCCGACCATGACGGCGCTTGAAAACGTGGCAACGCCGATGGAGCTGGCAGGCGCGACCGATGCGCAGGAACGCGCCAAGGCCGAACTCGAAGCGGTCGGCCTCGGCCACCGGCTCGATCATTATCCGCAGCAGCTTTCGGGCGGCGAGCAGCAGCGCGTGGCGATTGCCCGAGCGCTCGCCCCGCGCCCTGCCCTTGTCTTCGCGGACGAGCCGACCGGCAACCTCGATGCGGCGACCGGCCACGAAATCGTCGAGCTGCTGTTCTCGCGCCGCGAGGAAACCGGCGCAACGCTGCTGGTCATCACCCACGATCCCGAACTGGCCGAACATTGCGGGCGCGTGCTCCAGCTGGGCGACGGGCGCATCGCCAGCGACACCGCGGCAAGCGCGGCCGCCGCATGAGCTGGGGCACTGCCTGGCGCATCGCGCGGCGCGATCTGAACGCGCGTTTTCGCGGCCTGCGCCTGCTGCTCGTCTGCCTCTTCCTCGGCACCGGGGCGCTGGCCGCCATCGGCTCGCTGACCGCAGCGATCGAGCGCGAGATCGAAGCCAACGGCCGGGAGTATCTCGGCGGCGATATGCAGATCGAACTGTGGCAGCGCGGCCTCAACGAGGAGGAACGCGCCGCCCTTGAAGAACTGGGCGATGTCTCGTCCGGCACACGCCTCCAGGCCATGGCCCGCTATGACGAGCAGGCCGCGCCTATCGAGCTGAAAGCGATTGACGGCGCCTATCCGCTCTACGGCGAATTGACCCTCACCGACGGGCGCTCTGTGGGCGCGCCGGGCCCGAACGAGGCCTGGCTGTCGCAGGGCGCGGCCGACCGCCTGGGCGCCGAACCGGGCGAGAGCATCGCCATCGGCACGCAGACGCTGAGCGTTGGCGGCATCATCGAGACCGAGCCCGACCGGCTTGGCGAAGGCTTCCAGCTCGGTCCCACGGTCATCGTGGCCGAGGACCTGCCCGCGCGGGCCGGCCTGATTGCGCCGGGGTCGATGTACCAGTCGAAAACCCGCGTGCGCTTCGACACCACGCGCGACTTCGAGGCGACCGAGGAAGCGCTGGAGGAGCAATTCCCCGAAGCCGGGTTCGACATCGACACCGCCGACCGCGCCGCCCCCGGGACCGACCGCTTCGTCGGCCGGATGAGCGAATTCCTCACCCTTGTCGGCCTTGCCGCGCTGGTCATTGCCGGGATCGGCATTGGCGGGGGCGTCACCTCCTATCTCGACGCGCGGCGCCAGGGCATTGCGACGCTCAAGATCCTGGGCGCAAGCAGCACCGATATCGCGCGCATCTACGCGCTTCAGATCGTCGCCGCGTCGCTCGCCGGGAGCCTTGCCGGGATCGTGGTCGGCGTGGCGCTGGTGCCGATCCTCGGCGCGGCGCTTCAGGGATTGCTCCCCGTCTCGAGCGGGCTTGTGATCGATCCGGGCGCGATCCTGCTCGCGCTGGCCTACGGCATGCTGGTCGCGCTGGTCTTCGCCGCCCCGCCACTGCTGCGCGCGCGGCATTTCCCGGCCATGGCGCTGATGCGCGCGCGTGTTGCCCCGCTGGCGCGCGATCCGCAGGCGCTGATGCTGGTCGGCGGCGGGCTGGCCGCGATTGTCGCGCTGGCGCTGATCACGGCCGAGCGGCCGATCCTTTCGGGAAGCTTCCTTGCGGGCGCGGCGGCCATTCTCGGCCTGCTGGCGCTGCTGGGAATAGGCATTCGCAAGCTTGCCGGCGCACTCCCGCGCCCCAGCAGCCCGGTCGCGCGCAACGCGCTCGCCAACCTTCACCGTCCCGGCTCATCGACCGGAGCCCTCGTCACCGCGCTTGGGTTCGGCCTTGCTTCCTTCGTGCTGCTCGCCGGGGTGCAGAGCGCGCTCGACGGGAATATCGAGAAGCGCGTGCCCGACCAGGCGCCCGACTACTTCGTGCTCGATATCCCGCTTGGGCAGGTCGAGGAATTCGAGGGGCTCATCCAGCAAGCCGATCCTGAGGCGAGCTGGCGCACGGTCCCCGCTCTGCGCGGAACGGTGCTCGCCTATGGTCCGGAAGGCGCGATGACGCGCACCGCCGACCTCACCGAGATTCCCGACGGGGCCTGGGCCCTGCGCGGCGAGCGCGGCCTTACCTATTCCGACACACTTCCTGAAGGCAACGAACTGACGTCCGGCGAATGGTGGGGCCCGTTCTACGAGGGCGAACCGCTGGTTTCGCTGGATGAGGACTTTGCCGAGGCCGCAGGGCTCGAAATCGGCGACACCATGACCTTTGGCGTCCTGGGCATCGAACGCACGGTTCGCGTGGCGAACACCCGCATGGTCGACTGGGAGAGCATGGGCTTCAACTACGTCTTCGTGTTCAGCCCCAACGCTCTTCGCGATGCGCCGCACAATCTCGCGGCCACGGTCGAGCTGAGCGAAGGCACGCCCACCGGGCCACTGCTGCAATCGCTGGTCGCTGCCCTGCCTTCCACCTCGGTGATCGAAGTCGGCGGCGTGCTGGAACAGGCGCGCACCATCCTTGAGCAAGTCGGCGTTGCAACGCTTGCCGCGGCGAGCGTGGCCGTACTGGCCGGCCTTGCCGTGCTGCTGGGCGCCATTGCCGCAGCCCGCGCCGCGCGCACCTATGACACCGTCGTGCTGCGCGTACTGGGCGCGGACCGGCGGCAGATCCTGCTGATGCAGCTGATCGAGTACGTGGTGCTCGCCGGCGCGCTCGCTTTCGTGGCGCTGGGCATCGGCAGCCTTGCCGCCTGGCTGGTCGTCACGCAGCTGTTCGAATTCGACTGGCTGCCCGACTGGGGCGAGATCCTCGCCGTGCTGGGCCTGGGTATCGCTGTGGTGCTGGCCTTCGCACTGGGCGCCTCGCTCCCGCTGCTGAGGGCCAAGCCCGCGCAGGCGCTGAGGGCGCTCTAGCACCCGCCGTTCTCTTCAAGGACCGCCGGAATGCCTCGCCGCGCAAGCGTGGCGGGGCCAGGCTGCCTGATGACGTGCTATGGGCCTGCCCGCTAGCAGGCCAGCGTAACCCCCTTGGCCCGACCCGCCCGGACACTAAGCAAAAGAAAAGGGGAGCCGAAGCCCCCCTTCCCCTGTTCGATTGTCGCGTTCCGATCAGAAGCGGAAGCGAGCGGCCACGCCGTAGGTGCGCGGCTGGTTCGGGTAACCCGAGATGGCCTGGCCCTGGGCAACAGCCGGGAAGATCGTGGTGATGTAACGATCGTCCAGCAGGTTGCGCGCCCAAGCCGTCACTTCGAGACCCATGTCGAAGGCATAGGTGATCGAGGCGTTCAGGCTGTTCACCTCGCGCTTGAACTGCGAGGCAGCGGCGCGGGCCGGTGCGAAGTCGCTGATACCCGTGGCCGGATCGGTGACGATGAAGTTCGTCAGGCCATCGAGGATCTGGACCGGCGACTGGTAGGAGAAGTCGCCGCGCAGGATGATGCGATCGCCGTTCGAGTTCACTTCCTTGTCGTACTGAGCGCCAAACACGGCCGACAGTTCGGGCACGCCCGCAACCTGTTCACCCGTCAGGTCGCCGACCGGCGAGTTCGGGAAGCTCTTGTACTGCGCATCGAGGTAGGTCAGCGCGACGTTCAGCGTCAGCGAGTCACTGGCGAAGAACTGGCCGTCGAATTCGACGCCGAAGGTCTCCTGCTCACCCGCGTTGGCGAGGATGAACGAGGTGCCGGTGAAGACGTTCGCCTGGAAGTCCTTGATCGACTGCTGGAAGATCGTGAGGTTTGCAGCCGCACGGTCCCAGTTGGCCTTCAGGCCGATTTCGAAGACTTCCGAGTTCTCGGCATTCGCGAAACGCGTACCGGGACGCAGGTTTGTGACGGCAAGACCACCAGCCTGGAGCGCAGCGAAGTCGGCCGGAAGCGGACGGCTGTCACGCGACAGGTTGAAGCTCGGCGCCTTGTAGCCCGTCGCCCAGCTGGCGTAGATGTTCAGGTTGGGCGAGATCTCGTAAGCGAGACGCACGTTCCAGCTGACATCGTCGTCGTTGGTCGAGCAGCTTTCGACCGAGTTCGGGCAGTTCTGCAGCGGCGGCAGGAACTGGAACGGGGTCAGTGCCAGCAGCGGGTTGACCGCCGGGTTGGTGTCGTTCGCATCGGCAAACGCCTGTGCCACCGGCTGCACACCGGCCTGGATGGCGGCGAAGCCTGCCGGGCTCAGGCCAGCAAAGGCTGCGATTTCAGCGTCCGTAGCGAGCGGACCCGCGCAGAAGCCTGCCGGAGCGGCAAGGCAAACCTGCTGCGCCACGCCCTGCTGGAACGCTCCAGCGAAGATCGCGGTGTTGCCGACTGCGACCAGATCGACGTTCGAGAACACGTCCGTGCTCACCGAGTTGGTGACGATCTGCTTCTTGTCCTTGGTGTAGTTACCACCCAGCGTCAGGACGAGGCCGTCGGTGATCTCGAAATCGACGTTGCCGAAGATCGAGAAGGCTTCGTTGTCCTGGACGATGTTGTTGAAGAAGCCCTGGCCGGTGGCGAAGAACTGGTTCGTGAAGTTCTGGCCGGTCAGTGCCGAGATCGTGCCTTCCAGCGTAGCCGCGTTAAGCGTGCCGCCGGTGGCACCCTGCAGCAGGAGGTCGGCATAGGGGCGGAAGCCCGGGCCGTAGACGATGCTGTCCGACGTATCGACGCGCTCGTCGAAGTAGTAGGCACCAAGCAGGAAGTTGAACGGACCGTCGAAGTCCGATGCGATGCGCAGTTCCTGCGTGAAGGTGTTGATGTCGGCATCGCCGATGTTGGCGCCGGTCACCGCGGGCAAGCTGGTGAAGTCGACGTCCTGGTCGGCCATCAGGCTGGTTTCGCGATAGGCGGTGATCGAGGTCACGCTGACCGCGCCGAAGTCGTATTCGATCTGGCCCGAGATACCGTAGTTCTCGATGCGGTTGATCGGGTCGACATCGGTGAAGACAACGTCGCCATCGGGGTTGTTCTGGAAATCGTTGACGCGGCCGCCGAGCAGCTGGATCGCACCGATCTCGGCCGAGGGACGCACGTTGACGACGCCGCAGCAACGCTCTTCGATGCTGTCGTAGTCGCCGATCACGCGGACGCGCAGCGGGCCGCCGTTGTCGAACAGCAGCTGGCCGCGGGTGAACCAGCGGTCACGGTCGTTGATGTCTTCGCCGTTCACGCCGTTGGTCAGGTAACCGTCGCGCTTGTTGATGCCGGCGCCGGCGCTGAAGGCGATCGAATCGCTGATCGGACCGGTGACGTAGCCCTTGGCGACGATGGCGTCGTAATTGCCGTAGCTTGCTTCGACCATGCCGCCGAAGTCGAACTGCGGCTCCTTGGTGACGATCGAGATCACGCCGGCGCTGGCGTTCTTGCCGAACAGGGTCGACTGCGGGCCGCGCAGGACTTCCACGCGCTGGATGTCGGGAAGGTCCGAGATCTGGGCGATGGCACGGCTGCGATAGACGCCGTCGACGAACATGGCGACCGAGGGTTCAAGGCCGATGTTGTTGCCGTCCGTGCCGAAGCCGCGAACCGAGTAGCTGGTCGCAAACGCGCTCTGCAGCTGGCTCACGCGCAGCGAGGGAACGACGGTCGAAAGATCGGCGATGTCGCGGATCTGCGCACGCTCGATGGTTTCCGAGGTCGTGACGCTGACAGCGACGGGAGTTTCCTGGAGGGTCTGTTCGCGCTTGGTAGCGGTAACGATGATGACGTTGTCGGTGCTGGGTGCTGCAACCTCTTCGTCATCGGTGCCGGCATCCTGCGCCTGGGCGGCGGTCGGAAGCGCGAGCACTGCGGCGCCGGCAAGCAGAGTGGTACGCACGGTCGCGGTGCGGCCGAAGGTCGTGAATTTCATGAAAGGTCCTCTTCTCTCAAGACGTATTTTCGGGTTGCTGCGCAATCCCCCAAAAGCACGCAAGCGGGCGGCGAGGTACCAGACTCGCAGTACCTCTCAAGCGTTTACCCGACGAGCGCATTAGCTGGTACGACCGGTGTGGTTTTCGCGTTACACAGGAGCATCTTGCCGCAATGCAGCATCTAAGGTAGGGGCGCGCCCGAAACGTCTCGTGCCGCTCAAGCGTTGACGCTACGGCACGCTAACAGAAAGCACACATCCATGTCCCGCGACCTGCGCAACGTGGCGATCATCGCCCACGTCGACCACGGCAAGACCACCCTTGTCGACCAGCTTTTCCGCCAATCGGGCACCTTCCGCGAAAACCAGCGCGTCGAAGAGCGCGCGATGGATTCGAACGACCTGGAAAAGGAACGCGGGATCACGATTCTCGCCAAGTGCACCAGCGTCGAATGGAACGGCACGCGCATCAACATCGTCGACACGCCCGGCCACGCCGACTTCGGCGCCGAGGTCGAACGCATCCTCTCGATGGTCGATGGCGTCATCCTGCTGGTCGACAGCGCCGAAGGCCCGATGCCGCAGACCAAGTTCGTCACCGGCAAGGCGCTCGCCCTCGGCCTTCGCCCGATCGTGGTCGTCAACAAGATCGACCGCGGCGATGCGCGCCCGCAGGCCGTGCTCGACGAAGTGTTCGACCTGTTCGCCAGCCTCGATGCCGACGACGACCAGCTCGACTTCCCCTCGCTCTGGGCTTCGGGCCGCGATGGCTACGCCAGCGACGACGAGCACGCCCGCGAAGGCAACCTCGAACCGCTGTTCAAGCTGATCGTCGACCACGTGCCCGCCCCCGGCCTCGACACCGAAGCGCCGTTCAGCTTCCTTGCCACGCTGCTCGATCGCGACAACTTCATGGGCCGCGTGCTCACGGGCCGAGTCCAGTCGGGCAAGATCGACGTCAACGATCCGATCCACGCGCTCGACGCCGATGGCAATGTCATCGAAGTCGGCCGCGCGACCAAGCTGCTGAGCTTCGACGGGCTCGACCGCGTGCCGGTCGACCACGCCGAGGCTGGCGACATCATCGCGCTCGCAGGTCTCGAAAAGGCCACCGTGTCGAACACCATTGCCGATCCGGCGGTGAAGGAACCGATCGCCGCACAGCCGATCGACCCGCCGACGCTCGCCATGCAGTTCTCGGTCAACGACAGCCCGCTTGCCGGCCGCGAAGGCAGCAAGGTGACGAGCCGCATGATCCGCGACCGTCTCTACCGCGAAGCCGAAACCAACGTCGCCATCCGCATCACCGAAAGCGACGACAAGGACAGCTTCGAAGTGGCCGGGCGCGGCGAACTCCAGCTCGGCGTGCTGATCGAAACGATGCGCCGCGAAGGCTTCGAACTCGGCATCAGCCGCCCGCGCGTGCTGTTCCGTGAAGAGAACGGCCAGCGCATGGAGCCGTTCGAAACGGTCGTCATCGACGTGGACGACGAACACTCGGGCACGGTTGTCGAGAAGATGCAGCGCCGCAAGGCCGAGCTTACCGAAATGCGCCCCTCGGGCCAGGGCAAGACCCGCATCACCTTCTCCGCCCCCTCGCGCGGCCTCATCGGCTACCACGGCGAATTCCTCTCCGACACGCGCGGCACCGGTATCATGAACCGCCTGTTCGAGAAGTACGACACCTACCGCGGTCCGATCGAAGGCCGCCAGAACGGCGTCCTGATCTCGATGGTTCCGGGTGAAGCGGTGGGCTACGCGCTCAACGCGCTGGAAGAGCGCGGCGAGCTGTTCATCCGCCCGCAGGCGAAGATTTACGAAGGCATGATCATCGGCGAGAACGCCAAGCCCGACGATCTCGAAGTGAACCCGATGAAGTCGAAGCAGCTGACGAACTTCCGTTCGACCGGCAAGGACGACGCCATCCGCCTCACCCCGCCGCGCGTCATGACGCTCGAACAGGCCATCGCCTACATTGACGATGACGAAATGGTCGAAGTGACGCCGGAAAGCATCCGCCTGCGCAAGGCCATCCTCGACCCGCACGAGCGCAAGCGCGCCAAGCGCGCCGCACAGGGCTGATCGGGCCTGCGGCTTGCATTCGGATTGCAGCGCGGCATAGGTGCATCCCATGCCGTCGCTGCGCCGGACCTGGAACCGCTTCAAAAGCTATGTGGGCCGCCCGCGCATGGTGGTCCAGCAGCACGCTGTGGTGCTGGGCGAGCACGAGCAATGCCAGCACCCGCTGTTCGTGCTCGGGCCGATGCGATCGGGCACCTCGCTTGTCCGCCGGATGCTCAATTCGCATCCCGAGATTGCCTGCCCGCCCGAAAGCTTTTTCATCAGCCAGTACGCCAGCATGGCGCAGGATCCGGATGTGCTCGCCGGATACGAGGGCCTTGGTTTTGACCGCCCCGCGGCCGTAGCCGACCTCGCCCGCAAGGCCGGCGAGCTGCACGAGGCCTTCCGCATCGCGCAGGGCAAGCCGGTTTGGGCCGACAAGACCCCGCCCTACACCGAAGGTGTCGACGCGATCGACGCGCTGTTTGCGCAGCGCCCCCGTTACCTCCTTGTCTGGCGGCACCCGTGGGACGCGGCCCATTCGCTCGCCGAGCGCGGATGGCAGCTCGATGGCGAGGACGACCTCCTCGGCGCGGCGCTTCTCTATGTCCGGCGCAATTTCGAGGCCATGCGCGCCTTTGCCGAGAGCGCGGCTGATCGCTGCGCTTCGGTGCGCTACTCTGCGCTGTGCGACAACCCGGAAGGCGAGTTTGCCCCGGCGCTCGCGAAACTGGGCCTCGCCTGGCACGCCGATATGCTGGCCTTCGGGGAAAAACCCCACAACTTCGGCGCGGAAGATCCCATCGTGCGCGGCCACAAGACCATCAAGCGCTCTTCGGGTGCGTGGAAAGGCTGGAGCGAGGCCGACAAGGCGCGCGCGCAGCAGATCATCGATCCGGCAGACTGGCCCGATACCGATTGAGGTGGCGCGCGGCCGCTACGGTGGCCAGCGCCAGGGCAGTCTGTTAGGTGGCGCGCCATGCAGACCGGTACATATATTTCGCTCGCCTTATACTTTATTCTCATGATCGCGATCGGCCTGTGGGCCTGGAAGCGCTCGACCGACACAAGCGAGGGCTACCTGCTGGCAGGGCGCAACCTGCCCCCTGCGGTTGCCGCGCTCTCTGCCGGTGCCTCCGACATGAGCGGCTGGCTGCTGCTCGGCCTGCCCGGCGCGCTCTACGCAAGCGGCCTTGTCGAAGCGTGGATCGGTATCGGGTTGTTTATCGGTGCCCTCGCCAACTGGTACATCGTCGCCCCGCGCCTGCGCGCGCAGACCGAAAGCTACGGCAACGCGCTGACGATCCCCGAATTCCTCGCCAACCGCTTCCCCGACAAGGCGGTGGCGCTGAGGGTCGTGTCCGCGCTGATCGTGGTGGTGTTCTTCGCGGTGTACACTGCGGCGGGTCTCGTGGGCGGCGGCAAGCTGTTCGAGACCAGCTTTGCCGGGCTCTTCGGCGAAGTGGGCATGAGCGACTACATGCTCGGCATCTGGATCACCGCCGGGGTCGTGTTGGCCTACACCATGGTGGGCGGCTTCCTTGCCGTCAGCCTCACCGATTTCGTCCAGGGCCTGATCATGGTCGTGGCGCTGGTCGTCATGCCGCTGGTCGTGATGTTCGGCGAAGGCGGAAGTGCGGGCGGATCGCTGACCGAGGTGCCGGTCGACGGCTTCCTCAGCCTGACCGCCGGCCTTACCGCACTGGGGTTCGTCAGCGCCGTCACCTGGGGGCTCGGCTATTTCGGCCAGCCGCATATCATCGTGCGTTTCATGGCCATCGACACGGTCGAGAAGGTGAAACCGGCGCGCACCATCGGCATGACCTGGATGGGTGTCGCGCTCATCGGCTCGATCGGCATCGGCCTTGCAGGCCGCGCCTTCGTGGAGCGCAACGGCATCGTGGTGGACGATCCGGAGACGATCTTCATCGTGCTCGCAAACCTGCTGTTCTCGCCCATCATCACCGGCTTCCTGCTGGCCGCGCTGCTCGCTGCGATCATGTCGACGATCAGCTCGCAGCTGCTGGTCGCCTCCAGCTCGCTGACCGAGGATTTCTACAAGCTGTTCTTCCGCCGCAACGCATCGGAACGCGAGAGCGTGAATGTCGGCCGCGTCTGCGTGGCGCTGGTCGCCTTTTCCGCCATCGCCATTGCGAGCGATCCCGAAAGCCAGGTGCTGGGCCTCGTTTCCAACGCCTGGGCAGGCTTTGGCGCGGCCTTCGGCCCGCTCATCATCCTCTCGCTGACCTGGGATCGGATGACCGGCGCGGGCGCAGTGGCAGGGCTGGTGACCGGGGCGGCCGTCGTGATGGCGTGGATTGCGCTGGGCTGGAACGCGCAGCTGCCGGGCATGGAACAGGGGCTATACGAGATCGTCCCCGGCTTCATCGCCGCCTGGCTCGCCATCTGGCTGGTCAGCAAGGCCACCGCGACGGGCGAGCGCCCCTTGCCAGCCTGACCCGGCTTCGCCACACCGTCTCCCAACAGAGGAGACACACATGCGAGCGATACTGGCGGGCGTAGCGGCCCTCGCCCTCACCTCCACTCCGGCGCAGGCGCAGGAGGCGGCAGAGACGCCTTCGGTCGAGGAACAGATCGGCGGCGGCGGGCGTCCGGTGGGCGCAAACTGGGCACGCAGCCCCGTGGTCGCGAAGAACGGCATGGCGGCAACCGCCCACCCGCTCGCAACGCAGATCGCGCTCGATATCCTGAAGTCCGGCGGCAACGCGGTCGATGCAGCAATTGCAGCCAACGCCGCGCTCGGCCTGATGGAGCCGACCGGCAACGGCATCGGCGGCGACCTTTACGCGATCATCTACGATCCCAAGACCGGCAAGCTGCACGGCATCAACGGATCGGGCCGCAGCCCCAAGGGCCAGACGCTCGACCAACTGCTCGAAAAGCTGGACGGGGCGGATGCCCTGCCCCCGGTCGGGCCGCTGCCGGTGACCATCCCCGGTACGGTCGACGCCTGGTTCGCCATGCACGCGAAGTTCGGCTCGCTTTCGATGGCCGATATCCTCGCCCCGACCGTGCGCTACGCCCGCGAAGGCCATCCGATTGCGCCAGTGATCGGCATGTATCTCGACCGTGCGCTGCGCGCCTATACCGCGCGGCAGGAAGCCTATCCCTTCGAATTCGAGAACGCGAAGAAGGTCTGGTTCGCCGATGGCGCCGCGCCCGAAGTGGGCGAGATGTTCGCCAATCCCGACCTTGCCAACACGCTGGAGGCCATCGGGCGCGAGGGCCGCGATGCCTTCTACGATGGAGCCATGACCGACGTCATGGTCGGCTACCTTCAGGAACAGGGCAGCGCCTTCACACGCGAGGATTTCGCCACCCACACCAGCGACTGGGTCGAGCCTGCCTGCGCGGAATACAAGGACGGCTACGAGCTGTGCGAACTGCCGCCCAACGGGCAGGGTTTTGCCGCGCTGCAGATGGTCAACATCCTCAAGAACATCGACCTCTCGCAATGGGAACGCGGTAGCCCCGAAGCGCTGCACTACATGGTTGAGGCCAAGCGCCTCGCCTACGCCGATGTCGCGCGCTTCTACGCCGACACCGATTTTGCGCCCTTCCCCGAAGCGCTGCTGAGCGAGGAATACGGCCGCGAACGCTTCGCCCTTATCGACCCGGCCAAGGCCACGCCCGAATTCGGTCCCGGCGAACCCAAGCTCGAAGGCCCCGGCGACACCACCTACATGACGGTGGTCGATG
Organism: Qipengyuania flava; assembly: GCF_019448255.1. Lineage (NCBI taxonomy): Bacteria > Pseudomonadati > Pseudomonadota > Alphaproteobacteria > Sphingomonadales > Erythrobacteraceae > Qipengyuania > Qipengyuania flava. Next base: position 2,295,608 of record NZ_CP080410.1, read on the forward strand.
GTGAGGGACTGATGGTCAGCCTCATCCAGTCGAATTACCGCGGCATGGGCGGCGGGCTGGTGGCGCCCGGCACCGGCTTCATGTTCCAGGACCGCGGCGAGCTGTTCAGCCTCGATCCCGCGCACCCCAACGCCTACGAGCCGGGCAAGCGGCCCTTCCACACCATCATCCCGGCCTTCGTGAAGAAGGATGGCAAGCCCTACATGACCCTGGGCCTGATGGGCGGCGGGATGCAGCCGCAGGGCCATGTGCAGATCCTCGTCAACATCGTCGACTATGGCATGAACCTGCAGGAAGCGGGCGATGCTGCGCGCTTCAACCACGATGGCGGCCGCCAGCCGACCGAGGCGCTGACCGGCCCCAGCGCCGACCCGCTCGGTACGGTCTATGTCGAGCCCGGCATCCCGGCCGAGACGATCGAGGCCTTGCGCGCCATGGGCCACAAGGTCGAGGTGGTCGACAACGGCATCATGTTCGGCGGCTACCAGGCGATTGCCCGCGACCCGGAAACGGGCGTGCTGACCGGTGCGACCGAAATGCGCAAGGACGGGCAGGCGAGCGGGTACTAGGAGCCCGCGCAAGAAGAGGAGAGAGCGATGGCGAAGGTGACAGGTCTGGGCGGGGTCTTTTACGTGGTGAAGGACCCGGCGGCGACGCGGGCCTGGTACCGCGACACGCTCGGCATCGATGGCGAATACGGCCCGCAGCTAAACTGGTCGGAAGAAACCGGCGACAAGCCCTATTCGCTCATCAGCCACTTCACGGATGAGGAATACATCAAGCCTGGGCGCGGCGGCTTCATGATCAACCTGCGCGTCGACGATTGCGACGGCATGGTCGCGAAATTGCGCGCGATGGGTGTCGAAATCCTTGGCCATGTCGATGAAGGCTACGGCAAGTTCGCCTGGATCCTCGATCCCGACGGGGTGAAGATCGAGCTGTGGGAACAGGTCGAAGCGCCCGAATAGACCGGCAGAAAACGCCTCGCCCGCGCCTTGCCGTAAGGGCGTTAGCGAAAAATTAACCATGTTTCGGTGAAAGTACGGGCATGCGACCGCATCCCGTTCTCTCTCTTCTTCTCCTCACTCTGGCGGGATGCGGCGCAATTCCTTCTTCGAACGCGCCGGAACAGGCGGGCCGCACATCGGGCTCGCAGACCGTCACCGCCGTCGCTCCGGATGCGCGCCAGTGCCATGCGGAGCTCGGCAAGACCGGCTCGCGCTTCGCCCCTCTGCCCGACCGTTTCTATGGCGCAGGCTGCTCGACCCGGAACAGCGTGAAGTTGGACGGTGTCGGCGGGGATCGCCACCAGTTTACGGTCACCAACCTCGGCGCGGTTGCCTGCCCGCTGGCCAACAATTTCGCCGCCTGGGCGCGCTACGGGGTCGATCGCGCCGCGCAGCAGATCCTCGGCAGCCCGCTCCAGCGGATCGAGACCATGGGCAGCTATTCCTGCCGCAATGTCGCCGGCACCGCCCGCCGCAGCGCCCATTCGCGGGCCGAGGCGATCGATGTCGCTGCCTTCGTGCTGGCCGATGGCCGGCGCGTATCAGTGAAGGCCGGCTGGAACGCTTCGCGCGATGAACGAGAGTTCCTGCGCGTGATCCACCGCAGCGCCTGCAAGCGCTTCGGCACCGTCCTGGGCCCCGATTACAACAAGGCCCACCACGACCATTTCCACCTGGAATACGGCGACGGCAATTACTGCCGCTAGGTGGCCGGGGCCGAAGCCCTAGCCCATCACCACTTGCGACCCGCCATCGAGATGCGCTTCGATCTTGAGGCGCACCGCCTGCGAGGGATGCTCAGCGCCCAGCTTGCTCATCATGTTGGCGCGGTGGATTTCCACGGTGCGCGGGCTGATGTGCAGTTCGCGCGCGATCACCTTGTTGCTGCAGCCTTCGGTCAGCCAGTCGAGCACTTCGCGCTCGCGGGGGGAGAGATTGGCGATCCGGCTGCGCGCTTCGACCATCTTGCGGCGGGTGGCGGCGTAGGCATCGGCTTCGCGGGATATGCGAGAAAGGGCCTGCTGCAATCGTTCGGGCCGGATGGGGAGGCTGATGTAATCGAGCGCGCCGGCCTTGATCGCCGCGACCACGTTCCCGGGCCGCGGGTCGGGCGATGTGGCGACAACGGGCAGCCACACCCCTTCGACCGAAAGCCCGCGAAGGACCCGCGCGGCCCCGCCATCGGCAGGGTCGTCGCGCGCCAGCACGACGCCCTGCCCGGGGGGACGCTGGGTCAGTTCCGCCGCGTCGGCGTAGATTTCACAATGGTGGCCAAGATCGAAGCCCAGATGGGCCTGTTCCGCTCGGGAACGGCTCGAGCCACCGACGATGTGGAGGGTTTGCTGCTGTTCCATGGACATCCCCATGGACCCACGATCCGAGTCGGTGAATTCGGGTCACTACCTATGCGGAGATTAACCGAGCAACGTCCGGGAACCCCCCGGATTTCCTAGGCTTTCCATTCGATCCGAAACCGATCTACTTCTTTTCGTCCGGGCCGAACTGGTAGTCCGGAAGCGAGTGAAACGCGTTCTTGAGCGCATCGCCCCAGCTCGACGAGATCGCCTGAAAGTACGGATCCTCGTGCGTCACCCGGCGTTCGTGCGAAGCGGCAAAGGCTTCGCGCTCGATCACCTGCAGGTCGAGCGGCAGGCCGACGGACAAGTTGGCCTTGAGCGTGGAATCGAAGCTCACCATGACCAGCTTCACCGCATCTTCGAGGCTCATGGTCCGGTCATAGCCGCGGATCAGGATCGGGCGGCCGTATTTGGTCTCGCCGATCTGGAAGAAGGGCGTGTCCTGGCTCGCCTCGATGAAATTGCCTTCCGGGTAGACCATGAACAGTCGTGGCTCCATGCCGGCGATCTGGCCTGCCACGATGATCGAGGCCGTGAAGCGGCCTCTGCCCTTCACCCCGTTGGCGTCCTGCCGTTCGGAAATGATCGTGCGCAGCAGCTTGCCGATCTCGGTCGCCACCTGGAACATGGTGGGCGATTGCAGCAGGATGTTGTCGCGCTCGTCGGGCGCTTTCATCCGTTCTTCGAGCTGGCTGATCACCGCCTGCGTGCTGGCGAGGTTGCCGGCGGTCATCACCGTGATGATGCGCTCGCCCGGCACGTTCCAGGTGAACATCTTGCGAAAGACGGAGATGTTGTCGACGCCCGAATTGGTACGCGTATCGCTCATCAGGACGAGGCCCTTGTCGAGCATCAATCCCACACAATAGGTCATGTTGGTCGGTTCCTTCTGGCAGCGCTATTGCTGCACTTGCTGCTGCTCCACGGCAACGTCCACTTCGAGCACGGTCGAGGTGCCGCCGAAGCTAATTCCGGTCACCGGTGCCGCATCGCGGTAATCGCGGCCCGTGGCAACACGAACATAGCGTGCATCGGGGCTGATACCGTTGGAAATGTCGAATCCGACCCAGCCGAGCTCGTCGACGTAGGCTTCGGCCCAGGCGTGGCCTGCCTCCTGCTCGACCCGATCGTTCATCATCAGGTACCCGCTGACATAGCGCGCCGGGATGCCCTGCGACCGCGCGATCCCGATGAAGATATGCGCGTGGTCCTGGCACACGCCGTTTCCAGCCGCGAAGGCTTCTTCGGCCGCCGTGCGCGAATGGGTTGTCCCGGTCTTGTAGGCCACCTTGTCGAGAATGGCGGCCGATAAGCGGTGCAGCGCGTCGATCCGGTCCTCGTCGGCCTTCATGACTTCCGAAGCGAGCGTGCGCATGCCCGGGCCGGGCCGCGTCAGGTCGGTCTGGCCAAGAAAGCTCCACAAGGGCAGGTGCCCGGCGTGGCGACCGATAACGCCTGCATGGTCATGCGTGTCCACCGTACCGCGGCAGGTAACGCGGACTTCCTGCGCGCCCTGCTCCACCGCGACCAGCGTCACCGTGTTGTGATGCTGGTCTTCGTAGGTCAGCTCGGGATGGGCGTGCTCGTATTCCATTTCCCAATCGAGGATTTCCTGCCCCTGCGTTTCCTTGGGTGTCAGGCGCAGCCGCTGCAGCGCGTGCACCACGGGCGTTTCGAAGCGGTAGCGGGTCGTATGGCGGATCGAGAGGCGCATCAGGCAAGGAACCGGTAGTCAGTGGCGATCGCATTCCCGATCGCGGCGTTTGACGCCATGAAGCCGGTGAGGAACTCGTGCAGCCCCTGGTCGAAGACGTCATCGATGGTGAGGTCGGACAGGCGCGTGTCGGCATCGCGCATCAGCGCGTTGCATTCGCCTTCGGTCCCATGCAGCCGGGCCAGCGCAGCGAGATTGTCGCGCAGCTCGCGGTGGCAGAAGGCGAGGCTGCGCGGGAAGCAATCGTCGAGGATCAGGAATTCGCAAATCCCGCGCGAATCGATCTGGCCGGCGTTGAGCCACCGGTAGGCCCTGTCGCCCGAGACCGAGCGCAGCACCTGGTCCCATTGGCCGGTATCGAGGCTCGACCCGACATAGGAGAGCGAGGGCAGCAGCAGGTAGTATTTGATGTCGAGGATGCGCGCGATGCTGTCGCCGCGCTCGAGGAAGGTTCCGGCCTGGCCAAAGTGATAGCCTTCGTCGCGCAGCATAGAGCCTTCCATCGCGCCATGCGCCATGGTCCCCGCGCGGCGGATCGTGGCCACCACGTCCATCACGCGGTTTTCGCCGACCGGGCGCGCCAGCTGGTCCTCGATCTCGAGCCAGTTCTCGTTGATCGCTTCCCACAATTCGCCGCTGATGGCGTTGCGGGCGAGGCGAGCGTTCTGGCGCACCGCGCCGAACATGGCGCGGACCGAGGACGGGTTCTCCTTGTCGCGCAGGATGTAGTTCCACGCCTGCATGCCGGTGTAGGTGCCATGCTTTGCTTCGTAGGCCGCGCGCTGGCCGGCGGTCGACATAACCGAACGCCATTCCTCCTCCGCCGTCACCAGATCGCGGGTGAGAGCCATGCGCAGTCCCGCATCGAGCAGGCGCGCAGTGTTCTCGGCCCGCTCGAGATAGCGGAACATCCAGAACAGTCCGTTGGCGGTCCTACCCAGCATCAGTCTTTAAGCACCCATGTATCCTTGGTGCCGCCGCCCTGGCTGGAGTTCACCACCAGCGACCCCTTCTTGAGCGCGACACGCGTCAGGCCGCCCGGCGTGATATCGATCTTGTCGGGCGAGACGAGCACGAAGGGCCTCAGGTCGACATGGCGCGGGGCAAGCCCCTTCTTGGTGAAGATCGGGCAGGTCGAGAGCGCCAGCGTCGGCTGGGCGATGTAGTTTTCGGGCTTCGCGGCGATCTTCTTGCGAAAGGCCTCGATCTCCTTCTTCGAGGCAGTCGGGCCGATCAGCATGCCGTAGCCGCCCGATCCGTGCACTTCTTTCACCACCAGCTCAGGCAGGTTGTCGAGCACATAGGCGCGCACGTCCTCGTCGGCGCAGCGGTGGGTCTCGACATTGGGAAGCAGCGGCTTCTCGCCGGTGTAGAATTCGACGATCTCCGGCATGAAGGAATAGATCGCCTTGTCGTCGCAAACGCCGGTGCCTGGCGCATTGGCAATCGTCACCCCGCCCGAACGGTAGACATCCATGATGCCCGGCACGCCCAGCACGCTGTCCTCGTTGAAGGTCAGCGGGTCGAGGAAATCGTCGTCGACCCTTCGATAGATCACATCGAGGGGCTTGTAGCCGCTGGTCGTGCGCATCGCGACGCGGCCGTCGATGACGCGCAGGTCGCTGCCTTCCACCAGTTCCGCGCCCATCTGGTCGGCGAGGAAGGCGTGCTCGAAATAGGCCGAATTGTAGATGCCGGGTGTCAGCACCGCGACGGTCGGCTTGCCCTTCGTGCAGGCCGGCGCACAGGCCGCTAGGCTCTTGGCGAGGCGGCGCGGATAGTCGGACACTTGCTCTACCGGTACGCGCATGAAGAGTTCGGGGAACATCTCCATCATCGTTTCGCGGTTTTCGAGCATGTAGCTCACACCCGAGGGGGTGCGCGCGTTGTCTTCGAGGACGTAGAATTCGTCCGGCCCGGTACGCACAAGGTCGATGCCCACGATATGGGTGTAGACCCCGCCCGGCGGCGTGAAGCCCACCATATTCGGGAGCCAGGCTTCGTTGTTTCGGAACAGGCGCTCGGGGATGCGGCCTGCGCGGATGATCTCCTGCCGGTGGTAGAGATCGTGCATGAAGGCGTTGAGCGCGGAGACGCGCTGCTCGATCCCGCGGGTGAGCTTGCGCCATTCGGCTGCCGTGATGACGCGCGGCACCATGTCGAACGGGATCAGCCGTTCCTCGGCCTCGTCCTCGCCATAGACATTGAATGTGATGCCGGTCTTGCGGAAGTTGGTCTCCGCCTCGGCGTGCTTGCGCCGCAGCAGGGCGTTTTCCTGCTCGTCGAACCATTGGCAATAGCCGTCGTAAGCCCCGCGGACGGTGCCGTCGGCCTCGTGCATTTCGTCGAAATACTCGCCGCTGCCGCTCATGATCCCCCGAAGTGGTCGAATTCGCTGCGCCGATGCCTATCAGCGCCGGGCGCAGAACGCACCCCTTCAGGTGACTAAAGGTTCAATCGCGGTCCAGTTCCCCAAGAACCGCCTCGACCGCCTCATGCGTCAGGGTAAAGCCCATGTGCGAACAGCGCAGCGCCACGCTGCGGTCCCGCTCGCCCGGCCGGCCACAGGCCGATCGCGGGTGAACGATGCCATCGCGCGGGCTCCACAAGGCGACCGTTTCGACCGGGGGCTTCTCGTGCACGACAGCCTCAATCTCCGGCTCGTCCACGCGGTGCCCGGCAATCGCCTGGTAGGCGCGCCAGCCATTGTTCGCGCGCGGACTGCCCGAGAAGGGCGAGCCCATGGTGATGACCTTGGCGACCTTGTCGGGATGCGCCTTGGCCAGTTCGCGCGCCATGACCCCGCCGAGGCTCCAGCCCAGCAGGTAGAGCGGTTCCCCGGTGCGCTCGTGCAAATCCACCAGCCGCTTCTCGACCTTGCGGAAGCGTTCTTCCGTGGCGCCGAGGTTGTAGCCGAGGCCCCATTTCTTGGTCGTATGCCCGGCCTTCTCCAGCTTGCGCGCCATCCAGCGCATGCGGATCGGGTGCGCGCCGAAGCCCGGCAGGACCAGGACCGTCTTGGGATTGCGGGCAGGCGCAATCTCCAGCGGCGCGCCCATCTTGCGGCGCAGCGGCTCCAGCGGCCACAGGAATTCGCGCAGCAGCAGCTGCCAGCGCGGACCGCGCGCGTCGTCGGGACAGGGTTCGGAAGCCAGCGCGAGCCGGCGGGCCAACTCTTCGCGTTTGACGAGCGCGGCGTCTTTGAACGGTAACGTTGCCATCACAGTGTAATAATGCGCGATGGGCCGCTTGGCTCCCGTTTTCTGCCTGCGGTCGCTTAAGCGTCGCAGTCGCCGATGCGTTCCTGCGAGCTCGTCATGGTCATGGTCATGGACTGACCGCCCGGCCCTTGCGCTTCCATGGTCATGCGCATTTCCGAGGAAGTTTCGCTGCCGGTACCGGTCATGGTCATGCGCGCCGAACCATCCTCGCCTGCGCTGCAATTCATGATCGCGTCGATCGATCCACCGGATGCTTCAAACTTTTCGAAGGTGCAGTCGGAATCGCCTTCCTGCGCCTGCTTGGCCATTTCCTCGAAGCCCTTCTCGGCCTCTTCTTCGGTCAGGCAGTATTCGTGGGTCTGCGGCCCGCGGTCGAACATGGAGCGCATCATGTCCTGCACCTGCTGCGGCGCATCGGGCACTTCGACATCGACGAATTCGACCGTGGCGCGGTACTTGCCCGCCTGCGGCCGGACCATGTCCTCGGTCGAGGCGGCGGCTTCGGCCATGCTGATTTCGCCGTCGCCATCCGCGTCGGCATCACTGCTGGCTCCGCCTCCGCAGGCTGCAAGGGCGAGGCAGGTAGTGGCGGCAAGTACGATACGTTTCATGCGGTTATCTCCCCAATTCATCTGCAAGGCTAGCAGCCGGAGAGGCTCTGGCAAGCACCGTTGCACACCACCGCGATGTTCCCCATATGTGCACCCATGAGCGAACTCATCATCCGCCGCGGCCTCGAAGAACCCGACACCACGGGAGAGTTCGTCCCCCACAAGCCCGCCCGGCCCGAAAAGTCGATGCCGGGCAAGCCGTTCAAGCTCGTCTCGGACTACACGCCATCGGGCGACCAGCCGACCGCCATTGCCGAGCTGACCGGTTCGGCAAGGGACGGCGACAAGACACAGGTGCTGCTCGGCGTCACCGGATCGGGCAAGACCTTCACCATGGCCAAGGTGATCGAGGAACTGCAGCGCCCGGCGCTGATCCTCGCCCCCAACAAGATCCTCGCCGCCCAGCTCTATGGGGAGTTCAAAAGCTTCTTTCCGGAAAACGCGGTCGAGTATTTCGTCAGCTATTACGACTACTACCAGCCCGAAGCCTACGTGCCGCGAAGCGACACCTACATCGAGAAGGAAAGCTCGGTGAACGAGGCGATCGACCGGATGCGCCACTCGGCCACGCGCGCGCTGCTCGAACGCGACGACGTGATCATCGTCGCCTCGGTCTCGTGCCTCTACGGTATCGGATCGGTCGAAACCTATTCGGCCATGATCTTCGACATCAAGAAGGACACGCAGGTCGACCAGCGCGAGCTGATCCGCAAGCTCGTCGCCCTCCAGTACAAGCGCAACGATGCTGCCTTTGCGCGCGGCAACTTCCGCGTGCGCGGCGACAACCTCGAAATCTTCCCCTCGCACTACGAGGACATGGCCTGGCGCATCAGCTTCTTCGGTGACGAGATCGAAGAGATTAGCGAGTTCGACCCGCTGACCGGCAAGAAGGGCGCCAGCCTCGACAAGGTGCGCGTCTATGCGAATTCGCACTACGTAACCCCCGGCCCGACGATGAAACAGGCGAGCGAGGCCATCAAGTTCGAGCTGCAGGAGCGCCTCAAAGAACTGAACGAGGAAGGCCGGTTGCTCGAAGCGCAGCGGCTGGAGCAGCGCACCAATTTCGATCTCGAGATGATCGCCGCCACCGGCTCCTGCGCAGGCATCGAGAACTACAGCCGCTTCCTCACCGGTCGCCTGCCCGGCGAACCGCCGCCCACGCTGTTCGAATACCTGCCCGAGAATGCGCTGCTGTTCGTCGATGAAAGCCACCAGACCGTGCCGCAAATCGGCGCGATGGCGCGCGGGGACCACCGCCGCAAGCTGACTCTGGCCGAATACGGTTTCCGCCTGCCGTCCTGCATCGACAACCGCCCGCTTCGCTTCAACGAATGGGACGCGATGCGCCCGCAGACCTTCGCGGTTTCGGCCACGCCGGGCCCGTGGGAAATGGAGCAGACCGGCGGCGTCTTTGCCGAACAGGTCATCCGCCCCACCGGCCTCATCGACCCGCCGGTCGAGATCAAGCCGGTCGAGGACCAGGTCCAGGACTGCATCGAGGAATGCAAGAAGACCGCTCAGATGGGCTACCGCACGCTCGTCACCACGCTGACCAAGCGCATGGCGGAAGACCTTACCGAATTCATGCATGAGGCGGGCGTGAAGGTGCGCTACATGCATTCCGACGTGGAGACGCTCGAACGTATCGAGCTGATCCGCGACCTCCGGCTCGGCGTCTACGACGTGTTGGTGGGCATCAACCTGCTGCGCGAGGGCCTCGACATTCCCGAATGTGGGCTGGTCTGCATCCTCGATGCCGACAAGGAAGGGTTCCTGCGTTCGGAGACCAGCCTTGTCCAGACCATCGGCCGTGCCGCGCGCAACGTGGACGGGCGCGTGATCCTTTACGCCGACCGGGTCACCGGCTCGATGGAACGCGCAATGGCGGAAACCGACCGTCGCCGCGAAAAGCAAAAGGCCTATAACGAAGAGCACGGCATCACGCCGCAGACGATCAAGCGCAACATCGCCGATATCGTCGCCGACACCGCCAGCCAGGATGGCGTCACGGTCGATACGGGCGATGACGAGCGCAACAACCTCGTCGGGCACAACCTGCGCGCCTACATCGAGGACCTCGAAAAACGCATGCGCGCCGCCGCCGCCGATCTCGAATTCGAGGAGGCAGGACGCCTGCGCGACGAGATCCGCCGCCTCGAGAACGACGAACTCGGCGTTGGCGAGGAAGAGAAGAAGGCTCCGCGCGTCGGTCGCAGCGATGCCGGGCGGCCCGGCACGCGCAAGACCCGCTACGGAAAGACGCGCTACAAGCGAATGGGCGGCAAGCCCTAGGATCGGCGTCCCATCGACCGGGGGTGCCGCTGTCTCGACCAGCGCCGTGCCGGCCCCTTTTGCTCGCCGCGCCAGCGGTTCATCCTCCCCGACATCTGTTGTGGGAGGAATACCGATGAAATTGTCCCTTAGCCTTGCAGGCGCGCTGGCGCTGTCGCTTGCCGCGTGCAGCGCCGCGCCCGACACCGAAACGGAAGTGCCGGCGGCTGAGCTTGTCTCGGCCGAAACGCTGGCCGCCGCCGTCGCCAATGAAGCGCGTCCCGAAGAGGCGCGCGCGCTCGACGAGAGCCGCAAGCCTGCCGAAGTGCTCGCATTCCTCGGCCTCGAGCAGGGCGACGATGCGGCCGACCTCATTTCGGGCGGCGGCTACTGGGCCGAAATCCTTGCCGAAGCCGTGGGTGATAGCGGCAGCGTAACTGCGCTGGAGCCCGAGCAGTTCTACAACGAGGAACGCTGGACCGCGCTCGCCGAGGCCCAGCCCGGCATCACGCTCGAACGCTACCGCTTCGAGGATTTCCAAAGCGCACCCGACCGCTTCGATTTCGCGGTCATGAACCTCGTCTACCACGACCTTTATTGGACGTCGGAGCAGTTCGACGTGCCGCGTTCGGAACCGGCGGATTATCTGAATACGCTCTATGCCGCGATGAAGCCCGGCGGCGTCGTGGGCGTGATCGACCACGCGGCCAACCCGGGCGACACGCGCGAAACGGTCGAGGCGCTGCACCGGATCGACCCGGCCACCGTTCGTGCCGACTTCGAGAAGGTCGGCTTCGTCCTCGAAGCGGAAAGCGACCTGCTTGCGAACGCGGAAGACGATCACACGACCAACGTCTTTGCGCCGGAAATCCGCGGCAAGACCGACCGCTTCGTGATGAAATTCGTGAAGCCCGCGCCAAGTGAATAAGCGGGCGTGACCCCTTTGGGCGCCTGTCTCAAGGTATAGTAAACACCTGATTAACCGTGATTTTCTGAAACCTTTGCCCTCCGCGATGATTGATTGGGCAAAGGTTTCAGGAGTTTTTTGCCATGCGTATCATCCTACTCGTCGCCAGCCTCATCGCGCTCGCTGCCTGCGGCAATCCCGACGAAAAGGCCGGGGAGGCGAGCGAAGCGGCGGCCGTCATCGCGGCCAACCAGCCCGTCATCGCCACCCGTAGCGGCGAAGCCGATTGGGACGAGGAAGGCGCTCTGCAGTGGCGCTACCAGCCTTCCACTCGCACCGCCGTTCTCGGCCGGGGCGGAGACGACGCCGTGCTCACTCTTTCGTGCAACACGGGTATGACCGGCGACGATACGCTGGCGATGCAATGGATGGGATCGGCTAAGCCGGACGCTAGCGCCACCGTCACCCTCACATCGGATACGCAAACGGCCGAGGTGGTCGTAACGGGCGTTGCCAGCGCAGCGGGCCCGGGCGCGTTCTGGGAAGCCGAGATTGCCGGTGAGAGCCCCGCCTTCGCAATCCTCGCCGCCGGTGAGCCGCCCCTGCGCCTCGAACTGGGCGACACCCGCGTCACCACGCCGCGCAGCGAAGCGCTGGATACCGTTCTCGCCGCCTGCGCCTCCACCTAGGCTTCGGCTAACGCATTTACCCGCCGCTTCGGCTTTGCCATAGCAGCGCGCATGATCACGCGCCTGCTTGCCGCCGCTGCGGTTCTCGCCCTTCCCCTTCCCCTCGCCGCGCAGGACACCGCCGCGCCGACGACCGGGGTGGCGGCGAGTGTCGAACCGCAGGTCCGCACACGCGACCTTGTCGGCACTTTTGGCGGGCAGCGCGTCTCCTACCGCGCCACGGTTGCCGAGACCGTGCTCAAGGGCGATGACGGTAGCGATGAAGCGGTCATCGTCACCACCAGCTATGTGAAGAGCCCGCGCGACACCTCGCGCCCCGTTTTCTTCATCTACAACGGCGGCCCCGGTTCGGGATCGGTGTGGCTGCAGATGGGCGCCTGGGGCCCCAAGCGCGTCGGCATCCCTTCCGATGCGCGCGACGATGGCGCACCGCCCTACCCGCTGCTCGACAATCCCGACAGCCTGCTCGATGTCGCCGACCTCGTGTTCATCGACCCGCCGGGCACGGGCTTCAGCTATCTGACACCCGGCACTGATCCGAAGAAGTACTACGGCCTTCGCGAAGACGCGCGCGCGGTGGCGCAGGTGATCCGCCGATGGATCAACGACAATGGCCGCTGGAACAGCCCCAAGTACCTTGGCGGGGAAAGCTATGGCACAACCCGTAGCGCCATAGTCGTGGACGAGCTGGAAGGCGGGACCTTCAACGATGTGGCGCTCAATGGCCTCATCCTCGTCTCCACCATCCTCGACTTCGCCGCGCGCGAGCCGACACCGGGCAACGAAATGGCCTATGTCGTGACGCTGCCCAACATGGCCGCGGCGGCCTGGTTCCACGGCAAGGCCGAAGCCCCCTCGGTCGAAGCCATCGCCGAGGAAGCCCGCCGTTTCGCCATCGGTCCCTTCGCCACCGCGCTGCTCAAGGGGCAGGACCTGCCGGCTGCCGAACGCGCAGCGGTCCGCGCCGAGCTATCGCGCCTCACCGGCTTGTCCGAAACCTATCTCGACCAAGCGAACCTGCGCGTCACCAGCCAGCGTTTCTACAAGGAGCTGCTGCGCGACCGGGGCCTCACTATCGGCCGTCTCGATGCGCGCTACACCGGTACGGATTACGACAATGCAGGCGAGACGCCCGACAACGATCCCAGCTTCTACGGTATCGATGCGGGCTACACCGCAGCGGTCAACGCCTGGCTGCGCGAAGGGCTGGGTTTTGAGACCGACCGCGAATACCAGTCCATCGGGCGCGAGCCGGGGCGGCACTGGAACTGGTCGCTGAGCAGCGGATGGGGCCGCAACGCCTATCTCAACGTGGCACCGCTGATCGGCAAGGCGATGCGCGAGAATTCGGGCCTGCGCCTGTTCAACGCACAAGGCTATTACGATTTCGCCACGCCCTTCTTCGGCGCGGAATACTCGCTCAACCGCATGGGCATCCCGCAGGATCGGGTGGAGCTGCATTACTACGGATCGGGCCACATGATGTATGTGCGCGACGATGACCGGGTGAAGCTTTCGCGCGATATCCGTAACTTCATCCGCAGCCGCTGAGGATAGCGCGCGCCGCACCGCTTGAACGCGCGCCCTCGGCTAGGCCATAGCGCCCCGATGAACCGCGCTTTCCTCGTTCCCCTGCTGTTGCTGTCGGCCTGCAAGCCGCCGGCCGCCGACGACTATGTCGAACGCGCAAGGATCGACCGGTCGAGCGAAGGCCCGTCAGACCCGATCGATTCCCCCGACACCAGCCGCGCCATCTGGGCAGCGGCATCAGAAGGTGAGCGTCTGCTCTACGGCAATCCCGGCGAACGGCCCTTCTTCGCCATCGAATGCGTGACCGAGCGCGCCGAGCCGGTGATCGCCTATACGCGCTTCGCCCGCGCCGACCCGCACGCCAAGGCGGTACTGGCGCTGATCGGCAACAGCCATGTCGCCCGCTTCAAGATCGATGCGGCGCGCATTGGCGACATCTGGCGCTGGGATGGCGAGGCGCCCGCGCTCGACCCGCGCTGGGACGTTCTGACCGGTACGCGGGAGGTCGAGGCCACGGTGCCGGGTGCCGGCAGCGTAATCCTCAACCCCAGTCCCCTGCCCGGCACGCTGGTCGAGGATTGCCGCGCGATCGCGGCGCCTCCTTCTAGCGAGGAGGCTGAGGACGCGGAGCCGATCGAGCCTTCTCCACCAGAAGATCCGGCGTAAGCACCTGCGGCAATTGCTCGGCCTCGCCGCCGGGCGCGTACCACAGGTAGAGCGGGACGCCCGCCGCGCCCTGGCGGGTCAGCATGCGGCTGATCTCCTCATCGGGCTGCGTCCAGTCACCGCGCAGGGATATGACACCGACCTCTTCGAAGGCCGCGCGCGTTGCCTCGCGCTCGATGGCGACGCTTTCGTTGACCTTGCAGGTCACGCACCAGTCGGCGGTGAACCACACGAAGACCGGGCGCCCCGTGGCGCGCGCTTCGGCGAGTGCCGCTTCGCTGTAGTCGATGGGATCGAGCAGGCTTTCGGCCGAGGCGGTCGGCGCTTCGGGGCGCGGTAGCAGGGCCGTAGCCAGACCGAGGACGGCGACCAGCGCGGCAAGAATCGTGAGCGCCCCGCCGCCCTTGCGCTGAAACACGCCGGTCAGCGCGAGGCCTGCCAGCGCGAGGACACCTAGGCCCAGCACCATCGCGAGATACTCGCCGCCACCTATCCGCCAGACCAGCCAGGCGAGCGCCAGCGCGGTCAGCCCCATGGGCAGCGCCATCCAGCGCCGGAAGGTCTCCATCCAAGCGCCCGGTTTCGGCAAACGGCGGCGCAACGCGGGCACGAAGCCGATGAGCAGGAAGGGCAGCGCAAGCCCAATGCCGAGCGCGACGAACACCAGCAGCCCGTGGATCGGCCGGATGACCAGCGCGGCCCCCAGCGCCGCCGCCATGAAGGGGCCGGTGCACGGTGTCGCCACGAATGCGGCCAGCAATCCGGTCGAGAAAGACCCACCGCGCGAGGGCGCCCCGCCCGATATCGCCATGCCGGGGACTTCGAACACGCCGAGGAAGTTGGCAGTGATCGCCAGCGCCAGCAGGAACAGGCCGACCACGACCACGGGCTCCTGAAGCTGGAAGGCCCAGCCCACCTGCTCGCCCGCCGAACGCAGCAGCAGGATCGCGGCGCCGAGCGCTGCGCAAGCCAGCACCACACCGGCGGTATAGGCCAGCGCATCGATACGCGCCGCGCGCTCCTCGCCCCCCGCCTTGGCGAGCGCCAGCGCCTTGAGGCTGAGGATCGGGAAGACGCAGGGCATGATGTTGAGCAGCAGCCCGCCAAACAGCGCGGCGAGCAGCAGCTGCCACAGCACCGGTTCGGCCCCGCCGCCGCGGATCGGCTTCACCCCTTCGAGCGGCACATCGCCCGGCTCGGCCATGAAACGCACCCCGCGCCCGTTGCCAAGGTCGAGGATACCGGTGATCGTCTCGGGTCGCGGCTGCGCGGTCAAAGTCACACCCTTGGGCGCGGCAAAACGCTCGATCGGGATCTCGGCGACGAGCAAATTGCCTTCGCTGATGAAAGTCTGCGTGCCGGTGTAGATGGCGCGCTCGTTCTCCCCCAGCTCCGCCGTGCCTAGGAACAGGTGCAGCTGCCCAAGCGCGGTCTCTGCCGGGATCGGGATGCCGATCCGCAGCCTGGTGGGTGTAAATTCGAACAGCGCGGCGCTGTCGAGCGGCGGAACAATGGCCGCGCGCCAGGCACCGAAGCGCGGGTCTTCGCCGCTGCGCGATGGATCGAGCGTGAGGCGCGCCTGTTGCGGCACGCAGATCACGTCTGTGCAGGCAAGGTAGTTTGCCGTGACCGCAATCGGGGCAAGGTTCGCCACCGCCGCATCGGCCGGCACTGAAACCGGCACCAACACGGCGTAGTCGCCCTCGTACACGTGGTTCATCAGCTCGGCGATGACGAGGCGCTTGGGCAGCGGATAGAGCGGCTCGCCCGGCTCCCAGCCTTCGGGAAGCTCCCAGTCGAGCTCCATGCCGAGCCCCGCGTCGCCCGGGTTTGACCAATAACCGTGCCATTCGGGGCCCGAGGGCTGGAAATGGAGCGCCAGCATCCAGGTCTCGCCCGGCTGCGGGGCGCCTTCGGCGACCAGCTCGGCGGGCATCTTGTCGCTGCCGGGGCCGCGCGGGGCCCCCTGCGCCAAGGCCGGCATGGCGAAGGCCGCGGCCAGTAGCATCAGCAGCGCGGCAACCCGCTCCAATATCCTTGCGTCGATCACGCTGGCCGATCTAGGGACATGCCCCATGACAGACAAGCGAGACCTGCTGATCCTAGGCGGCGGCCTGGTGGGCATGACCCTGGCCCTGGCGGCCGCGAAAAAGGGCCTTTCGTGCCACCTCGTCGACCGGGCCGATCCGGCCAGCCTCACCGCAGAAGGGTTCGACGGGCGCGCCTCGGCCATTTCGACCGCGAGCTGGCGCCTGTTCCGCCACATCGGGCTGGAAGAGACGCTGGAGCCGCATGGCTGCGACATCGCGGCGATTGCCGTGCTCGACCAAATGAAGGCGGGTCGCCTCGATTTCCGTCCCGAACCGCATGAAGGCACGCTTGGGCGCATGTTCGCCAACCGCCAGCTGCGCCTCGCCTTGCACGAAGCCGCTGCTAAAGAACCGCTGATCGCCTGGCACGCACCGGTCGAAGTCACCTCACGCGATCGCGGGGAGTTCGGGGTTTCCGCGACGCTCGCCGATGGCCGGGTGCTCGAAGCGACGTTGATGGTCGGCGCCGAAGGGCGCGGGTCGCCGAGCCGCGAAGAAGCCGGCTTCAAGATGGCCAGCTGGGACTACAGCCACCGCGCGATGATCGCCGGGCTCGATCATTCGAAATCGCACGAGAACGTGGCTTGGGAAATCTTCTATCCCGACGGGCCCTTCGCCCTGCTCCCGATGCTCGATGGCCCCGACGGCCAGCACCGCAGCGCGCTGGTGTGGACCGTGGACGAGAAGGACGCCGCCGGCGTGCTCAAGCTGTCCGACCGTGCGTTCCTGGCCGAAGTCTACAAGCGCATGGGCAATTTGCTTGGCGATCTCACGCTCAACAGCCAGCGCTCCTCATGGCCGCTCAGCTTCCAGCACACGGCCAAGATCGTGGAGCACCGCCTCGCGCTCATTGGTGACAGCGCGCACGGCATGCACCCGATCGCGGGACAGGGCCTCAATTTGGGCCTGCGCGATGTGGGCGCGCTGGTCGATGTGCTCGACGAGGCGCTGCGGCTCGGCCTCGATCTTGGCGATGCGCAGGTGCTCAAGAAATACGAGGAATGGCGCGCGCTCGATTCGCTCATGGTCATGGGCGCGACCGACAGCCTCACGCGCATTTTCGGCGTCCCCGGCAAGACGGCCAGCGCCGTTCGCCGCCTCGGCATGGCGGGCATCCAGCGCACCAGCTGGCTCAAGCGCTTCTTCATGGACGAAGCCCGCGGCATCTCCGGCGAGCTGCCCGAACTGCTGAAAGCCTAGCTCTCTTCCGCCGGGCTTAGCTGCTCGATCCGGTTGCCCGCCCCGTCGCGCAGATTGCGCGGTTCGAGCACGGCGGCCGTTTCGATGAGGTCGAGCGCCCGCTGGGCCGCCGCATAGCGTTCCGCATCGCGGATCCAGCCTTCGGCGCTCTCGACACCCGGCAGGTTGCGCACTTCGGCAATGGCGGATTCGGTGCGCCCGCTTTCCAGGAACAGCCGCGCGCGTTCGAGGCGGCGCTGCGGCTGGGGCGACGGGGCGCTTTCACGGCGCACAACGAAGAGCTGCGACAGTTCTTCGCTAAAGCGCGCAAAGCCGGTCTGCCCGCTCGGTTCGGCAAGCCGCGGGGCGAGGCCTTCAAGCCGCGCGATCAGCTGGTCGAGCGTGACCGGGTCGCGGCTGGTGCGAATGATGGTGTCGACCGCGTTGGGCAAGCCGTCGCCGAAACGCAGCCGCAGCTGGTCGGCGAGGTAGCCGAGCTCCGCGCCCTTCTCGAGCGCGCGACGGGTCGCAAAGGCAATCAGCAGCCCTTCGGCGCGGGCCGCGTTCCCGGCTGCGGCTTCGGCTTGCAGGTCGAGCCGGGCAAGGCGCTGTTCGGCCGCGGCAAGGCGCTGGTCGAGGCCGCCCTGCTGCTCGGCCACGCGTTCGACCGCTTCCTGGGCTGCCTGGCTGGCAGTGGCGCTCGGCGTGGGGGTCGGCGACGTGGTGGGACTGGCGAGCGTTACCGGCTCATCCTCCTCGATCACGACAGCGGGCTCTTCGTCCCCGGCAAAGGTGTAGACGGCGTAACCGGCAAGGGCGCCGCCGAGAAGAAAACTGGCAAGTACAGCGATCAGGACAGGCCGCGCAGACGGCCCCTTGCTCCTGGAGCTGGTGTAATCGATCATTTACGTCCGTTCCGCGACCCCGTGCGCCCGTTTTCAGGCGCCTCCATCTTTTGGTGGGCTAGGTCTGACACAAAGCGCGGGCCAAGGCCAGTAGGTCGGTGTCCGAAGGCGTGTCTGCGGTGTGGATGGATCGCCATCCGGTGCCCGCCATCGGTTCGACGCGCGGACCGATCAGCGCGAGATCGATACGACTGCGGTCCAGCCCTTCGCGTTCCGCCTCTTCGGCAAAGCGCCGGGCTGCCGCGCCCGAATGCAACGCAACCACGCCGCCCGAACGCAACGCCTCGGCATCCTCGCTCGTCAGGCCTTGCGGCTCTGCGCGATAAACCACGCGCGTTTCCACCGTGACGCTGTCGGGTGCGTGCAGGGGAACGCGGTCCTCGCCGGCCAGCCGTAGCAAGCGCAGCGCGCGCCCATCGAGCGTATCGAGCAAGCCCTGAAGCCCCCCGCGCCCGGTCTGACCGACAAGGAAGCCCGCATTTCGCGCGGCAACGGCGGTAGCTTCACCCACGGCGTGCACGGGCAGCCGGGTGTACGCATCAAGCTGGGGTCCTGCGTGCCGGAAAGCGTTGGCACTGCCCACCAGCAGGCCGTCGAATTCCTCGGGAGAAGGCGCATCCCACGCAACTGGCTCGATGGCAAAAAGCGGCGCGCCGCGAACGTTCATTCCCATGTCCTGCGCGCTCTGAGCGCTGACCGACCAGCCCGGTTCGGGCCGGAAGAGGAACAGCGGCTTCACCCCGCCGCCTGACCGAAGTGGTCGGTGACCGCGCTCGGCGCGGCTTCCAGCAGAGCGCGTGCGAGGTCCAACGGGGCCTGCCGGTCCCCGGCGGCAAAGCGCGCCGTGTCGGCTATCCGGACCGCGCCATCCGGGCTGAAGATCGCCGCGGTGAGCGTGATTGTCTCGCCATCGGTCTGCGAAAGCGCGGCAATGGCGCTGCTGCAACCCCCGCCCAGGCCTTCGAGCAGGCGGCGTTCCGCAGCGATTTCGGCGTGGCTCGGCGCGTGGTCGATAGCGGCGAGGAGGTCGCGCACGCGGTTGTCCTCGCGGCGGCATTCGAGACCGATGGCGGCCTGCGCCGGTGCGGGCAGCCAGTCTGACGGGTCGAGCCGGACGCCCACCGTGTCTTCGCCCAGCCGGTCCAGCCCGGCGGCGGCAAGGAAGGTCGCATCCGCCTCGCCCGCATCGAGCTTGGCCATGCGCGTGGCGACATTACCGCGGATGGAAACTACCTCGAGATCCGGCCGCGCGTGCAGCAGCTGGGCCGCGCGGCGCGGGGCGCTGGTGCCGACCCTTGCACCTTGCGGAATATCGGCGATGGACGCAGCGCCCAGCAGCCGGTCCGCCTTGTCCGCGCGCGGCAAGATGGCGCCAATCACCAGCGCCTCGGGACGAATGGTCTCGACATCCTTCATCGAATGGACAGCCGCGTCGATGCGCCCGTCGACCAGCCACTGGTCGAGTTCGCGGGTCCACAGCGCCTTACCACCGATTTCCGCCAGCGGCCGGTCCTGCACCTTGTCTCCGCTGGCGATCACGGGGACGAGTTCGACCGCCGATTCTTTCCATCCATGCGCTGCGCACAGGCGCGCGCGGGCTTCGTGGGCCTGCGCCATGGCAAGCGGGGATCGGCGGGTTCCGAGGCGGATCAGGGGGGTGTCAGACATACGGGTCGGCTTGCCCTAGCGAGCCACGGCGCTAAGGGGAAGCGGGATGGCACTGGTTCTCGGCATAGAAAGCTCTTGCGACGAAACTGCGGTCGCGCTGGTCGACAGCGCGCGCCGTATCGTGGCGCAGCGCATCGCTTCGCAGGACGAAGAGCACGCGCCCTTCGGCGGCGTGGTGCCGGAGATTGCCGCGCGCGCCCATGCCGAGCGCCTCGCCCCGATGATCGAGGGCGTGCTGGCCGACGCCGGTGTAGGCCTGGCCGATTGCGATGCGATTGCCGCGACCGCCGGGCCGGGTCTCATAGGCGGGGTCATGGTCGGGCTGGTGAGCGCCAAGGCCCTCGCCATGGCGACCGACACGCCGCTGATCGCGATCAACCACCTCGAAGGACATGCGCTGAGCCCGCGCCTTGCCGACGAGAGCATAGAATTTCCCTATGCCCTCCTGCTCGTCTCGGGTGGGCACTGCCAGATTCTCCGGGTCGATGGCGTGGGCGAATACCGCCGCCTTGCGACCACTATCGATGACGCGCTGGGCGAGGCCTTCGACAAGACCGCCAAGATCCTCGGCCTCGGCTTTCCCGGAGGCCCTGCGGTCGAACGCACGGCGCTGGAAGGCGATGCCAGCGCCGTTCCCCTGCCCCGCCCAATGGTCGGCAGCGGCGAACCGCATTTCTCCTTCGCCGGGCTCAAGAGCGCGGTCCTGCGCGCGCATGAGAGCGGCCAATACGCAGTCGCGGACATCGCGGCGAGCTTCCAGCAGGCCGCGGTCGATTGCGTAACCGACCGGTTGCGCATTGCGCTCGAGGGCATGGACGATGTCGACACGCTGGTCGTGGCCGGCGGTGTTGCCGCGAACAAAACCGTGCGCGCCGCGCTTGAAGGCCTCGCCGCCGATCATTCCATGCGCTTTGCCGCCCCGCCACCAAGGCTGTGCACCGACAACGCGGCGATGATCGCCTGGGCCGGTATCGAGCGCCTTGGCCAGGACGACCCTCTCGACATTTCCGCGCGCCCCCGATGGCCGCTGGACCCTGATGCCGAGCCGGTGCGCGGCGCAGGGGTAAAGGCATGAGCGGCGTCGGCGTCCTTGGAGCTGGAGCATGGGGCACGGCGCTGGCGCAAATGCTCGCCAGCGATGGGCGCGAGGTGCTGATCTGGGCCCGCGAGGAAGAGCTGGTCGAGGAGATCAATTCGAAGCGCACCAACTCGCTCTTCCTGCCGTCTGCAAAGCTTTCCGAGACCATCCGCGCGACCGGAGATCTGGGCGAAATGGCGGCGCTCGACGCGCTGCTGGTCGTTACGCCTGCGCAGCATATGGGCAGCGTGCTGTCCGCCATGCCGGCCCATCCGCGCGATCTCGTGCTGTGTTCCAAGGGGATCGAGGCGGGCAGCGGCCGGTTGATGAACCATGTGGCCAAGGACGCCGCGCCCGGCAGCGCGATTGCCGTCTTGTCCGGCCCGACCTTCGCGCATGAAGTCGCCGCCGGCTTACCGACCGCCGTCACGCTCGCCTGCGCCGAGGGCGAAGAGCAGTGGGATCGCATCGCCCCCGTGGTCGCGCGCCAGACCTTCCGGCCCTATTATTCGGACGACGTGACGGGCGCCGAAATCGGCGGCTCGGTCAAGAACGTGCTCGCCATTGCCTGCGGCGTGGTCGACGGGCTTGGCCTCGGCCAGAACGCCCGCGCGGCGCTCATCGCGCGCGGCTATGCCGAAATGCTGCGCTTTGGCGAGGCGCTGGGGGCACGGGCCGAAACGCTCGCGGGCCTGTGCGGCCTCGGCGACCTCGTGCTCACCTGCTCGTCCACTTCAAGCCGCAATTTCTCGCTCGGCAAGGCCTTGGGCGAAGGGCAAAAGGCCGAAGACCTGATGGCCGACCGCCGCACGGTGGCCGAAGGCGCGCACACAGCGCCCGTGCTGGTCGAACTCGCCGCACGCCATGCGGTCGCCATGCCTATCGTTACCGCGGTCTATGGCCTCCTCAAGGGCGATGAACCGCGCGAGGTCGTCTCCGGCCTCCTCTCGCGCCCCTTGCGCGCCGAACAGGGAAGCGCCGAGTGACAGCGGAAAAACCCGACGAGGATATGTCCGCCCTCGCCAAGGGCGGCAGGCAGAACTTTTTCGGCTTCATCCTGCGCCTCGTCGCGCGGCTGCCGTTCCTGTTTATTGCCGGGCGCCTTTACGGCCCCGATGCGCTGGGCCGCTTCGCTTCCGCGCTGGTGGTGGTCGAGCTGGTCGCGCTGGTCTGCGCGATGGGCGAGAAACGCGGTCTTGCGCAGCGGCTGGCCGAGGGCGAGGACGCGCATCCAGCGAACCTCGTCTACGACGGGATGCTGCTGGCGCTGATCTTTTCAGGCCTTGCCGCCGTGTTCTTCTGGTTCGTGCCCGCCCCGCTGTTCCCGAGCGGCGAGTTCACCGAGCTCGACCGCTTCATCGTGCTCGCCATCCCCGGCTATGCGCTGACCGAGATCGTGCTCGCCGCACAGGCCTACAAATACGATATCGCCACCACTGTCCGCGCCCGCGCGGTGGTCGAGCCGTGGACGATCTCGATCATGGCAGGGGTGTTCTACTTCTGGCCCGCCGTGAGCGATTCCGGCCTCGCCATGGCCTACCTCGCCTCGATCTACGCAGGCCTCGCGACAGGCCTGTGGTCGTTCTTCCGCTGCTACGGTCCGCCGCGCCACTGGCGCCCGCACCCTGTCTACATGGGCCGCATGACCATGCGCGCGCTGCCGCTTGCCACCGCCGATGCAATCGAATGGGGCACGCGCCGTGTGGACATCTTCATCCTCGGCCTGTTCGCCGCGCCTGCTGCAGTCGGCGTCTATTACATCGCCCAGCAGGTCGCTTCGCTGCCGCAGAAGCTGAAGACCAGTTTCGAGCCGATCCTTGGCCCCGTCATTACCAAGAACCTCAAGACCAAGAACTACGAGGCCATCGCCCGGCAGATCTGCCAGGTCGGCTTCTGGATCGTCGCCATGCAGGCCGGCATCGCGCTGGCGCTGGGCGTACCGGGCGAAGCTGTCATGGGCCTTGTCGGGCCAGAGTTCGTCGGCGGTACGGGCGCGCTCGCCTTCCTGCTTATCGCCGAAGTGGTCGCCGCCACGGCCGTCGTCTCCGAGGCCGTGCTGGTCTATGTCGCGCGGGTCCGCAATCTGTGGATCTCGATTGCCACCATCGTGCTGCAGGCGGTGCTGACCGTGGTGCTGATCGAAGCCATGGTGCGCGGCGGCTATGGCGAGCCCTACAAGGCTGCTGCCGCCGCCATTGCGCTGATGCTGGCACTCGGCACAGCGAGCCTCGTGAAGGCCGTGCTGCTGTCGAAAATCCTCGGACACACGATCAACACGTTCCGCTGGCCGCTCGTCTGGGCGGTCGCCCCGGCGGTGCTGGTGGGCTGGCTTGCAACCCAGCTTCCCGAGTGGGCGGAGCTGATCGTCGGCATCCCCGCAATCCTCGGCATCTATGGCCTGGTGATCTGGAAAAAGGGCTTCGGCCCCGAAGATCGAGTGCTTTTCAAGCGCAATCTCGACAAGGACGAACCATCTGAAACCTAAGCGGTTTCGTGCTTCCCCATACCGTTCAGACAGCGTTCACCGCCCAAGGAGGTAACGTTGTAACACCGAGATAACGGGGAGGACTGCCCATGCGTTTCGCCAAGCTTGCCACCGCCTGCGCCGCCGCTGCATTGATTGCCGGTTGCGCGTCCCAGCAGGGGGGCGACGAGATCATCACCACCGCATCCAAGGCGCAGACATCCGACAGCGGCCGGGCACCGCCACCGCCCCCACCGCCTCCTCCTCCGCCGCCCCCTCCTGCAAGCTACGCCTCGCCGCAGGCCGTCGTGGTCACGGGGTCGCGCGTCCAGGGCGGTGTCGTGATGGAATCGGCGGCACCCGTCAGCGTGATTGCCGCCGACGAGGTCCTCGACGCAGAAACCGGTGCGGTCATCGTAGACCCGGGCTACCGCTATTTCCCGCCGGTCTTCGTGCCCAGCCCGTCCAGCCGCGACCAATACGAGGGCGAAGAGGTCTCGCCGGTCAAACTTGTCGCCAGCGAGCCTGTCTCGACCTTCTCGGTCGATGTCGACACCGGCGCTTACACCAACGCGCGGCGGTTCATTTCCGAAGGGCAAATGCCGCCCAAGGCATCGGTGCGGACCGAAGAGTTCGTGAACTATTTCCGGTACGATTACGACCGGCCCGACACCACCGACCAGCCCTTCACGGTGAACACCGATGTCGCGGTGACGCCGTGGAACGCGAACTCGCGCCTCGTGCGGATCGGCCTTGCCGGATACGAAATGCCGGAAGAGGAACGCCCGCCGGCAAACCTCGTCTTCCTGCTCGATGTCTCGGGCTCCATGTCGAGCCCCGACAAGCTGCCGCTGGTGAAGACCGCCATGCGCCAGCTCGCCGGTCAGCTGACCGACAAGGACCGCGTTTCGATCGTCGTCTACGCAGGCGCTGCGGGCCTCGTGCTCGAACCCACCAATGACGAGCGCAAGATCAAGGACGCGCTAGACCAGCTCAACGCGGGCGGTTCGACCGCGGGCGGTGCCGGTATCGAGCTCGCCTACCGCGTGGCCGAAGCCAGCCGGATCGAGGGCGGCGTCAATCGCGTGATCCTTGCGACCGACGGCGATTTCAACGTCGGCACCTCGGACCGGGAATCGCTGGTCGAGCTGATCGAGAAGAAGCGCGAGACCGGCGTCACCCTGTCGGTGCTCGGCTTCGGTCGCGGCAACTTGAACGATGCGATGATGGAGCAGGTCGCCAACAACGGGAATGGCAACTATTCCTACATCGACAGCGCGCTGGAAGCCCGCAAGGTGCTGGGCGATGAAATGGGCGCAACGCTCTTCACCATTGCCAAGGACGTGAAGATCCAGGTCGAGTTCAACCCGGCCGTGGTCAGCCAGTACCGTCTCGTCGGCTACGAGAACCGCGTCCTTCGCGAACAGGATTTCGACAACGACGCGGTCGATGCGGGCGATATCGGTGCCGGCCACCAGGTGACCGCCATCTATGAAGTCGTGCCGGTTGGCGCGAAGGGCTGGATCGCGGGCCGCCGCTACGAGGACACACCCGATGCACGGGCGACGCAGCTGGCTGCCGAAGCGGCCTATATCAAGCTGCGCTACAAGCTGCCCGATGGCGAAAAATCGACGCTGCTGACCTACACCCTGCCCGCCAGCGCGCTCAGCACCACGCGGGCGCCGGGCGGCGATTTCGCCTTTGCTAGCGCGGTCGCGGCCTTCGGGCAGAAGCTGCGCGGCGATGCGATGCTGGCCGACTATTCCTACCCCCAGATCGCCGCGCTCGCGGGCAATCCGCGCGGTTTCTGGCGGCAGGAGTTCGTCCAACTGGTGAAGACCGCACAGGGCCTCGAATAGGCCGCTTGGCAGGCGGGTCGGCAGGCGGCTAAGAGCCGTGGTATGCCGATCCGCCCTTCTCTCGCCTTTTTCGCCGGAGCCGTGATCGTCGGCGTGAGCGGTTACCTGCTCGCCGAACCGATGGCGCCCGGATTTGTCGACCGGCTCGAGGCCGAGGCTGAGGTCGCCATCGCCGACGCGGGCGGCACCGGCGTGACCGCGCGCTTTGCCAATGCCGCCGGATCGCCCACCCGCCACCCGCTGCTTTCGGGCGGCGAGACGCTGGACGAAGCCACCCGCGCCCAAGTGGCCCGCGCGGTATCGGCAGTGCCCGGCGTGGGCGGCGTCGTGTGGAGCGACGGGACCATGCGCGCCGAAAGCGACGAGCCGGTCTACCAGCCGCTCCACTGCCAGGAGGATGTCGAAGGCCTGCTGCGGACCCGCTCGATCCGCTTCGAGGAAGCCAGCAGCGCGCTGCTGCCTGCAAGCCGCATCCTGCTCGACGAGGTTGCCGACGCGCTGCGCCCCTGTCTCGGCTCGATCATCGCCATCACCGGCCACACCGATCAGTCGGGCCCCGAGCCGGGCAATCTTGCGCTGAGCATGGACCGTGCGCGCGCCGTGCGCGAGGCGCTGGTGCGCCGCGGCATCCCGCGCGACGGCCTGCGCGCCAACGGCATCGGATCGCAGCAGCCGGTTGATGGGCTCGCCCCGACCGACCCCGCCAACCGCCGTATCGAATTCTCGGTCATCCGTACCGAGCCGCTTCGCCCCACCCCTGTCGACACACCGGGAGCCCGCTGACATGCCGCTGTGGTTCGAACTCGCCGTGCTGATGATCGTCGCCTATGGCGCCGGCATCGGGATTGGCTGGGCCCTGTGGGGCCGTCACGAAAGCTAGGGAATTATTCGCATGACCGAATTGCTGCAAACCTATTGGCCGATGCTGGTCGCCGCGCTGGTCGTCGGCATCGTCATCGCCTGGTACGTCTTCAGTGCCTCGCGCAAGACGCGGGTCACCGGCACGTCCAAGGATGTCCTCGACGAAGGCGCCGCGCCGGCGCAGCGTAACAAGGCGCTGATCGACGCCGCGCCCGCCGCAACGCCCATGGCCCCGGCCGACGGCGTACCGCCGACGACGCCCGCAGCTGAACCTGTGCCGGCCAAAGCTGCCGCTCCGGCCTCTGGCGGGGACGAGCTCACGCGGATCAAGGGCCTCGGGCCCAAGCTTGCTGGCACGCTGCGCGATATGGGCGTGACAAGTTTCGCCCAGATCGCCGCCTGGGACGATGCGGAGATCGACCGTGTCGACGCCCAGCTCGGCCGCTTCCAGGGCCGCATCCGGCGCGATGACTGGGTGGGTCAGGCCAAGCTGCTCGCCAGCGGCGACGAGGCCGGGTTTACGGGCAAATACGGAAACACGCGCTAAGCCGGGAACAACACGCGTTGTCCCAGGTTAATTTCGTTGGAGCAGGAGAAACATCCAACGAGGAGAGGCTGAATGGGACAGCAGCAGCTGCGCGTATTGGTCGCCGAAGATGAAATGATCGTCGGCTACGATCTGTGCGATACGGTCGCTGAGGCGGGGTATTTTGTCGAAGGGCCGTTCGATGACCTGTCCTCTGCCATGCTCGCCTACCAGAAGGCCAAGCCGGACATCGCCATCCTCGACATCCAGCTGGGCGACGGCATCGTCTACCCGCTGGCCGAACAGATGATGGCAGAGGATGTGCCCGTCATTTTCCACTCCGGCGCGCTGACCCCCGATGAAGTGGTGGAACGCTTCCCCAAGGCGCAGGCGCTGGCCAAGCCCTGCCCGCCGGCAGCCGTGATCGAATCGGTCCAGCGCGCTGCCGCTACGGCCTGACCCAACCCGCGGGAACGCAGTGAGAAGCCTCGCGGTTGAGGAATAAACCCCTCAGCCGAAAGGACATCCATGTCACTGCCCTCCATGATCGCGGCCCATCCGCAGGTCGATAACGAAACCGAAGAACTCGTCCTTGCCGCACGGCACGCCATGCTGTGCTCGCTTTTCTGCACCAGCTGCGCCGACGCCTGTGTGGCTGAGGACATGGACATGGCGCAGTGCATCCGTAACTGCCTCGATTGCGCCGATGTCTGCGCGGCAACCGCCCGCCTCGCCACGCGCCGCACGGCCCAGAATATCGAAGTGCTGCGCGCCCAGCTGGAAGCCTGCATCACGGCCTGCGAAACCTGCGCTGCCGAATGCGAGGGCCACGACAACCCCCACTGCCAGCTCTGCGCCAAGATGTGCCGCGAATGCGCGGACGACTGCCGCAAGGCCTTGCCGCTCGTAAAATAGGGGATTCGTGGTAGCTTGGCGGTGCAATGCCGAAGCTGCGCACCTTCCTCTCGCTCGATGGCGAGGACCGCTGGGCCACATTTGAGGCCATGGCCGGGCTTGTCGGAGCGCACCTTCGTATCCGCCTGGTACCACCGCGCCGCTGGCGCGAGCGTTTCGGGGCCGTTGCCTCGGGCCCACCGCTCGATGAAGTGGCGCCGGCGCGGCTAGAAACCGTCCGCAGGGTCCGCCTCGCCATAGCGCGGGCGCTGCGCAACGTGCCGGGCAGCCCCAATTGCCTGCCACAGGCGCTCACCGCGCGCGCCATGCTGGAGCGCCGCGGGATCACCTCGCAGCTTTACATCGGGACTGAACGCGGCGCTGACGGTGCGCCGCGTTTTCACGCCTGGCTGAAGGTCGGGGACGAGTGGGTCACCGGCCACTGCGATGAAAGCCGCTACGCCTTGCTGGCCTCTCCCGATGCGGAGCTCGCCTGAGTCCCCCTTGCGGCGCGCGCGCATCCCTGCCATCGGCAGCACCAGAACAGAGGAGACCACATGGCCGGTATGGTGCCTTTTGCCTGGGACGATCCCTTCAATCTCGACGAGCAGCTGACCGAGGACGAGCGGATGATCCGCGACGCCGCGCACGCCTTTGCGCAGGGCGAGCTGCAGCCGCGCGTGATCGAGAACTTCTCCAAGGAAGTCGACGATCCCGAACTCTTCCCGATGATGGGCGAAGCAGGCCTCCTGGGCGCGACCGTGCCGGAAGAATACGGCGGTGCAGGCGCGAGCTACGTCGCCTACGGCCTGATCGCGCGCGAGATCGAGCGGGTCGACTCGGGCTACCGCTCGATGGCTTCGGTCCAGTCCAGCCTCGTGATGTTCCCGATCTTCGAATACGGCAGTGAAGAACAGCGCAAGAAGTACCTGCCCGGCCTCGCCAGCGGCCAGCTGATCGGCTGCTTCGGCCTCACCGAACCCGACGCAGGCTCCGATCCCGCCGGCATGAAGACTGTCGCGAAGAAGGTCGACGGCGGCTACGTTATTTCGGGCTCCAAGACCTGGATTTCGAACGCGCCCTTCGCCGATGTCTTCGTGGTATGGGCGAAGAGCGAAGCGCATGGCGGCGGGATCCGCGGCTTCGTGCTCGAGAAGGGCATGAAGGGGCTCTCGGCGCCCAAGATCGAAGGCAAGCTCAGCTTGCGCGCCTCGACCACCGGCATGATCGTGATGGACGAGGTCGAAGTGGGCGAAGACGCGCTCCTGCCCGAAGTGCAGGGCCTCAAGGGTCCGTTCGGCTGCCTCAACCGTGCGCGATACGGCATCAGCTGGGGTGCGATGGGCTCAGCGGAATTCTGCATGCACGCCGCGCGCCAGTACGGCCTCGACCGACACCAGTTCGGCGTGCCGCTCGCATCGAAGCAGCTCTACCAGTTGAAGCTCGCCGACATGATGACCGAGATCTCGATGGGTCTCCAGGCCAGCTTGCGCGTCGGTCGCCTGATGGACGAAGGCAAGTTCGCGCCCGAGATGATCTCGATCGTGAAGCGCAACAACGTCGGCAAGGCGCTCGATATCGCGCGCAAGTCGCGCGACATGCACGGCGGCAACGGCATTTCGGAAGAATACCAGGTAATCCGCCACATGGTGAACCTCGAGACGGTCAACACCTACGAAGGCACGCATGACGTCCACGCGCTGATCCTGGGCCGCGCGGTCACCGGGATCGCCGCGTTCTGATGAAGCTGCTGGGCTATTTCCGCTCTTCGACGAGCTACCGGCTGCGGATCGCGCTGAACCTCAAGGGGCTGAATTACGACTATGTCCCGGTGAACCTGGTGAAGGCCGAGCAGAAGGACGAGGCCTACGTGAGCCGCAATCCCTTCGGTTCGGTGCCGCTGCTCCAGGCCGACGGGCGCGACCGCGCGCAGTCCATGGCGCAGCTCGAATGGCTCGACGAAGCCTATCCCGAGCCGCCGCTGTTGCCGAAGGGTATTGAAGACCGCTTCACCGCCCGCGAACTGGCCTACGCCATCGCAACCGAAACGCACGCGGTGAACAACCTGCCCGTCCTCAAGTACCTTGCCGATCCGCTCGGCCATTCGAAGGACGAGATCGACGACTGGTATCGCCACTGGTTGAAGCGGACCTTCGATCCGATGGAAGCGCGGCTCGCCCAGCTTGGCACCGGCGATTTCCTGTTCGACGCGCCGGGCCTTTTCGAGGTCGTGCTGCTGCCGCAGGTCTACAACGCCCGCCGCTTCGATTTCGACTTCGCAGACCACCCCCACATCACGCGGATCGAGCGCGCCTGCCTCGCGCACGAGGCCTTCGCGCGCGCCTATCCCGACAACCAGATCGACAGCCCCGACTACAAACCCGACAATAAGGGGCCGCAAGGAGAAACAGAATGAAGCTCGCCACACTCAAGGACGGGACCCGGGACGGCAAGCTGGTGGTCGTATCGAAAGACCTCACCCGCTACTGCGCGGCCGACAACATCGCGCCGACGCTGCAGGCCGCGCTCGACAATTGGGACGAGATCGCTCCCAAGCTCGAAGCGCTGGCCATAGATGTCGAACACCAGGCCGTGCCGTGCGAGCGGTTCCACGAACGCGAGGCGCATTCGCCGCTGCCGCGCGCCTACCAGTGGGCCGACGGCTCGGCCTACATCAACCACGTGGAACTGGTCCGTAAGGCGCGCGGCGCCGAGGTGCCCGAGAGCTTCTACCACGACCCGCTCATGTACCAGGGCGGCAGCGACAGCTTCCTCGCCCCGCGCGACGACATCCCGCTGGGCGACACCAAGTGGGGCTGCGACATGGAAGGCGAAGTCGCCGTCATCACCGACGATGTGCCGATGGGCGTGTCGAAGGAAGCCGCTGCCGATCACATCAAGCTGGTCATGCTTGTGAACGACGTATCCTTGCGCGGCCTGATTCCGGGCGAGCTCGCCAAGGGCTTCGGCTTCTTCCAGTCGAAACCGGCGAGCGCCTTCAGCCCTGTCGCGGTCACGCCCGATGAGCTGGGCGATGCCTGGCAAGGCAGCGTGATCCACCTGCCGCTGATGGTCGATTACAACAACGAACCCTTCGGCCGTGCGAACGCCGGGGTCGATGCGACCTTCAGCCTCGCCGAGCTGGTCGCGCACGCCGCCAAGACCCGCAAACTGGCCGCCGGCACGATCATTGGCTCGGGCACGGTTTCGAACCAGGGTCCCGATGGCGATCCGGGCAAGCCGGTGGCAGACGGCGGTCTTGGCTACAGCTGTATTGCGGAAATCCGCATGATCGAGACGATTGCCGACGGCGAGCCGAAGACGCCCTTCATGGCTCCGGGCGACACCGTACGCGTGGAAATGCGCGACGCAGAGGGCCACTCAATCTTTGGCGCGATCGAGCAGAAGGTCGTCGAGGCCTGAACGAAGAGCGCCCCCTTGCCGGTAAGCGCATCGGGCTGCTTTCTGCCTGGGCGAGCCATGCCAACGGGGGCGTCTTCGAAGCGGTCGTCGCGCAGGCGGAAATGCTCCGCGCGCTTGGTGCCCAGCCGGTCGTCCTTGCCGTAACCGACGCCGCGCATGAGCAGGATCGATGGCGCCTTGGCGATGCCGATATCCGGCTTGCCGCCGCGCGAGGGCCTGCACAGCTAGCCTATGCGCCCGACCTGCCTGTGGTGCTCTCCGACGCAAAACTCGACCTGCTGCACCTCCTCGGTGTCTGGCAGTACCCGACCCACGCCGCGGGCCGCTGGGCCGACGAAACCGGCCGCCCGCTAATTATAAGCCCGCATGGCATGTTCGATCCGTGGATCACTGGTCGCAACGCCTGGAAGAAGCAGGCTGCACGGCTTCTCTGGGAACGCCGCGCCTGGCACCGGGCCGCGGCCTTCCACGCGCTTACTGCTGCCGAGGCCGCCGATATCGAGCGCGAAAGCCCGGGCGCCCGGGTCGCGGTCGTCCCCAACGCGGCGCCCGCGGCCAGCCCTCCGCGCGATCGGACGCCGCCGCCCCACCTGCTCTATCTCGGGCGCATTCACGAGAAGAAGAACATCGCGGCCCTGATTGCCGCTTGGCGCAGCCTGCGTGGCGAACTTCCTGCCGATGCAACCCTGACCATCGCCGGCTGGGGCGACGATGAAGGGATCGCCATGCTCGAGCATGCGATGGAGCGCGCCGATCCCTCGATCCAGTTCGTGGGGACAGCCTTTGGCGCCCAGAAAGCCGCGCTGTTCGATGTGTCGCGCTTCCTCGTCCTGCCATCGCTCAGCGAAGGCCTGCCGATGGCCATTCTCGAAGCCTGGGCGAGCGGGACGCCGACCATCCAGTCGGACGCCTGCAACCTTCCCGAGGGGTTTGCAACCGGAGCGGCCATCCGCTGCGGCACCGACCGCGATGCCATTGCCGATGCGATCAGGACAGCCATGAGCATCGACGACGCGCAATGGCTGACCAAGTCCGCAGCAGCGCGCGAACTTGCCGCGAGCCCGTTTTCGCAAGCGAGCATCGCGCTTCATTGGGAAGAGATCTACGGCGCCCTGCTTTAGGGGGCAGGCACGAGGTCCACCCGGTCGACCACCACGCGCTCGCCGCCCGGACGCAGCCAGATGCCCAGCAGCGCGTCAGCGCAGCCTTCGCTTTCAAGCGTCCAGCCTTCACGATCGACCCGCTGGCGGCGCAAGGCCGGTCGGCTGGGGCGCCCGCAATCGAGCGACACCGCGACCCGCTGGCCGCCCGGCCCATCGACCTTGGCCGACAGGACATAGCGGCCCTTGGCCAGCGCCACGGGCTGCGAGAGCACGAGGCGTGTCACGCTGGAGCGGTTCTCTAGCTCCACCCGCGCCCGGTCGCCCGAGAGGCGCGACGCGCGCACATCGCCGGTCGCGTGGCGGCGCCAACCGAAAGGCCCGGCCTCGTTCGAACCCAGCGCCTCGAACTCGGGATCCGCAATCGGCCCCTGCCCTGCCCATTCGGGGCACTGCGCGGCGGCGAGACGTTCTGCCTCGCCGCGAAAGCCCCTCGCTGCGAGATTGAGCAGCATCGGCCGGATCCGTTCGCAGCCGATCACCGGAACCTCACCCGCAACCCCGGAAAGGAACCGTGCCCGGTCTCTCAGGCTCTGCACCGGCAAGCGCTCGGCGGTCAGGTAGCTGTCCGACCACAGCGCGTTGGAGCGCAGCTTCTCCGCCAGGGCCACGCGGCCGCCGGGCGTGTTTTCGAGCATGGCCAGATAGGTCTGCGCCGGCGCGAAATCGGCGCGCGAACGCAGGATCGCGTCGAGATGGTCAGCAGCCTCCTGCGCCTCGCCCGAAGCAAGCCGCGTTGCAAACCAGTACGCCTGTGTCAGTGGTTCGCGGTGACCCAGACGCGCCGCGATCGCGAAGGCGTCGCGTGCGGCCTCGGTGTCGCCGTCGAGCTCCTTTGCAGCTCCGAAGAAGGCCAGCCCTCGCGCGTCGTTCGGGCTCGCCGTCACCGCTTCGAGGGCAAACCTCGCCGCCGTTTCGTGCTCGCCGCGGGCCAGCGCACGCGATGCATCGACAAGGGCCGCATCGGCGCGGAAGGGTTCAGGGACGAAGCGAACCGCACTCGGCTGGAACTCGCTGTACCGGTCTGCCCCTGAAAACAGCGCCAGCAGCGCGAACACGACAGCCGCAGCAACCGCCAACCCTATCCGCCGCGCGCCTGTGCTCATGCCTCGGTCCGGGCGTCACCCGTGGCGTAGCGGTAATAGTCGTAGCCATAATAGGCAGAGTAGCGGTTGCCCGACTTGGTCGGGTCGAACTTCGCCAGCACAGCGCCCAGCAGGACCGGCTGCATTGAGCGGAGGCGCCGCAGCGCCGCCTTGAGCGAACCGCTGCGTCCACGCTCGGCCTCGACAACGAAGACCGTTCCGTCGGCAAGCGCAGCGAGCATCGGTCCGTCGGCCAGTCCGAGAACCGGCGGGCTGTCGAGGATGACGACGTCGTAGGCTTCGCCCAGCATTTCGAGCAGCTGGGCCATGCGCGGCGAAGCGAGCAGTTCGGACGGGCTCGGCGGAAGCGGTCCGGCCGGGAGCAGGTCGATCCCATGCTCCTCGATCGAGAGGATCGCGCTCGCCGGGTCGTCTTGCGAAACCAGCAGGTCGGTAAGGCCGCGTTCCGAACGCATCCCCATGAGCTTGTCGAGAGCCGGGCGGCGCAGGTCGGCGTCCACGAGGAGCGGGCGCAGGCCGATCTTCGAAAAGCCCTGCGCCATGGCGAAGCTCGTCGTGCTCTTGCCCTCGGCCGCTTGCGCGCTGGTCACCACGATAATGCCGG
Source organism: Qipengyuania flava (assembly GCF_019448255.1). Classification (NCBI taxonomy): domain Bacteria; kingdom Pseudomonadati; phylum Pseudomonadota; class Alphaproteobacteria; order Sphingomonadales; family Erythrobacteraceae; genus Qipengyuania; species Qipengyuania flava. Next base: position 2,329,399 of record NZ_CP080410.1, read on the forward strand.
GCAGGCCCTGCGGCGTCGAGTAGAGAAGCGCGCCGCGCATCGAGTTGTAGGCTTCGGCAATGGACGATTTGGGATTGCCCAGCGCTTCGATCGGGCGTTCTTCCTCCACCCGGGGCACCACGCCGAGAAGCGGAAGATCGAGCTTGTCTTCGACATCTTCGGGCGTGTGGATCACATCGTCGAGCTGGTCGCGCAGGAACACGGCGAACCCGGCAAGGAACAGGCCGACCAGAAGGCCCAGCGCAACATTGCGCGGCACATTGGGCGAGGAAGGCACCTCGGGCACTTCGGCACGGTCGACGATCGAGATGTTGCTGGACGAGATGCCGGCTGACGCGTTGAGCTCGCGGTAGCGCTGCAGCAGACCATCATAGATCGAACGCGCCGTATCGGCTTGCCGGGCGAGCACGTTGTAGCGCACCGACTGGTCCTGCTCGGCGAGCGTTTCCCCGCGGGCGCGGCGAACCTGCCCGTCGAGCTGCTGCTCGGCCGATTGGGCGGCGCGGTACTCCGCAAAGATCGACTGACGCACCTGTGCGGCGGTGGTGTTCAACTGGCTGGCAACGGCCGCAATATCGCTTTCGAGGCGGCTGATCGCAGGGTGGTTCGGCAGGTAGCGTTCGCGCGCGACCTGCAATTGGGCCTCGAGATCGGCCTGGCGCGTCATCAGCGCCTGGACCGTCGGGTTGGCGAGAACCGGCTGCGAGGCGAGCGGCGCGGTGTCGCGAATGGCATCCCAGCGGGACTGGGCGGCGATCCGGTTTGCACGGGCATCGACGGCCGCTTCGTTGAGCTGTGCGAGCGTAGCGCCGGTGATCGATCCTGCGGCCACATCCCGCGGGTTGGGGGCCAGCGCATCGCGCGTGCGGATCAGGCCCACGGCCTTGGCGTAATCGTTGAGCTCGCGCTCCGATTCCTCAAGCGAGATACGCGCTTCTTCGAGCTGCTCGGCCACGAAATCCCGGGCGTAGGCCGAGCTGTCGAAACGGCGCTGGAGGTTTGCCTGGATGAACTCTTCGGCGAAGGCGTTGGCGATCTGCGATGAGAGACCCGGATCGGTGCTGGTGAAGGTGATCGAGGCGATGCGCGTTGCCCGCGGCAGATCTACGCCCAAATTGCTGCGCACCAGGTTGACCGCCAGCGTCCGGCCATCGCCTTCAGTTTCCAGCGCCGAGGCGGTCACCTCCATCGCGCTGAAGAAGCGTTCGCTGCTGCCGAGTTCGAGGCGATCGACGACCCGTTCCGCCAGCCCGCGGCTCGTCAGGATGCCGAGCTGGGTGTTGAGGAACCGGTCGATATCCCAATCGCTCGGGGCGGAGGCATTGCTCTGCTCGAAATCGCTGCCCAGGACCTCGTCGCTCTGGTCGTTGATCTGGACGCTGGTCTGCGCGGTGTAGCGCGGGGTGTCGAGCAGGGTCGACACCAGCGCCAGCGCGACACAGGCGCCAACGATCGCCAGCGCCATCCAGAGATGGCGTCGGACCGCCGAGATGGCCTGCCGCACGAGGGCGCTTAGCGGGTTCTCGCCGGCAGCGTCATAGGCTGCCTGCTGGCGCGCAGCCAGGAAACTCGCAGGCGTGGATTGTATCTCGCCGGTCATGGATAAGGCCTGAAGACACCGATGATGGGAATGGCGCGAACCGCGTCGAGGAAGGCGCCGCGGGTTGCGGAATAGCCGACGACGACCGTGTCGCCGGGTAGCAGGTCGACATCGGGCATCGCCCCGCCGCGAATAGCTTGCACGTCGAAACGCCCCGCCTGGCGCTCGCCGCCTGCGGTGCGAAAGACGATGACGTGATCGAGCTTCGCCGTATCGGTGGGGCTGCGCGCCAGGGCCAGCGCGGTCAGCAGGGTCTGGCCCTGCTGGTAGGGGAAGACCCCGGGCTGGGTCACTTCGCCTTCGACCGCAATCGTCTGGACACGGGCCTGCTTGATCAGCACCGACACGCGCGGATCGCGCAGGTAGTCGGCCGCGTAGGCCGCCTCGATCGACCGCGCGAGTTCGGTTGCGGTCTGCCCCGCTGCGCGCACATCGCCGATAAGCGGCAGGCTGAGGACGCCGGCGTTGTCGAGCGTGATATCCTCGACGCTCAGGTCCGCTTCGTCATACACGCGCACGGAAACGACATCGCCCGGCGCAAGGGCGTAGCGCTCTGCCAGGTTGGACGCATCGGTGGCGATGGCTGAGTAGCCGGCCTGTCCCGCGGGAACGACAGGGTCGAGTCCCGCCTGGCATCCAGCGAGCGCGAGGCCCGCCAGCGCAGCGACCGGCCAGCGGACAAGTCCATGCAATGGCACCGTGAGGTTCATCCGCTTTCTTCCGTTTTTTCCGGTTCGAAGCGGGAGCGACCAACGCTTCCCAGCAACCCTACCGCTGTCCCTGTCAGCACCGCTATTGCCATGTTGCGCAGGGGATAATCAACGATGGAGTGGAGCGCGATCACCAACAAAACGCCGAGCGAGAAGAGGATCTGCGGGGAAAACACGCCTCCGCTGGCGCGATAGGCGCTGCGCACGAGGCTGATCAGGCAAAACAGGCCGATCAGCAGCGCGGCCGGGGCGAGGATCCCGGCCTCCAAGAAGAACTCCAGATAATCGTTGTGCGCGCGGTTGGGGAACAGGTCGTCCAGCACCTCCAGCCGCTCGCTTGGCAGGAACGCTTCGGCGAAGGTGCCAATCCCGCTACCCGCCGGGAAAAACACGCCGATCGCCGTCAGGGTATCGGTCCACAGCTCGGTCCGGAAGTCGCTCGTCGCGTCGAACCGCTCGGCCACCTGCGACAGCCGGGAGGCGGAGGACAGCCAGGCAAAGCTCGCCGCCAGGATCGCGAACACGCCCGCCAGCCAGGCAATCGACCGCCTGCGCCCGACACCGATCCCGGCCGAACGAAACATGGCGAGCTGGATTGCGACCACGACCAGGCACAGCGCTATCCCTGCCCGCGAGCCGGTCATAATGAGGGCAATGAGGAACACCGCCTGCACAATCGCGAAAATCCCGAGGCCGGTCGCCGACAACCCGTGGCGAAGCGCGCGGCCCAGCGTCCACACCGCCATCGCAAGCGAGGCGATAAGCAGGCCGTCCGCCGCCGCGTTGCGGTTGGCGTGAAATGCGACCAGCCAGCCGCGATGGGCTTTCTCGTAGAGGCGGAACTCTTCGGGTCCGCCGGCCATCTGGAGCACGCCCAGCCCGGCGCCGGCGAGCGAGACCAGCACGATCGCAACCGCAACCGCCGTGCGGTCGCGCCGTTCAAGCTGGCTCGCGGCCAGCATTGCGCCTGCAACCGGCAGGATCGCGAGGAGGCTGGCGAAGGTCGCGTGCGGGGCTATCGAAAGACTGCGCCAGCTTCCGCCCTCACCGATCGCTGCCAAAGCTCCTGCCTGCGCCTCGCGTCCGGGAAGCGCTTGCCACAAGGCCGGCGGCATGGGGAGAAGCTGGATCAGCGGGAGCGCGATGGCCACGCCGGCGAGGGCGTAGAGCGCGCGCGGGACGGCCCGCATCCCCGCCTGATCAACCGTTGCCCATGCAAACCACAGCACGAAGGCCGCTGCAAAGCCAAGCTGGACGAGGACTTCGGGCAAGGCGCTCGGCGACCCGCCACCGCCCAGGACCATGGCGACAACAAGAAAGGCGCAAAAAACTGCGCCTTTCCGTGTCATCGGCAATTCCTGCCGAATTGGCCGCATGCGGTGCTCCCCGATTCGAGGAGATACGCTAGCGTTCTGACTGTCCGCCGCAACCAAGGACCGCGGCTATCCCACGGGATTCTACATCGCGCGGGCGATCACCATCTTCATGACTTCGTTCGAACCGCCGAAGATGCGCGTGATGCGGCTGTCGCGGTACATGCGTGCAATCGGGTAGTCGTTGATGAAGCCTGCACCGCCGTGGAACTGGAGGCACTTGTCGACCACCTCGCCCTGCAGCTCGGTAACCCAGTACTTGGCCATGCAGGCGGTATCGACAGTAAGTTCGCGCTTGAGGTGTTTGGCAATGCAATCGTTGACGAACACCCGGGCCGCGGTCGCCCGCGCCTTCAGGTCGGCCATCACGAACTGCGTGTTCTGGAAATCCCAGATGGTCTGCCCGAAGGCCTTGCGCGACTTGACGAATTCCATCGTCGTCTCGAGCGCTTTCTCGATTCCCGTCATCGCGCCCATGGCGATGATCAGGCGTTCCTGCGGCAGTTCGCCCATCAGCTGGTAGAAGCCCTTGCCTTCTTCCCCGCCGAGCACGTTTTCGGCCGGAACGAAGACATCGTCGAAGAACAACTCGGAGGTGTCCGCCGCATCAAGGCCGATCTTGTCGAGCTTCTTGCCGCGCTGGAAGCCTTCGGCCCCGTCCGTTTCGAGCAGCATCAGCGAAATGCCCTTGGCGCGCTCGTTCGGGTCAGTCTTGGCGACGACGATGATGAAGTCTGCCGTCTGGCCGTTCGAGATATAGGTCTTGGCCCCGTTGATGCGGTAGCCATTGCCGTCCTTCAGGGCGGTGGTGGTCACGCTCTGGAGGTCGGAGCCGACGCCCGGTTCGGTCATGGCGATGGCGCTGACGAGTTCGCCGGTGACGAGCTTGGGCAGGTACTTCTTCTTCTGCTCCTCGGTGCCGTGGCGCACGAGATAGGGCAGGATGACTGTGTTGTGCAGGCTGGCGGCGAAGCCTTCGACGCCGTGCTTGGCCTGCTGGTCGATCACCACCATATCGTGGCGGAAGTCGCCGCCGTGGCCGCCGTATTCCTCCGGCACCGACACGCCGAGCAGGCCCGCTTCGCCCGCCTCGCGCCAGAAATCGCGCTCCACCTGGCCATTTTCGCGCCATTGCAGGACGCGCTTTTCGGGGGCGTGCTGCTGGTAGAACTTGCCCACGGCGTCGGCGAAGATCGCGATCTCCTCGTCTTCCATGAACTCGGGCTGGGGTACGTTCAGAACGGACATGTTGGTTTTTCCTCTCTCAATCCTGGGGGGAGTGCGCGCCGGCGGGTCTTACTTGCCCTTCCAGTTCGGCGCGCGCTTCTCGGCGAAGGCAGCGGCGCCTTCGCGGGCGTCTTCGGAAACGAAGACGGGAGCGATCAGCTGGGTCTGGCGCGTGTAGCGCTCTTCCATCGGCCAACCGCGCGATTCCTTGATCACGGCCTTCGACACGCGCACGGCGAGCGGGCCGTTGGCGACGATGCTGGCGGCAAGTGCCTTCGCCTCGTCCAGCGCCGAGCCGTCGGTCACGCGGTTGATGAGGCCGAGCTCGTAGGCACGGCCCGCACCGATGAAGTCGCCGGTCAACGCCAGTTCCATCGCAATCCGCTCGGGGATCTGGTCGGGCAGCATCATCACGCCGCCCGCCGCTGCGACAAGACCGCGCTTCACTTCCGGAATGCCGAACTTGGAACCTGCGTTCGCGACGACCAGATCGCAGGCGATCATCAGTTCGAGCCCGCCGGCAAGGGCATAGCCTTCAACCGCAGCGATCAGCGGCTTCTTGGGCGGGGCCTGCACCACGCCGCCGAAACCGCGGCCTTCGACGCTGGGCGATTCGCCGCGCAGGAAGCCCTTGAGGTCCATGCCCGAGCAGAAGGTTCCGCCTGCGCCGGTCAGGATGCCGACGCGCAGATTGTCGTCGGAATCGAGCCGGTCCATCGCTGCCGCGATCCCCTCGGCAGCCGCCTTGGTCATGGCGTTCTTGGCCTCGGGCCGGTTGATTGTGACGACGAGAATGCCGTCCTCTTCGCTGGTCAGGACTTCTTCGCTCATTGCGGCTCTCTCTCCGATTGCATTTCGAAACTTGTCTTGCGCCCTTGCTGCGTCACGTTTACGCAAACGTCAACCGGCATTCGCCGCAAGAATCGAACACGTGAGAGGAGAGCAAGCTATGGCCGAGGCCTATATCATCGACGCCGTCCGTACCCCCAGGGGGATCGGCAAGCCAGGCAAGGGCGCGCTCTCGCACCTGCATCCGCAGCATCTTGCCGCGACCGTGCTGTCCGCGCTCAAGGAGCGCAACGATCTCGACACCGGATCGGTCGACGACATCATCTGGTCGACCAGCAGCCAGAACGGCAAGCAGGGCGGCGACCTCGGCCGCATGGCCGCGCTTGCGGCGGGCTACGACATCAGCGCCAGCGGCACCACGCTCGACCGCTTCTGCGGCGGCGGCATCACCTCGGTGAACCTTGCCGCGGCCACCGTGATGAGCGGCATGGAAGACTGCGTTATCGCCGGCGGCACCGAGATGATGAGCTACACCGCCGCCTTCGCTGCCGAACAGGCCAATGCCGGCCTACCGCCGCGCCTGATGGGTTCGGGTAACGAGGCGCTGGACGTGCTCCACCCGCAGAGCCACCAGGGCGTGTGCGGCGATGCCATCGCCAGCATGGAAGGCATCAGCCGCGAGGATCTCGACGCCCTCGCCCTCGTCAGCCAGCAGCGTGCCAAGCGCGCGATCGACGAAGGCCGCTTCGACAAGTCGGTGGTGCCGGTGATGAACGAGGACGGCACGGTCGCGCTCGACAAGGAAGAATTCCCCCGTCCCGAAACCACTGCAGAGGGCCTCGCCGCGCTCAACCCGAGCTTCGGCAAACTGGCCGATTTCGAGATCGGCGGGACGACTTTCCGGAAGCAGATCAACCGCAAGTATCCCGACCTCGAGATCGAGCATTTCCACCATGCGGGCAACAGCTCGGGCGTGGTCGACGGGGCCGCGGCGCTGCTGCTGGCATCGGAGGACTACGCGAAGGAGCACAGCCTCAAGCCGCGAGCGCGCATCGTCGCCTATGCCAACCAGGGTGACTGCCCGACGCTGATGCTGAATGCCCCCGTCCCGGCAGCGAAGAAGGTGCTCGAGAAGGCGGGCCTGACCAAGGACGACATCGACGTCTGGGAAATCAACGAGGCGTTCTCGGTCGTGGCCGAGAAGTTCATCCGCGATCTCGACCTGCCCCGCGAGAAAGTGAACATCAACGGCGGCGCGATGGCGCTGGGCCACCCGATCGGTGCGACCGGCTCGATCCTGATCGGCACGGCGCTCGACGAACTCGAACGCTCGGGCGGCCGCTACGGCCTTGTCACCATGTGCGCGGCGGGCGGCATGGCGCCTGCCATCGTGATCGAGCGGATCGACGATTTCGTCGACTGAGCGACCTTGAGCATGCGCGCCCTCGCCTAGCCGCGCGAAAGCGGCTAGAGGGCGCGCCATGCATTTCCTCGACCAAGCCAAGATCTACCTGAAGTCCGGCGCGGGCGGCCCCGGCGCTGTCAGTTTCCGGCGTGAAAAATACATCGAATACGGCGGACCCGACGGCGGCAACGGCGGCAAGGGCGGCGACATAATCTTTGAAGCCGTCCAGGGCCTCAACACGCTGATCGACTTCCGCTACGCACAGCATTTCAAGGCGAAGCGCGGAAACCACGGACAGGGCAAGGACCAGACCGGCGCCGGCGCGCCCGATCTCGTGATCGAAGTGCCTGTGGGCACGCAGGTCCTGTCGGAAGACAAGGAAGAGGTGCTCGCCGATTTCACCGAGGTCGGCCAGCGGATCGTTTTTCTCGAAGGCGGCATGGGCGGTCGCGGCAACGCCAGCTACAAGAGCTCGACCAACCGTGCCCCGCGCCAGCACCAGCCTGGCGAACCGGGCGAGGAAATGTGGGTCTGGCTGCGGCTCAAGCTGCTGGCCGATGTCGGCCTGCTCGGCCTGCCCAACGCGGGCAAGTCGACCTTCATCAACCAGGTCTCGAACGCCAAGGCCAAGGTCGGCCACTACGCCTTCACCACGCTGATCCCCAAGCTTGGCGTCGTGACCCACAAGGGCCGCGAATTCGTGCTCGCCGACATCCCCGGCCTGATCGAAGGCGCGGCCGATGGCGCAGGGATCGGGGACCGCTTCCTCGGCCACATCGAACGCTGCCGCGTGCTGATCCACCTGATCGACATTTCGGGCGAGGACCCGGCGGAGGCTTACAAGACGGTCAACGCCGAACTCGAAGCCTATGGCGGCGGCCTTGCGGACAAGCCGCAGCTCGTGGCCCTCAACAAGCTCGACCTCGCCGACGAAGAACTCGGCGAAGGGTTTGCCGAAGAGCTGCTGGCCGCAGGCGCCGACAAGGTCTTCACCATTTCCGGCGCCACCGGAGCAGGGATTTCCGAATTGCTCGACGGCGTGCTTGGCTACCTGCCCGACCGCACCTCGACCGAAACCAACGCCGCCGAGGTCGAGGACGCGCCCGAGGAAGGCAATAGCGACTGGTCGCCGATCTGAGGGCGAAGGCGGGCTTCGACAGGGTCAAGCTAAGGCGGCTTCCGCCGGCCATCGCCATTGGCTAGGGCTTGCCCGATGAGCATCGCCGCCCTTCCCGACCTGCGCACCGCGCGCCGCCTTGTCGTCAAGGTCGGCTCGGCGCTGCTGGTCGAGGACGGCGCCGCTCGCAGCGCGTGGCTGGCAACTTTGGCCACCGAAATCGCCGAGCTGCGAAAAACCACTCAAATCATCGTCGTATCCTCGGGCGCCATTGCCCTGGGTGCGGCAAAGCTGGGCCTGCCCAAGGGCGGGCGCGGCAGCCTTGCCGATGCGCAGGCCGCCGCCTCGGTCGGGCAGGTGCTGCTGGCCCGGCTGTGGTCCGATGCGCTGGGCGAGCACGGCCTTACCGCCGCCCAGATGCTGGTCACGCTGGGCGACCTTGAAGACCGCCGCCGCTACCTCAACGCCTCGGCCACGCTTGCCCGCCTGATCGAGACCGGTGCCGTCCCCGTCGTCAACGAGAACGACAGCGTCGCAACCGAAGAAATCCGCTTTGGCGACAACGACCGGCTCGCCGCCCGCGTGGCGCAGGCAGCCGATGCCGATGGCGTGCTGCTGCTGTCCGATGTCGACGGCCTGTACGACCGCGACCCGCGCGAAGACGGGGCCAGCCTCGTGCCCGTGGTCAGCGGGGTCACGCCCGAGGTTATCGCCATGGCCAGCGGCGCCTCGTCCTCGGGCCTCGGTTCGGGCGGGATGACCGCCAAGCTCCAGGCCGCGCGAATTGCCGAACGGGCGGGCATTGCGCTGGCCATCATCAACGGCACCCAGCCCTCACCGATAGCGCGCGCACTCGATAGCGGCGTCGGCACGCTGTTCCTTCCGCAGGCCGACAGCAGCGCCCGCAAGGCGTGGCTCGGCGGGCGCCTTGCACCCTCCGGCGTGCTCAGCGTCGATGCGGGATGCATGGCCGCGCTTGCGCAAGGGGCCAGCGTACTGGCCGCAGGCATTACTGCGCTTGAGGGAGAGTTTGCGCGCGGCGATCTCGTTGCGATCCACGGGCCCGGGGGCGAGCGCCTTGGCCAGGGCCTCGTCGAATACACAGCGGCCGAATGCCGCGCGATCCTGGGCCTTCGCGAAGAGCAGCAGGAAGCGAAACTGGGCTACGCCCCGCGCGCGGCCGTGGTACACCGCGACCATATGGTGCACGCATGACCATCGCGCTGACCGGGGCGACCGGCTTTGTCGGCAAGGCCGTCCTTAAAGAGGCGCTGCGCCGCGAGGAAACCGCGCGCGCGCTCACCCGCCGGGAACAGCCGCCCCGCGAGGGGGTCGAATGGGTGGCGGGCGACCTTTCGGACGGTGAAGCCCTGGCCAGCCTGTGCACCGATACCGACGCGATCGTGCATGTCGCGGGCCTCACCAACGCGCCCGATCCGGCGGCCTTCGAAGACGCCAATGTCGGCGGCACCGAGCGGCTGATCGCCGCAGCCAAGGCGGCAAAGGTCAAGCGGTTCGTCTTCGTCTCCTCGCTCTCCGCGCGCGAGCCCAAGCTGTCTGCCTATGGCGCATCGAAAGCGCAGGCGGAGAAACGCGTCGAAGCCAGCGGCCTAAACTGGACCATCGTGCGCCCGCCCGGCGTCTATGGGCCGCACGATGTCGACTATTTCGAGATGTTCCGCAGCGCGAAGTTCGGCCTTGTCCCCCTGCCTCCGGGCGGCGCCAGCTCGATCATCCATGTCGAGGACCTCGCGCGCCTGCTGCTCGACCTCGTCGACGCCTCCCCCGCCCTCGTCCGCCGGCGCACCTTCGAACCCGACGATGGGCGCGAAGGCGGCTGGTCGCACAAGGAACTGGCGAAGGCGATCGGCAAGGCCGTGGGGCGGCCCGTTTTCGCTCCGCACCTGCCACGCGCCGTGCTGGAAGCGGCGGCGCGCGCCGACCGACTGCTGCGCGGCGACAAGGCGCGCCTCACCGCCGACCGCGTCGGCTACATGACCCACCCCAATTGGGTCGCGCGTTCGAGCCACAAGGTGCCCGAGGCGGTCTGGTCCCCCCGCATCGGCGGCGAGGAAGGCCTCAAGACCACAGCCGAATGGTACCGCGCGCAAGGGTGGCTCTGATCCGATAGTGCCGATAGGGTTGCGCGATGGACTTCATGAAGATCATCAAGTCGCTCGAACTGCTTCTTTACGAAGTCATGGTCTGGCTGGTCTTCTACCCGCTCACCCTTTTCCGCAGCATCGTCCAGCCACTCGATCTGATGGACTATGCCGATGCGGAGCTGCTCGACGAGGAGGACGACCGCTATTCCGATACGCTCAGTCCACCGATCTTTCTCGCGCTGACCCTCGGGGCGATCCACCTCGTTGAGCTCGGATGGAACCTGCAGCCGCAGGAGCAGGGCTTTCTCGCGGACGACACCAATCTCATTGCGTTCAGGATGGTGGCGTTCTCGCTTTTCCCGCTCATGCTGTCCCTGCGGCTGCTCCGTACCCGGGAAATCCGTCTCGATCGCAAGACCCTGCGTGAGCCGTTCTACGCCCAATGCTTCATTGCGGGTCCGTTTGCGATCGGCCTGAACAGCGGCCTTTTTGTTACTGCAGGGGGTGGCGGCGCGACGGCAGGACTTGGATTGGCGGCACTGACCATTGCCTGGTATCTCGCCGTCCAGACCGCCTGGTTTCGCCGCGAATTGTCGCGCCCCTGGTGGACGAGCTTCTTTACGGCCCTGCGCGGTTTTCTCGAAGCGCTGCTGCTTTGCATCGTACTGGCCCTGGCGGTGTCTGCGTTCTGAAGCCCGAGGTGAGGCTTTGTCGCATACAGGGCTGGACTTTGCGCACCGTTTGCTCGAAAGGCGCTTGCCTTCAAGGTCGCCGGCTTAGCTCAGTTGGTAGAGCAGTTGATTTGTAATCATCAGGTCAGGGGTTCGACTCCTCTAGCCGGCACCACCTTTCCTTGCCCATCACCGAAATCCGGACACGCCGATCGGTAGCCCTTGCCGCGCGATCAGTCCTCGATCCCGAGATACCGGAACGTCTGGCCCAGCGTGTTGAACGTGCCATGCGCCAGGATCAGCGGCATGATGTTCCGCCTCCCGAACCACAGGTAGAACACACCGAAGGCAAAGCCGCCCGCGCCCGTTACCAGCGCGCCGTGCCACCCCTGATAATAGGCGTGGCGATAGCCGAAGAAGGCCGAGGAAACGAGCAGGGCTATTATGTCCCCGCGCAGGCCCCCGCCCGTGGCTTCGCTTGCCTTGCTGATGATGAATGCGCGGAACAGGAGCTCCTCGAAGAAGGATCCGTGCGTCCACACGAGCACCATGATCATCACATAGGCAGCAAGGTTGCCCTCAATGTGCGAGAAGCGATCGCTGGTGCCGATGTCTTCGAAGAACCGGTCCGCGACCAGGACCATGAGCTGGGTGCAAACCAGGAAGAACGCCATGGTCAACAGCGTGAGGCCCAGCGTCCTGATCCAGCTTTCGGGCCAGCGAAATCCAAGATCGCCCCAGCTGCTCCCCCGGCGCCGCAGCAAGAGCGTGGCCACGATCATCGCGCTGAGCGTCGATGCCGGCCCTGCGTAGAGCTGGGTGATGGGCAGGAGCGATTGCTTGACGGCCACCATGACCCCAACGACCACGGCAAGGTCACGAAGGGCGATCAGGCGCGCTTTCGCATGCGACTGGTCCGCCGGTTCGTTGGTGTTTTCCATCTGCTGTGCCATCGATCTAGAGTTCCTTGGGTCCACGCGAAGATCGGCGCCTGCGGACCACGAGGCTCAGGATTGCGCCGATAAGAATGAGAATTACGCCGCCGGCAAACACCGCCAGGGCCGTTGGCAGCCGCGAGGCGAAGGTGAGGCTATCGACATTGCCGGTCTTCCAGAACACCCATTCGCCGGCAAGCTTGGTCGCCAGCAGCGGATTGCCTGTCGAGAGGATCACAATTCCATCGCCCGTTGCAGGGTCGAGCCTCGCGGCGCTGTTGATGGCGGGTTCGTTGCTGCCGTCATGGCCGATGATGAATCCGCCCGCGTTGTTGGACGCGTAGAGCATCGTGCCGAGCCCCCAGATATCCGCGCCCATCTGCGCGGCGTGCGGCTCTCGCATAAGCGTGATGGTCTGTCCGGAAAGGACCGGGTTCGATCCGCCAGGAGCCTGCGCCAAGACAAACCGGCTCATGTCCCCCGAGGTGGTGAAAAGCGACGTCGCGGCAAGCGCGGTGTACCAGCGGAACGGCTCGGCCTTGCCGTCCGGAGCGAAATTTTCGGCCAGCCCGAGCTCGATCGCCCTCGCGTGGTCAAACGTGGTGCGATCCATGCCTAGAGGCTCGAAAACCCGGGCTTCCATGTACTCGGGGAACGGTTGGCCGGAGACCTCTTCGACCAGCAGTTGCAGCAGGGTGTAGCCTCCTCCGGAATAGGCGAAGCCCGAGCCCGGTTCGCTGCCGAGGACAACCCGTCCATCCTTGCCGGGTGAGGCGTCCGCAGCCCGGCTGAGAGAGGCTTCCAGCGTTTGCCGATCCTGCTCCCTGTCGAACCCGTCGTAGCCGAGGCCATCGGTCAGGCCAGCCGTGTGGCTCAACAGGCGGCGCACCGTCACACCCGATGCGTCGAATTCGGAAGCGGGCAGTTGCCAGCGGGAGAGGTAGTCGGAGACCGGCGCGTCGAGATCCAATTCGCCATCTTCGACCAGGGCCATGACGCCCCATGCCGTCAGCCATTTGCCTAGCGAGGCAACCTGGAACACGCTTTCCGATCCAACAGCTTCCCCCTTTGAGAGGTGGAATTCGGACACGATCTCGCCGCCCTCGATCAGCGCGAAACTGACGTTGCCGGCGTTCTCCTCCTCGGCGAGTGTTCGTGCGGCCTGTTCGAAGCCGGCCACATCGCCTGCGTCGGCGAGAGCGGAATGCCCCCAGCCCTGGTCGAGGGCCGCGAAGACGGCGGCGCCCCACATTCCGCAAAAGACCAGAACCGCACCAACATGCAGGAATAGGCTTCGCATCTCACTTCACTCCGTTCGCATTGGGGTCTGCTAGCCCCGAGGCCTGCAAGACGGCCGCCGGCCCTATGCCCTCGACAAGAGCGTGGATAGCCCCTCGTTTGTCTACGGCCTCCTCGACATAGGCCGAGGCGATCTGGCGACCTATCCAGTATCCAAGATCGCTACGCCAGTCCTCGGCCACCCGATTGTGGTTGAAATGCCAGCGTCCTAGGGCCGCGCGCGCTTCTTGCGAGAACGTGGCCAGCGTTTCGCCGCGGGCGATGCTTGCGCGCAGGGTCCGTCGGTCGGAATGAAACTGCTGGAACAGCGCCTGTTTGCGGGCGCTTGCCCATGCATCGCGCTCCGCATCGGGGGCTCGTCCCAGGACCAGGCTGGCCACCATATCGGCCACGCCTTCATGCAGGGCCAGCGTGAGCAGGGGATCGTCCCCCAGAGAAGTCGCATCCACGACCGGCTGGAAGGAGTGGATGGTCTCATGCGCAAAGAAGTAACGCAGTGCGCCTCGGAAATCGGCCTCGGTCGGGCTGTTCGCGCACAGGGCTTCAAGTCCGATGACCTGCACATTCGGGGATGCGATCCCGGCCGATGTCCCGGCCCCGATCACGACCTCGACACGCGGCAATGTCCGGTCAGGAAACAAGGCCGATAGCGCCAGATAGATGGCCCTCAGGTCGCCTTCCATGCTCTGCGCAATAGGCAGGCACCTCTGGATTGCGTCACGATACGAAGCGGGAGACTGTGCGACCGCCTTCGCCAGGTTGTCGGCTGTCCCGAAGCGCGTTGCCTGCATGAGGGCCAGACCCTCGCCGGCTTGGTCGAGGTAGCTCGCCTGGAGCTGCTCCGGGCCCGGCTTCGCGTCACTGGCGACAAACACGGCGGCGAACCGCTCGGCATCGCTGGTGTCGATGACCGCTTCGAGTGGGTCTCGTGCGGCAAGCGGCGGGGTCATCAGGGCAGCCGCGGCGAATGCCATCAGAAGGAGCTTTTTCTGCATTTTGGTATCCGGTGCTTTGAGCAGGTTCAGACCTGGCCGCTGGTGATCAGCGTGACGGCCGCGACGGTGTAGAGGCCGGCCGTGAGGACGCTGCCGAGCGAGCGGACGTGGTTAAGCCGGGTCCACTTCTCCGCGTATTCGCCCCAGTAGGCACGGGCCTCTTCGCTGCGGTGGTCGAGGCTTTCGAGCCGGTTGTTCATCGGCACATTGCCGACCATCGTCATGAAGAACACGCTCGGCAGGTAGACCAGCGCTGCAAGGACAAGCACCGTGCGGGCCGCCCCTTCGAACGCGGCGAGGCTGTAAAGCGTGAAGAGGAACGAGAAGAGCGCGATGCACAGGATGCCGGCGACAAACTGGGTCCGGATCACATCGCGGTTGATGTGCTGCATCGCCTCGATCGCGCCGGATGCCTCCGTCTTGGAGAGCGCCGACATGATGAATTCGGAGAAGGCGGAAAAAACGCCGCCGACAATGGCGCTCCACAGCGCGAGGAAGAGGCAGAAATAGAGGGGCCATTCATAGGTCATGCCGCCACCCTCCACGCGCCGGTGGTGGCGACATCGCGGGCATACTCGGCGAAGTCTTTCGGCGACCGGCCAAGCGCGCGCTCTACGCCGTTGGTCAGGTGCGCGTTGCGCCCGTCGAGCACCGTCGAGAACAGATAGTCGAGCATCCACACGACATCCTTCGGCGCGCCGGACTGGGTGAGTCCTTCGATGAAGGCTTCGTGGGGAACATCGACAAAGGCAATGTCGCGCCCCGTGGCAGCGGAGAGGTCCGCCGCGATATCGGCCATGGTCATAAGACGCGGGCCGGTGACTTCGTAGATCTCGCCATTGTGCCGATCCTCGCTGAGCGCCGCGACAGCCACATCGGCAATGTCGTCAACATCGACGAAGGGTTCGGCCGTATCACCTGCGGGCAGGGTGATCGCTCCGCCGAGCACCATGTCGATGAAGGCGCCTTCGGAGAAGTTCTGATTGAACCAGCTGGCGCGCACGACCGTCCATTCAAGGCCACTCTCTGCCACGATCCGCTCGCAATCCTGCGCTTCCTGCTCGCCGCGACCCGACAGCAGCACGAGGCGCTGCACGCCCTTCTGCCTGGCATGCAAGACCAGCGCGCTGATCGCATCCTTGGCGCCCGGCATGGCGAGGTCGGGGGAGTAGGTGATGTAGATGTTCGAGACGCCATCGAGCGCCGCATCCCATCCCGCCTCATCGTCCCAGTCGAACGCCGGGAAGGACGAACGCGATCCGATGCGAACCGCCTGTCCCTTCGCGATCAGTCCATCAGCAACTCTCTTGCCGGTCTTGCCGGTCCCACCGATCACCAGGGTGATCGGCTCCTGTGCGGTCTGGGTGGTCATGCGCTTGTTCCTGTTTGTTGGAGACAAGCATGGGATAGGTCACAGATTGCCGCGGCTCTTGCCCAAGCGCGACAAGCCTTGTGCAGATGGCGTCAACCTGCCGGCTGCGCCCCCAATCGGTAGGAACGCGGGGTCTCGCCCGCCCAGCGCTTGAACGCCCGGGTAAAGCCGCTTTGTTCGGCAAAGCCTGTGAGGAAGGCGATCTCGGCTAGGCTGTAGTTCGTTTCGCGAAGAAGCTGCTGGGAAAGCTCCCTGCGCGCCTGGTCGACCAACTGCTGGAAAGACTTGCCCTGGTCGGACAGCCTGCGCTGCAAGGTCCGCGCGCTCATACCGAGCGAGCCTGCAACGGTGGACAGTGTCGGTACGCCTTCGCTCAGCATCTTTGCAATCGCGAGGCGCACCCGCTTGTCGAGGCTTTCCGGCTCGGCGTTCCTCGCAAGTTCGGCTTCGAGATGCTGGTCGAAGAACCGGGCGATCGTCTCGTCACCCAGCTTGTTCGGCACATTGAGGCTCGCCTCGCTGACCAGCAGAGCATCGCGTCCGGAGTTGAAATGCACTGGGCAGCCGAAATGCCTCTCATAGGCAGCCGGATCGCCGCGCGCGCCGTGTTTGAAGTAGACGCCGAGCTGCTGGAACGGCTGGGAGGCGACCTCCTGGCAAATGGTCATCACCGAGGACATGCTGGCCTCGTTCGACAGGAGCATGCCCGTTCCCGCACTGCCCGCCTTGTCCAGGCTGAAGAACCAGCCTTCGCTGCCCTGTTCGAGGCTGTAGGTCTCCGCGTTGCCGAGCACATGGCCGTAGCGCGCCGACCGGGTGAAGGAACCGCGCAGGTCGGGCGCCGATTTCCACGCAAGCCCGAAAGCGCCATACTCGTCGCTCTTCATCGTCGCACCGATGCGCAGCGGCAAGGTCAAGCCGTCGGGGTCGCGCTCCGCCACCAAGGCGAAAAAATCGTAGAATCGGTCGGCTGCGACCATGAGCTTGGGATCGATCGGGTCATCGGGCGGAACGCCCACTTGCTCCAGCAGGTCGCGCGTTTCGACGCCTCCCCCCACGTGGGAGAGCACCTTGTGTACATACAGCGATGTGATTTCGCTCATGGCGTGCCCCGCTGGTCCGGGGGCACCCTATCAAGTGCGCCGATGCACGACCAGTTCTCGCCCACGGACCGCACGCTCTCCTTTCAGGCAAAAAACCGCTGCCAAGAGCTGCGATCTTGCCTTTGTACTGGAAAAGTCAGGAGAATTGACGCATCTCAATTCCAACGAAGGGGATGCAATGGCTGAGGAACGCCAGGACGGAACGAATGATGCCGAGGAAGCGCTTGGATTCCCGGTCGTCGCGATAGGGGCTTCGGCCGGCGGTCTCGAGGCCGTGAAGGAAATGCTATCGGCCGCACCGAAAGACTGCGGCCTTGCCTTCGTGCTTATCCAGCACCTCGACCCGCATCATGAGAGCCTGATGGCCGAATTGGTCGGTCGCTCCACCTCGCTTACGGTCAAGCAAATCAACGATGGCGACCAAGTCGAACCCGGTTGCGTCTTCGTCATTCCGCCGGGAAAGAAGCTTTCGATCAAGGCCGGGCGCCTGCAGCTCGAACCGTTTTCCGCGCCGCGCGGCCTGCGTCGTCCGATTGATGCGTTCTTCACCTCACTTGCCGAAACGCAAGGGCCGAACGCCGCCTGCGTCGTCTTGTCGGGCACGGGTGCCGACGGATCAGCGGGCCTGCGCGTGATAAAGGAGATGGGCGGCGTTTGCGTCGCGCAGGAACCGGGAACCGCACGTTACGACGGCATGCCCAGCGCCGCGATCGGCACGGGCCTGATCGATTACAGCCTGGCCCCGGAAGACATCGTCCCCGAACTCTCAGCCTATTTTCAGCGCCGCAACGAACGCCCCCTCAAGGGCGAAGCTGCGGTTGTTGCGTCAAATGTCGACCAGCTGTGCGAAGTCCTGCTCGATACGGTCGGGCACGATTTCAGCAGCTACAAGCGCACCACGCTGGTGCGCCGGATCGAACGCCGGATGCAGCTGCTCGATATCGAGACCGCGGAGGAATATCTCGAGCGTGTGCGCGGAGACGAGGAGGAATGCGAAGCGCTGTTCCGGGATCTCCTGATCCATGTGACCGCGTTTTTCCGCGATAGCGCCTTCTTCGACATGCTGCGCGACCATGCGATCAATCCGCTGGTGCAATCCATGTCGCTTTCGGACGAGATCCGCGTCTGGGTTCCCGGCTGCTCGACCGGCGAGGAAGCCTACTCGATCGCCATGCTCTTCGCCGAGGCCAGCGAGCATCGCGAGCGCAAGCCGATGGTGCAGATTTTCGCCACCGATATCAGCGAAGAGATGCTGCGCACCGCGCGCGAAGCCCGCTATCCCTCCAGCGCCCTGCTCGACATTCCCGAACGCTTCCGCGAAAAATACACCATCGGGCTCGACGGACAGTTCCAGATCACCCCGCGAATCCGCGACATGGTCCGCTTCTCCTCGCACAGCCTGATCAAGGATCCGCCCTTCTCGCGGCTCGACATGATTTCGTGCCGTAACTTGCTGATCTACATGGACGACAAGCTCCAGGGCTCGCTCGTCCCGCTGATGCATTATGCGCTCAAACCGGGCGGTTTCCTGTTCCTGGGTCCGTCGGAAAGCCTTTCGCGGCGCGACGATCTGTTCGTGCCGATCGATCAGAAGGCACGGCTGTTCAAGCGCAGCGAACGCGGCGTGTCTTATCCGATCGAATTGCCGCTCCGCCTCAAGGGCCGCCGGCCCAAACCCAAACCAAACGACCGCCCGCTGCGTCAGTTCGAGACTGGTAGTCGGTCCGATCTGTTCGCCAGCACGGTGATGGAACGCTACGCCCCGGCAAGCGTCCTGCTGACTCCGGACGGGGACCTGATGGCCTCCTTCGGCGAGCTGTCGAAATACTTCAAACTTTCGGTCGGCAACAACGACCAGCATGTGTCATCGATTGCCCGTCGCGGTGTCCGCGAGGTCCTCATGCCGCTGCTGCGCGAGGTGGCGGACAAAGGCGAACGCCGGGCCCTGCGCGATGTCGAGGTGACCAGCGAGTTCGGCACCCAGCGCTTCGACCTCATCGCCGATCCTCTGCCAGATGGCACGGTGACCGTGGTGTTCATCGAGGTCGAACGCTTCCGGCAGGAACTGAAAGACTATTATTCCGACAAGGGCGAACCCGATGACCGGGTTTTCGAGCTGGAGGAAGAGCTGCGCCTTACGCGGTTCCGGCTGCGCAGCACCGTCGAGGAGCTGGAGACGGCCAACGAGGAACTGAAGAGCTCAAATGAAGAAATGATGTCGATGAACGAGGAGCTCCAGTCGGCCAACGAAGAGCTTTCGACCGTCAACGAGGAGCTCAAGAACAAGGTCGACGAGCTGGGCGTCGCGCATGACGATCTCAAGAACTTCCTCTCCTCCACCAACATCGCCCTGCTCGTGGTGGACAAGGAGCTCCGAATCCGCGCCTTCACGCGCGAAGCGATCAAGATCTTCCCGCTTGTCGAGAGCGATCGTGGCCGGCCCTTGACCGATGTCGCCCCCCGGGTGGGCGACCTCAACATCGCGGCCGAAGCGCGCGAGGTGCTGCGCACTGGCAAGGTATTCGAGCAGCTTGCCGTCACGCAGGATACGTCAGAATTCTACACGGCGCGGATCGTCCCCTACACAATGACCGGTGGGAGCGTCGAAGGGGTCACGATGACCTTCTCGAACATCACGGCCCTCAAGGCTCTTGAAGGCGAGCTGCGCGACAAGAACGACCGTCTCGCCCTGGCGCTTACCATCGGGCGCATGGGTATCTGGGAATACCTCCCCGAAACCGGCGAAGTGCGGCTCGATGACGAGGAAGCCAAGCTCTTCGACCTTCCGGCGGATGGCGAACTCACTCTGGACGACATCGTCGGCCGTATCCACGAAGACGACCGCGACATGGTCACCGAAGCTCTGGGACGCGCCGTCAACGAAGGCGAGCTTTACGACCAGCAGTTCCGGGTGCGCCACGAGGACGGTTCGATCCATCACCTCAAGGGTATCGGACGGGCGGTCGACAGCAATTTGATCGTCGGCATCAATTACGACATCACGATTGAAGAGAGGAACAAGGCCGACAAGGAACTGCTCTTCCGCGAGATGAACCACCGGGTGAAGAACCTGTTCGCGGTGATCTCCTCGATCGTGAACATCGCAGCAAGGTCGGCGGTTTCGACGCAGGATCTCGCGGCCGGGCTCAAGGGACGTATCCTCGCCCTCGCCCGCGCCCACGAATTCACCCTCGAGCGCGAACGCGAACGGACGCAGGCAGGCCTTAAGGAAATGCTCGAGGTCGTGCTGGGTTCGCACAAGGTCGACCACGAGTTCACGCTCACCGGCCCCGAGGTAATCGTACCCCCTAATCTGACCACGCCGATCGGCATGATCGCCCACGAACTTGCGACCAATTCGAGCAAGTACGGCGCGCTGTCTGCGGATGACGGCGAAGTCTCGATTGCGTGGTCCCATGAAGACGGCAACGTCATCCTGCGCTGGCAGGAAAAGGGCGGACCTGTCGTTTCCGAGCCCCCGGCCCGGTCGGGCTTCGGATCGCTGATGATAGACAGCAGCGCTTCGCAACTCTCAGGCACCTTGGAACGAAATTGGCATTCCGAAGGTTTGGAAGTCGTTCTCGAATTTCCGCTCCCATAGCGGTGCCATTGGAGAGGCGCGTTGTCGCTCAAAGGTTTGCGGGTCCTGATCGCCGAAGATGAGGCGCTGGTCCTGATGAATTTGGAGATGATGGTCGAAGACGCCGGCGGCGAGGTCGTCGGGCTGGCGCGCACTTGCGCGCACGCGCTCGAGCTTGCCGAGACCGAGGCGATCGACGTGGCCATCCTCGATGTGAACCTGGCCGACCGCGAAGTGTACGACGCCGCCGACCTGCTCGCAGAACGCCAGATCCCGTTCGCTTTCTATTCGGGCCGCGCCAAGCGCGAAACGCTCGACACGCGCTTCCCAAAAGCCGGTTATCTTTCCAAACCGTCTTCCGATGACGAGATCATCCGCACGCTGAGCCGGTTGAAAGAGACCCAGGGGGCCTGACGCCTCCCTCTTACAGGAAGGGTTCTTCGCCCGGCTTGTGGATGCCGCATTCCACCTTGTCCCAGCCGGCCCAGCGGCCCGATCGCGCGTCTTCGCCGTCGGCGACGGGGCGCGTGCAAGGCGAGCAGCCGATGCTGGGAAAGCCGCGCTCGATCAGCGGGTGGCGCGGCAGGTCGTGTTTCTCGAAATAGGCGGCGATGTCCTCGGCGCTCCAGTCGATCAGCGGGTTGATCTTGAGGCGCCCCTGCGCGTCCGACGTGTCGAGCTCGAAGCGCGGCAGGTTCGCGCGGGTCGAGGACTGGAAGGCCTTGCGCCCGGTGAAGCTCGCATCGAACCCGGCAAGCGCCTTGGCGAGCGGTTTCACCTTGCGCAGTTCGCAGCAACCGTCGGGGTCGTAGGACCACCTGAGGCCGCTTTCATCGCGCGTTTCGAGGTCGGCGATCTCGGGAAACAGGTCGACCCGGTTGAGGCCGAGCCGCTCGGTCAGCTCATCACGGTAAGCGAGCGTTTCGGGAAAGTGCTTCCCGGTCTCGAGGAACAGGACCGGCACCGTGGGATCGACCTGGGCAATCAGGTGCAGCAGCACCGCGCTTTCCGCGCCGAAGCTCGACACCACCGCCGTATCGCCCGCAAGGTTTCCCTCGATTACCGCGCGCAGCCACTCTTCCGTCTCGGTCCCGCGAAACATGCGGTTCAGGCGGATGGCGTCGTGCTCGGTGAAGCGGGGAGCGGTGTCGAGACGGTCGATGGCGCGCAGCTCGTTCATGCGTGCCTCTTGGTCCAGATCGGCGTGCGGCCGTCGCCCGTGTTCTGATAGACCTCGGGCCAGCGTTCGAAGGCGGCCTTGACGTCGTCCTTGTCGAGCTGCTGATCGGGTTCGAAGGCGTCGAAACCGCAGCGGCGCATATAGGCAAGCTGGTCGACCAGCACATCGCCCACGGCGCGCAGTTCGCCCTCGTATCCGGCTTCACGCAGGATACGGGCAGAGGAGTAGCCGCGCCCGTCGCCGAAAGCGGGGAAATTGACTTCGACGAGGGCGAGGCGTTCGAGATGAGGCAGGAGCTCGCGTGCATCGTCGCCCGGTTCGATCCGCACGGCCGTCGCGTTGGACTGGTCGAGGAAGGAATCGACGGTCACCGCCGGGTGATCGACGGGCTCATCGTCGCGGTAGCGCAGGGTCTCAACCATAGAGCGCCTCCTTGAAAGGGTTCATGCCAATGCGGCGGTAGGTATCGACGAAACGCTCGCCCTCCTCCCGCTCGCGTTCGTAGACGCCGGTCACGGTCTCGACCGCGTCGACAATGCCGTTTTCGTCGAAGCCAGGGCCGGTGATCTTGGCGAGGCTGACATCTTCCGCCTCGCTGCCGCCGAGCAGGAGCTGGTAATTCTCCACCCCCTTACGGTCGACGCCGAGGATGCCGATGTGGCCCGCGTGGTGGTGGCCGCAGGCGTTGATGCAGCCCGAAATCTTGAGCTTCAGCTCACCCAGCGTTTCGGTCTTGCCGTTGGCGGCAAAGCGTTCCGAAATCTTCTGCGCCACGGGGATCGAGCGCGCGTTGGCGAGGCTGCAATAGTCGAGCCCCGGGCAGGCGATGATGTCCTCGATCGTGTCGAGGTTGGGGCTGCCGAGGCCCGCCGCTTCAAGCGCGGTCCACAGCGCGTGGAGATCGGCCTTGCGGACATGCGGCAGGACAATGTTCTGCGTGTGCATGACGCGCAGCTCGTCGAAGCTGCAATCCTTCGCAAGATCGGCCATCAGGCGCATCTGTTCCGCCGTCGCATCGCCCGGAATGCCGCCGACCGGCTTCAGGCTGATCACGGCCGAGACATAACCCGATGCCTTGTGGCCATGGGTGTTGCGATCGACCCAGAGCGCGAAATCGGGATCGCTGCGGTCGATATCCTCGCTGGGCGATTCTTCGAACAGGGGGTCTTCGAAATAGGTGCGGATACGCTCCAGCTCGGCAAAGGGCGGTTCGATGCCCTCGTCCAGCATGTGGGCGAATTCCGCTTCGACCTGGCGGGTGTATTCCTCCGCGCCCATTTCGTGGACGAGGATCTTGATGCGTGCCTTGTACTTGTTGTCGCGCCGGCCGTGGCGGTTGTAGACGCGAAGGCAGGCCTCGGCATAGGTAACCAGCTGGTCGAGCGGCACGAAGGGATTGATGCAGGGCGCGATCATCGGGGTGCGGCCCATGCCGCCACCAACGTAGAAGGCCGCGCCCAGCTCGCCCGCATCGTTCTTCACGATCTGGATGCCGATATCGTGCAGGCGCATCGCCGCACGGTCGGTGTCGCTGGCGATCACCGCGATCTTGAACTTGCGCGGCAGGTAGCTGAACTCCGGATGGAAGCTCGACCACTGGCGCAGCAGCTCCGCATAGGGACGCGGATCGACGAGCTCGTCGGCCGCAGCACCTGCGAAATGGTCCGAGCTGATATTGCGGATACAGTTACCGCTGGTCTGGATGGCGTGCATCTCGACCTTGGCGAGATCGGCGAGGATATCGCCCGCATCCTCCAGCTTGATCCAGTTGTACTGGATGTTCTGGCGCGTGGTGAAGTGGCCGTAGCCGCGGTCGTATTTGTCCGCGATATCGGCCAGCGCGTGCATCTGGCGGCTGTTGAGCGTGCCATAGGGAATGGCGACGCGCAGCATGTAGGCGTGGAGCTGCAGGTAGAGCCCGTTCATCAGCCGCAGCGGCTTGAACTGGTCTTCGGTCAGCTTGCCTTCGAGACGGCGGCGCGCCTGGTCGCGGAATTCCTCCACACGGGCGTCGACCATCGCCTGGTCGTACTGGTCGTAAACATACATGTCAGATCACCCAGTTGCCGATTTCGGGATCGGCGGGTTTGAGAGTGAGATCGGGGCGCACGGTCGGGCCGAGGGCGCGAACGCGGTCCTTGATGTGCGAGGGACGCGGGCTGCCATCCTGCAGCTCGGCATCGATGGCGTAGGGTACGTTGACGCGGCGAGCGGCCTCTTCGCGGCGAGCGATTTCATCCTCGCTGCCGGTCACATCGACCGCGTCTTCGATATGGATCGACCAGTCGCCGCCGGTCCACCAGGTGACCGCGCCGCTTTTAAGGTCGTTTCCGGTAAGAAGCCTCATCGGGCCACCTCTTGTGCAGCCGCGGCGAGCGCAAGATCGTCGCGCGCGGTAACCTCTCCAATTACGATGAGAGCGGGGCTGACGACCGCCTCCCGCTCGACAAGGTCCGGCAGACCTGCAAGCAGGCCGCGCAGCACGCGCATGTTGGGGCGCGTGCCGTTTTCGATCACGGCCACCGGCATGTCCGGGGCGAGCCCGTCTTCCATCAGCTTTTCGGCGATCTGCGGCGCGGTCTTCACACCCATGTAGATCACCAGCGTGCGGCCCTTGCCCGCAAGACCAGCCCAGTCCTGGTCCTTCAGCCCCTTGCACTGGCCGGCAACGAAGCTGACGATGCTGGAGGCGTCACGGTGGGTAAGCGCAATCTGCGACGCTGCGGCGGCGCCGTTGGCGGCGCTGATGCCGGGGACGACCTCGACCGCCACGCCCGCAGCGCGGGCCACTTCGGCTTCCTCGCCTCCGCGCCCGAAGATGAAGGGATCGCCGCCCTTCAGGCGCACGACGTCTTCACCTTCACGCGCGAAGCGCACCAGCAGGGCGCTGATGTCTTCCTGCGGCAGGGTGTGGTGCGAGCGGCGCTTGGCCACCGAGATGAGCTCGGCATCGCTGCGCGCGAGCGCGAGAATTGCGGGGTCGACGAGACCGTCGTGCACAATCACGCGGGCGCGCTCGATAAGCCGCGCGGCGCGGATCGTCAGGAGGTCGGGATCACCCGGCCCCGCGCCGACGAGATAAATGGTTCCGGTTTTTGCCATGGTGGCAAGATGCGAGCCGGCACGCGCAAGCGCCAATCAGAATGCGTGTGCGGCAAGGAAGGGGAAATTTTGAAACCGCAGATGTCCGCGCGGCAACCTATTCTTTTGTAACCGGCGTGCCCTGCTTGCCCTGCCCCATAATCTCGATCAGCCGGTCGAGCTGGTCGCTCGAACGCACGTGGAGATCGCGCTGCGGGAACGGGATCTCGATCCCGTTCTCCTTGAACAACCACCACAATTTCTTGAGCACGGCGCTGCGCACATTGCCCACGCCTTCCTCGGGATCGACGATCCAGCAGTGGATCACGAAGTTGACCGAACTGTCGCCATATTCGGCCATCCACACGGTCGGTGGCGGCGCGTTGAGCACCCGTTCGCAGCTTTTCGCAGCCTCGAGCATCAGCTCTTCGGCAAGGTTCATGTCGGCCTCGTAGCTGACGCCGACCGAAACCTGCATGCGCACGTTCTTGGAGGAATAGGACCAGTTCTCGACCTGGTTGATCATCAGGTTTTCGTTCGGGATCAGATATTCGCGCTGGTCGCGGGTCGTTACCGAAACCGCGCGAATGCCGATCTTGCGGATCTGGCCGAAACTTTCGTTGCCCGCTGCGTCCGTCACAGCGATGACATCGCCCGGTTTGATCGAGCGGTCCATCAACAGGATGATGCCTGCGATGAGGTTGCCAAAGGTCTTCTGGAGGCCGAAACCGATGGCAAGGCCAAAGGCGCCGGAGAACACGGCGAGCGCGGTGAGGTCGATCCCGAGCAGGTCGATCCCGAGGAAGAAGGCCGCTGCCCAAACGAGGATGGTGACGATCTTCTCCACCAGCAGTTGCTGCGTGTCGTCTAGCTTCGTGAGATGGCGCACCAGGCGGCGGGCCATGCGGCTGGCGAACCAGGCGAAGACCAGCACCCCGACGATAACGGCGCTGACGATGAGCACATCGAACAGCGAAATGCGGAAGTCGCCGAAGGACAGCGCCACCGCATCGAGCGTATCGACCACCGAGCCGACCGTCTCGCTGCGTGAACTCAGCGCCTCTTTTGCCCCTTCGGCTGCGGCGACAGAGCTTTGCTCCTCAGCCGGCTCGGCCAGGCTCCAGGCCTGCTCGACCGGCGCGGCCTCTGGCGTTTCGGTGCTGTCGGTGGGGGGAGTCTCGCCCTGCACGTCTATCCTTCGTCCATCGCTGCAAACCCGTTGGCGAGGTCGGCAATCAGATCCTCTTTGTCTTCAAGGCCGATCGATAGACGGATGGCGTAGCGGTCCTCAACCCCCCATCCCTCTTTCGGCCAGGCCATGGCGCTGCGCACGTCTTCGACATCGAACGGCAGGGCGAGGCTTTCAAAGCCGCCCCAGCTGTAACCGATGCCGAACAATTCCAGCGCATCGACCAGGCGGCAACGCGCCGCGTCGTCGCGCCCCTTGAGCACGAAGCTGAAGAGGCCGCACCCGCCGGTGAAGTCGCGCTGCCACAGGGCGTGGCCCGGCGTGCCGGGAAGCAGCGGGCTAAGCACATGAGCCACGTCGCTGCGCGCATCGAGCCACTCGGCCACAGCAAGCGCCGTTGCCGTCTGCCGTTCGAGGCGCACGCCCATGGTACGCAGGCCGCGCAGCACCAGAGCCGCGTCATCGGGCGAGACCACATGCCCCAATTGCTGCGCGCCCATGCGCAGGCGGCGATACCAGCGCTCGCCCGCGCTTGCCGCGCCCATCATGACGTCGGAATGCCCGCCTACATGCTTGGTCAACGCAGTGATCGCGATATCGCAGCCGCGCTCCAGCGCAGGAAAGCCGAGCGCGGTCGCCCAGGTATTGTCGACGAGGCTGACGGCGCCCTTCTCGCGCGCGATGCGAGCCAGCGCCGGGATATCGCAGACCTCCATCGTCAGGCTTCCCGGCACTTCCAGCATCACCGCGCGGGTCTTGTCGCAAAACGCCGCTTCGTAAGCTTCGAGGTCCAGAGGATCGAAGAAACGATGCCTGACGCCGAAGGTCTTCAAGAGGCCCATCGCGGCGCTGCGCGTGGGGTCGTAGGCGTTGTCGGCCACCAGCAGCACATCGCCGCTGCGCAGCACGGAAAGCAGCGCGCCGACAATCGCTGCAACTCCGCTCGGGTAGAGCACGGTCCCCGCCGCACCCGGCTCGAGTGCGGTCAGCGCTTCCGACAAGGCCCACTGCGTCGGCGCGCCGCGCCGGCCGTAGAAGAAAGTCCCGTCCTTGTTGTGCGCCTTGCGCGAACGAAGGTCCTCGCAGCTATCGTAAAGATGTGTGCTGGCCCGCCAGACGGGCGGGTTGACGACATCGCCGGCAAAATCGCCGGAGCGACCGCCTGTGACGAGCCGCGTTCCCGGCTTCAGCGTATCCTTGTCGGAACCTGACATGGTCAGCGCGCCGCCCCCTGTTCCTTGGGTGTTTCGGGATCACTGCCCCATTCGAGCCAGCTGCCATCGTACACCGCAGCATCGGGCACGCCGGCACGGTGAAGCGCGAAAGCCAGCACGCAGGCCGTCATGCCGCTGTTGCAAGCCGTGACGATAGGCACGCTCAGGTCCACCCCGGCCGCAGCAAAGGTTCCGGCGATGGCTTTGGGCGAGCGATAGGTGCCATCCTCAGCGAAAAGCGCAGCAAAGGGCACGTTGCGTGCGCCGGGAATATGCCCTTCGGAGCCGCTGCCTTCCTCTCCGGCGAAACGCGCAGCGTCGCGGGCATCGACCACCTGTTCGCCCTGCGATGCGGAATTGGCGAGCATGTCTGCCTTTCTACGCACCGAGGCGCGCGCCTCAGGCTCCGGGAACGCAGTCGGCGCGCTGCCGGCAACACCGGATTCGAGCGCGCGCCCTTCGGCCTTCCACTTGGCCAACCCGCCATCGAGAATGGCGACGCTCTCGAACCCGTAGAGCGTGAACAGGAACCACGCCCGCGCGGCGCTGCGGATGGCGCTGTCATCGTAAAGGACCACCCGGCTGCCGGGCGCAACGCCCATTTGTCCCATGCGGTCGGCAAATTGCCGGGCGTTGGGAACGGCTTTGGGCACCGCAGAACCCGCATCGACGAAGCTTGCAAGGTCGAGAAAGCGGGCGCCGGGTATGTGCCCCTCGTCGAATTCGGCCGGCGCGTTGCGCGGGCTGTCGGGCAGGTGCAGCGTGGCGTCCAGCACCACGAGATCCTCGGCGCCGAGCGTGTCGGCAAGCCACTGTGTCGAAACCAGACTGTCCATCGCCTAGGGGCGTAGCGCCCGCGCGGGGCCAAGTCGAGCTAGGCAAGCTCGCGCTGGGCGATCGGCGCGTAGCTGCGCGGGCCTTCGTCGAGGCGGATTGGCTGGACGCGGCCCCCGCCCGGGGCGCCGAGGCCGACCACGAAGGTCTTCACCAGCGCGCCCTCACCCGGCCCGTCGATGCGTACGCGCAGCAGCGGAACTAGCAGCGGAAAGCGGCCCTGGTGGATCACGTTGACACCCGCCAGCGGGAGCTGGACCTGCCCGTCAACCACGACGCTCTGGCGAGGCGCCATGCGTTCGAGGGTGTGCCGGGTCTCGAGCGCGGTCGAGGGCGTCGCGACCTGCTCTTCCATCGGCGCTGCCGCATGGGCCGAGACGAGGTCCATGCCCACGACCAGATCGGTGAGGGCAGCGTCGGTCCGGTTGACGAGCGTCATGCGGTACTTGACCGTGGCGAAAGCCGCGCTGCGAATGAGCTTGTCGTATTCGAGCCGGATCTGCACCGCATCGGCCATGGCGGCGAGCGGTGCCGCGGCCGGTTCGCGGGGGACAACCGGGCGCTCGATCTCGGGCACCGCGGCGTCACTGCGGCGCTTCCACAAGGCGAAGCCTGCACCAAGCAGCGCCAACAGCGCCGCGCCGAGGCCGATCGGCAGCCATGGCAGGTCTTCGCCGGGCTCCTCGGCAACCGGCATCCCGGTTGGGAGAGCGAGCGGCGACGAACCCGTTCCAGCGGCCGTCGCCGTTGCAATCGGCGTCGGCGTCGGCGTCGGAGCAGGCGAAAGCTGCGCCTCGGGCTGGCGCGGCGCGGTTTCGACTGTGCGCGGCGTTACGCTCGGCAAGGGCGTTGCGCGCGGAGTTGCAATGCTGGCGGGGGCCTGCGTTGCAGTTGCACTGGGCGTCGGTGTCGGCGCAGGCGAGGCGGCCGGTCTGGGTGTTGGCGTCGGCGTGTTCACCGCGCGCGGGACAATCGCTACGCCGCTCTGCACATCCGCCGGTCCCTGCGCCTGCGGAGTGGGCGTCGGGGTCGGCGTCCCGAGGTTCTCGAGACTGAAATCGTTCACTGACTGCGCCTGCGCAGCAGCGGGCAGGCTGGCGGCCAGGGCGAAGACGGAAAGGGCGGTGCGCAGGTGCATAATGGTTCGGGTCGGCGTCAAAAGCGCGCTTATGGGGGGAGCCGCGCTGAATAGGTTCTGAAGCGACCGGTTCCAAGCCTTGCCTTGCGCCCGCGCGCCATTCGCGGCACAGGCGCGGCATGAGCGACACACCCGCACCCAAGTTCCTCGGCGCGACCACCGCGCTGCCCGCTTCGCCCGAAGAGGCCGAGCTCGATTACGTGCCGAACCCGCGCGCCGGCCAGCTCTACATGGTCCGCTTCGCCGCGCCCGAATTCACCTCGCTGTGCCCGGTCACCGGCCAGCCCGATTTCGCGCATCTGGTGATCGACTACGCGCCGGGCGAAACCATCGTCGAATCGAAGAGCCTCAAGCTCTTCCTCGGCAGCTTCCGCAACCACTGCGGTTTCCACGAGGACGTGACCGTCGGCATCGGCCAGCGCCTGTTCGACGAAATGAAACCGCAATGGCTGCGTATCGGCGGCTACTGGTATCCGCGCGGCGGCATTCCGATCGACGTCTTCTGGCAGAGCGGCGCGCCCCCAGCCGACCTGTGGCTGCCCGACCAGGGCGTCTCCTCATACCGCGGCCGCGGCTGACGCGCGCCTTGGACCGCAGCGCATGACCAAGGCTTACGATGCGGTCATCATCGGCGGGGGCCACAATGGCCTCGTCTGCGCCTTCTACCTCGCGCAGGCAGGCCTGAAGGTTCGCATTCTCGAACGGCGCGACGTGGTCGGCGGCGCGGCGGTGACCGAGGAATTCCATCCCGGTTTCCGCAATTCGGTCGCCAGCTACACCGTCAGCCTGCTGCAGCCCAAGGTGATCCGCGACATGCGGCTGGCCGAACACGGCTACCGCGTGATCGAACGGCCGATCTCCAACTTCCTGCCGCAGGAAGACGGCGGCTACCTCAAGCTGGGCGGCGGGCTCGAACGCACGCAGGCCGAGTTCCGGCGGTTTTCGAATGCCGATGCCGAGGCTCTGCCCGCCTATTACGACGCTCTCGAAGGCGTGGCCGAAGTGCTGCGGGCGCTTGCGCTCAAGAGCCCGCCCAATGTCGGCGACGGTCTGCGATCCTTGCTGGCGGGCGCGGCCCAAGGCTGGGGCGTTTCGCGGCTCGGGATCGAGGCCAAGCGCGACATACTCGACCTCTTCACCAAATCGGCCAGCAGCTTTCTTGGCCAATGGTTCGAAAGCGAGCCGGTCAAGGCGGCCTTCGGCTTCGACGCGGTTGTTGGCAATTACGCCTCGCCCGATACGCCCGGCAGCGCCTATGTCCTCCTCCACCACGTCTTCGGCGAGGTGAACGGCACCAAGGGTGCCTGGGGCCACTGCGTGGGCGGCATGGGCACGATCACGCAGATCATGGCCGAGGTCTGCCGCAAGGCCGGGGTCGAGATCAGCCTGGAGGCGCCGGTTGCGGAAGTGCTGGTCGATGGCGGTACGGTTGCGGGCGTGAGGCTCGAGAGCGGTGAGGAAATCGCGGCGAAGCGCGTCATCGCCAACGTCGGGCCCAAGCTTCTTTACGGCTCGATGCTGGACGAGGCGCACCAGCCGGAGGATTTCCGCCGCCGCATGCGCGGGTTCAAGGCGGGCGGCGGGACCTTCCGCATGAACGTCGCGCTGTCCGAGTTGCCGCGCTTCACCGCCCTGCCCGAACCGGGCGAGCACCACCAATCGGGCATCATCATCGCGCCCACGCTCGACTACATGGACAAGGCCTTCCTCGATGCAAAAGCGCATGGCTGGTCGAAAAAGCCGATCGTCGAAATGCTGATCCCGAGCACGGTGGACGACAGCCTAGCGCCTGAGGGCCAGCACGTCGCCAGCCTGTTCTGCCAGCAATTCGCGCCCGAACTGCCCGCCAAGGAGGACGGAACCAGCCGCGACTGGGACGCGGAAGAAGGCGCCGCGGCAGATACGATCATCGATACGGTCGAGGCTTACGCCCCGGGCTTCCGCGCCTCGATCCTCGGGCGGCAGGTGCTCAGCCCCAAGGGTCTCGAGCGCAAATTCGGCCTCGTCGGCGGCGATATCTTCCACGGGCACATGAGCCTCGACCAGCTGTGGTCCGCCCGCCCCGTACTGGGCCATGGCGCGTACCGGGGGCCGGTCAAGGGGCTCTACATGTGCGGTGCGGGCACGCATCCCGGCGGCGGCGTGACCGGGGCGCCGGGGCACAATTGCGCCCGCGAAGTGCTCTTCGATCGCGGAAACTGGCGCCGCTTCCGATAGCACGCGCGTGTCTGGCGACTTGCAGGCTCGCCGCACCGCGCTAGAACACGCGCATGAAAAACGCGCCCTGGCATAGCCGTCTCGCCCTCACCCTCGCGGTGCTCCTGCCCATTTACTTCGCAGTTGCCGCACTCGGCACGAAGTTCGGCTTGTGGGGCTGGCGTACGGGCCTGCTGTCGCTGACCGTGCAGGCAGGGCCTATCCTGCTGGGCATCGTAGCACTGGTTGCGCTGGTCTCGCTGATCATCGCCCTGGTGCGCAAGCCGCGCAAGGGCTGGGCCCTTTCGCTGATTGCCCTGCTGGTGCCGGTCGGCATCTTCGCCGTGCTTGGCTACATCCGCAGCCAGAGCGCGGAAATTCCGCCGATCCACGACATTTCGACCGATGTCGACACCCCGCCCGCCTTCTCCGAAGCGACGATGCAGGCGCGCGCAGCGAGCGAGGCAAACACGCTCAACGATTACACCACGCCGCTGGGCGAGATCGAGATGTGGGCGAGCGCCGAGGCACCGCTTGCAAACCAGTCGCACGCACAGATCATCACCGCATCCTATCCCGATCTCGCGCCGCTGCCGCTCGGTTCGGCCAGCGAAGCCGACGCTGTGGCGGCAGTCGCCGCAGCGATGGAGGACATGGGCTTTGCGAACGTCACTGCCGATGCAGGTGCGGGCCGCGTGGAAGGCGTGGCGGAAACCTTCTGGTTCGGCTTCAAGGATGATGTGGTTGCGCGGGTTGCCGAAGGCGAAATCGACTTCCGCTCCGTCTCCCGCGTCGGTGTAAGCGACCTCGGTGCCAACGCCGCGCGCATCGCCAAGCTGCGCGAGGCGGTCGCCGCCAGGCTCAATCCCTGAACTGGATGACCGCCAGCGCGCTGCGCTGGAACACCGTCAGCACGCACAGCGCCGCATAGCCATAGGCTATGGGCACGAACCAGTGCGGGAACAGGCCGAAAGCGATGAAGACCGCCACCGTCTCCGTGCCCTCAGCCAGGCCGGTCGAATAGAAGAAACTCTTCTTGCCATGCGCTTCGCTGGTCTCGCCGCGCTGGGCAGCGGCGACCGCGAAGGCGAGAAAGCTGACGCCCGTCAGGACGAAGCTCGCCACCAGTACCAGCGCGGCCTGCGTGTTTGCCGGGTCGAGCAGTCCGAAGGCCAGCGGGATCGAGACGTAGAAGGCAAAATCCGCGACGATATCGAAATAGCCGCCGAGCTGGGTCGGACCGTTCGCGCGGGCGACCGCGCCGTCGAGCCCGTCGAGCAGGCGGTTTGCGATGATCAGGGCAAGGCCCAGCGTGACCTGCCCGAACGCTATCGCCGCCGCCCCGCCCAGCCCCAGCGCCAAGCCGGCAAAAGTCAGTGCGTTCGCCGTCACGCCCCATCGGGCGAGCACCGCGCCCATGCGGTTGAGCGGCGGGTCGATCAGGGGGCGGATACGCGCATCGAACACTGGCTTGCTGCTCCCTTCCCGATCAGGCCCAGGTGATAAGGCCGATCCAGGCGCCGGTCATCGCGGTCGCCATATTGCCCGCAAGCCAGCTGCGCATGCCCAGCCCGGCCACTTCGGCGCGGCGCTCCGGGCACAGTGTCCCGATCGTCGAGACCAGGAGGCCCACGCTGGCGAGGTTCGCGACGCCGCACAGGGCGTATGTCACGATCAGCAGGCTGCGCGGCCCGAATGTGTCCTGCGGCAGCGCGGCAAGTTCCAGATAAGCGACGTATTCGTTGAGGATCGCCTTGGTGCCAAGCAGGCCACCTGCCGCCTGCGCCTCGCTCCACGGCACGCCGATCAGCCACATAACCGGCGCGAAGATCCAGCCGAACACGCGTTTCAATGACAGCGGTTCGCCATCGACCAGCGGAAGCAGCGCCAGCACCTGGTCCGCCAGCGAGACCAGCGCAAACACCACGATGATGACGGCGATCACCGCGAGGAAGAGCTGCATTCCGTCCATCGTGCCCTTCACGATGGCGTCGATGCTGGATTCGTAGCGCAAGCCGGGCTCGTTGCGGACCGGCTCTGCGCCGTCCTCGCCGGCGGTCTCCTCGCCCGGCACCATGAGCTTTGCCATGAGCAGCGCGGCTGGGAGCGAGATGAGCGAGGCGGAGATCATGTGTCCGACCGCATCGGGCACCGTCTGCGACAGCGTGGTTGCGTAGAGGATCAGGATCGCGCCGCTGATCGTCGCCATCGCCAGCACCATGACCTGGAACAGGTCCGCCCGGCTCATCTTCGCGAAATAGGCGCGGACGACCAGCGGGCTTTCGACCACGCCTAGGAACATGTTCGCCCCGCCCGACAGGCCGACCACGCCGCTGACCTTGAGCGTGCGGCGCAGCAGGAAGGAAAGACCGTTCACCAGCCAACGCAACACACCCCAATGCCACAGCAGCGCGGCCAGCGCGGAAAAGACGATCACCAGCGGCAGGATCTGAAAGGCGATCACGACCGGCGCCTGCGTGCCCTCTTTCAGCTCGAAAGGCAGCGGCGCGCCGCCGAGATAGCCGAACATGTAGGAGGACCCGTCGAGCGTCGCGCGCTCGATGGCCGAAACCGCTTCATTAGCCAGCGTCACGGCGTCCCACACAAGGGGCACTCGCACGATCAGGACGGCAAGCACCGCCTGCAACGCAAGCGCTCCGGCGATCCAGCCCCAGGACGGGCGCTGCGCGCGGTTTTCCGACACGGCCCAGGCCAGCAGGACAAGCGCAGCGATGCCGATAAGCCCGCGAAACTGGTCGAAAATCTCCACGCGCGCGCCCCGCCTTGCCTAGTCCCTAACGCTTCAAGACCGTGTCATGTTCGCGAAAAGCACCCAGCGCAAGGGCGCTTAGCCGCGCCGCCAGTCGTGGTACTTCTCGACCAGCTTCAACAGGCCTTCGGGCTTGTGCTTCTTCTTCCATTCGCCGGCCGCGAACTTGTTGGCTTCGGCCATGGTCGGGTAGGAATGGATCGTGCCGAGGATCTTGTTGAGGCCCAGCTTGTGCTTCATCGCGAGGACGTATTCGGCCAGAAGCTCGCCCGCATGCGCACCGACAATGGTCGCGCCAAGGATCGTGTCCTTGCCGCCCGCCGGGGTCAGCACCTTGACGAAGCCCCTGGTCTCGCTTTCGGCAATGGCCCGGTCGAGATCGTCGAGGTCGTAGCGGGTCACTTCATAGTCGATGCCCTGCTCCTTCGCTTCGGTCTCGTTGAGGCCGACGCGTGCGACTTCGGGGTCGAGGAAGGTGACGGCCGGGATCACGCGGTAATCCGCCTTGAACTTCTTGAACTGGCCGAACAGCGCGTTGACGCTGGCGAACCACGCCTGGTGGCTGGCCGTGTGGGTGAACTGGAAGGGTCCGGCCACATCGCCTGCGGCAAAGATATTGGGGTATTTGGTCGCGAGGAACTCGTCCGTCACGACTGTCTTGTCGGTATCGATACCGATGTCTTCGAGCCCGTAGCCCTTGAGGCGCGCAGCGCGGCCCACGGCGACGATCAGGGTGTCGAAGGGAATGGCGATCTCCTGGCCGCCGTGTTCTGCAACGAGCTGTCCCTTGTCGACCCGGACGGCGCGATGATCGGTGAGCACTTCGACGCCCGATGCTTCGAGCGCGGACTTGGCGAGCGCGGAGACTTCGTCATCCTCGCGGCCGAGGACGCGGTCCGCCATCTCGACCTGCGTGACCTTGGACCCGAGTCGGGCGAGCGCCTGCGACAATTCGCAGCCAATCGGCCCGCCGCCAAGCACCGCCACGCGCGCGGGCGCTTTCTCCATGGTCGCAAAGGCGTCCCACATGGTGTCGCTGGTGAGATAGCCGCTGCCCTCCAGCCCTTTGATCGGGGGAACGAAGGGTTCGGCGCCGGCGGCAATCACGATGGCGCGCGTGGTCAGGCGCTGGGTGCCGCCATCGTTGCGAGCGATCTCGACGGTCCAGGGGTCGATGACCTTGGCGTAGCCTTCTACCACATCGACGCCGAGGCCTTCGTAGCGCTCGACGCTGTCATGCGGTTCGATGGCTTTTACCGCGCCCATGACGCGCGCGATGGTTTGGCCAAACGGCACCTCGGGCTCGGCCGCCTTGAGGCCATAGCGGTCCGCGTGGCGCATCTGCTCGGCCACCTTGGCGCTCTTGATCAGCGCCTTGGACGGCACGCAGCCGGTGTTGAGGCAGTCGCCGCCCATCTTGTTGGCTTCCACCAGCGTGACCTTGGCCTTCACGGTCGCCGCGATCAGCGAGGAGACGAGCCCGGCCGAGCCTGCGCCGATAACCACAAGGTTGCGGTCGAAGCTCTTGGGCTTGGTGTAGGCGGCGTAGACCTTGCGGCGCTTGATCACGGCGATGATGCCCTTGGCGATCCACGGCACGAAAGCGAGCGCGGCGAAGGAGCCCAGCAGCATCGGGGAGAGCAGCCCGCTCGCGCTCTCGATCTGCGCCAGCTGCGTGCCGGCGTTCACATAGGCGATGGTGCCGAGCAGCATGCCGATCTGGCTCACCCAGGCGTAGGTGAAGGTCTTCATCCGGGTCAGGCCCATGACGAGGTTCACCACAAAGAAGGGAAACAGCGGGATCATGCGGATGGTGAAAAGGTAGAAGGCCCCGTCGCGCTCAAGCCCGTCGTTGATCGCCTTCAGCCGGTCGCCAAAGCGCCCCTCGATCGTATCGCGCAGGACATAGCGCGCGGAGAGGAAGGCAAGCGTTGCGCCCAGCGTGGACGCGAAGGAGACGAGGATCGTGCCGACCAGCAGTCCGAACAGCGCACCCGCCGCCAGCGTCAGGATGGCGGCGCCCGGCAGCGATGCGGCGGTCACGGCCACGTAAATCGCGAAGAAGCCAGCAAGCACGGGGGCCGGATTGTCGCGGTAGAAGCTGTCCCATTGGCCGACAGCGCCCTTGATCCCTTCGATCGTCAGCTGTTCGCCGACATCGAAATAGAAATAGCCGGCGACCAGGGCCGCCAGGGCTAGGAGGATGAGTAGTTTCTTCATGATGCCCCTTTGTTGCTTCCCTTTTCGAAAGCGTCCCGTCTCCGGTTACACCCCGCCCGCCAGTTTCGCGAACCGTTCGATCCAGCGCGTGTCGATCCAGCGTTTGAGCCGATCGGCCCATGCCCCTTGTGCGGCCAGGGGACCATAGGTCGCAGCACCCGCCCCGTCTCCTGTCGAAAGCAGATAAAGGCTCGCCGGGCGCGGGTGGTAGGAGGCAAGGCTCCCCTTCCCGTCCAGCGCATGCCGGAGATTCTGCGCAAGCACCGGTCCTGTGTGCACGGCATGGACACCCGAGTGCGGGACAAAGCGGTCCTGGCGAGAAGCCACGTCTCCAGCTGCGAAGATGGTTGGATGCGAGAGCGAGCGCTGGTGCCGGTCGACCGCGATAAAGCCGTGCTCGTCGACCGCGAGACCGCTTGTCCGTGGCCATTCGGGCGCGCCTGCGGGCAAAGCCGCGAGCACGGCGTCGAGGGGCTCAAGCGAGCGCTCACCCGCCATGAGGACACCGCTCTCGAACCGCGCGTTCTCCTCGATCACCTCGATGCCCTGCGCCGCAAGTTCGCGGCGGACCAGTCGCCGGGCGCGCTTGCCAAAGCTGGCGAGCAGTCCCTCGGCACCGGCAACAAGCACGACCGTGCCGCGTGCGCCCAGTCGTTTTCGCAAGGCGAAGGTCAGTTCCACACCGCCGGCGCCACCGCCGAGAACGGCTACTCGCAAGCCGGCTTCATCGTGTGCGGAAAGCCTTTCTTCGAAGCGTTCGAGGAAGGAGGTAATCGGGCGCACATCGAGAAGGCGCGGATCATCGCCAACCATCTCGCGGGCCGCGCCTACCCCGCCCGTATCGATCGAACACCAGTCGAACCCGATCGCATCGCCGGATTCTGTGGTGAGGCTGCGCCCGTCATCTCCAAGGCCATTGCAGCGGTCGTAGACCATCGTGATCCCCGCCCGCTCCGCGAGCGCGTGCAGGTCTATCAGGCCGTCATTGACGCCGTAGTCGCCAGCGAGCGTCCCGGGAATCATCCCCGAATAGCGTGCGTGGCGTCCCGGTGAGAGGAGGATGTGCCGGCCTGCGGGCGTGCCGTTCTCGATCCAGTCGGCAAGAACCCCAAGATGCGCGTGTCCGCCACCAACAAGCACCAGCCGCGCGTGATCAAGCCTCATGGGCGTGCGGAGTGTCGCCGGGCGTGCAGTATGTCAATCAAATGCAGGGAAACACAATGGCGGAGAGGGTGGGATTCGAACCCACGATACGGTTGCCCGTATACCGCATTTCGAGTGCGGCGCATTCGACCTCTCTGCCACCTCTCCGCTTGTGTAGGGTGCGCTTGCGGGCCTGAGGCCCCGGTCGAAGCGAGCGCGCCGATTAGCCGAGCCACTCTGCCTTGCCAAGCCCCTTTTCGCGAGAATTCGGGGGATCGATTTCGCAGCCCCATTGTATCGCTGCGCCCCAGCCCCATATTCTCTGCACTCATGGATCGTGCTCACTATTTCTCCGCCCAGGCCGGTCGCACCATCGTTGCCCCGCGCCGCCTCAAGACCCGCTTCGCCATCGGCGATGTGGTGAAACACCGCGTGTTCGATTTCCGCGGCGTGATCTTCGATATCGATCCGGTCTTCGCCAACAGCGAGGAATGGTACGAAGCGATCCCGGAAGAAATCCGGCCGGACCGCGAACAGCCCTTCTACCACCTGCTCGCCGAGAGCGATGACAGCGACTATGTCGCCTATGTCAGCCAGCAGAACCTGGTGATGGATTCGATCTCCGGCCCGGTTTCACACCCGGACGTGCACCAGTATTTCGAGCAGTTCGAGAACGGGCGCTATCGCATGCGCCGCAGCATGACGCACTGATCCTGGCCCGGCCGCATCCGCGGCCCCAGGCTCAGTTCTTGATCTTCCAGCCGGACTTCAGCAGCGCATAGGTGCCGAGCGCGAGCAGTGCGTTCAGCACCAGCAAGCCTGCGCCCGCCATCAGCACCGCGCTGCTATCGCCAATGTCGCTCTGGCCGAGGAAGCCATAGCGGAAGCCGGAAATGACGTAGAAGAACGGATTGGCGTGGCTGACCGCCTGGAAGGCAGGCGCGAGCCGGTCGATCACGTAGAAGGTGCCCGACAGCATCGCGAGCGGAGCGATCACGAAATTGGTGACGGCCGCGTTGTGGTCGAACTTTTCCGCCCAGATCGATGCGAGCAGCCCCAGCAGGGCCAGCATGACCGCGCCCATCAGGCCGAACCACAGCACCGCCCAGGGGGCCGCCATCGAGAGGCTGACACCCGGATAAAGCATCATGGCGCCCGACACGACGAAGCCGACTGCGATGGCGCGGGTCACCGCAGCGCCGACGATCCCGGCCATCAGCTCGCCTTCCGAAAGCGGCGGCATCAAGAGGTCGATGATCGTCCCCTGGATCTTGCCCGAGAGCAGCGAAAAGCTGGAATTGGCGAAGGCGTTCTGCATCATCGCCATGGCGATAAGGCCCGGCGCGACGAAGGTCGGGAAGTTCACGCCCAGCACTTCGCGCCCGCCGCGCCCCAGCGCGACCGAGAAGATGACCAGAAAAAGCAGCGTCGTGACGGCCGGGGCCCAGATTGTCTGCGTCTGGACCTTGAGAAACCGCCTCACCTCCTTCATATAGAGGCTCCACAGGCCAATCCCGTTGATCCCGCGGATCACCGGGCGTCCCCGCGGCGGAAACCGGCCCTCCCCTCCGGCATTACCCTCTACGAACGAGGCGTCCGGGTTTTCGCTTCCGGGCGAGACGGGCTGGGCTTGATCGACCATGGGGGCGCGACTAGGCCCAAGCGTCACGGCATGCAAGCCGCGGCGTCGAGACACGAGATACAGGACTGCGCAATGAGCTGGACCGACGAACGGATCGCAACGCTTAAGAAGATGTGGGAAGGCGGATCGACCGCCAGCCAGATCGCCGAAGAACTGGGCGGGGTGAGCCGCAACGCCGTGATCGGCAAGGCCCACCGCCTTGGCCTCAAGTCGCGTCCCTCGCCGGTCAAGGCCAACGACAAGAAGAAGGCCCCGGCCAAGAAGCCGGCTGCGCCCAAGCCCGCCGCCAAGAAGGCCGCGAAACCGGCCGCGCCGAAGCCGGCGCCCGCTGCCCCGGCAAAGCCTGCTCCTGCGAATTCTGCACCCAAGCAGGACGCCGCTGTTCCCTCGCAGCCGCTGCCCAACAAGACGCCGGACCTGCCCAAGATCGTCTCGATCGGCCCGGGCGGCTTCCAGCGCCAGGGCCCCGGCGACCAGCAGGCCCCGATCCCGCCCGCGCCCCCGCGCCGCCTCGTGCCCGCAAAGCCCAGCCCCGAGATCGCTGACAAGACCAGCCTGCTGGACCTGTCGGACAAGGTCTGCCGCTGGCCGATGGGCCACCCGGGCGAACCCGATTTCCATTTCTGCGGTGAAGCGGTGAACCCCGGCTTCCCCTATTGCGTCGAACACTGCGGCCGGGCCTATCAGGCACAGCTGCCCCGCGGTGCGCGCCGTCCGCCTCCGCCGCTGCCGTTCGGCGGACCGCGCGTTCGCTGATTTTCACTTTCCGGGTCGCTTCGCATCCCTTCCGAGTGCGGGAGGGTGAAAGAATTAAGCATGTAGATTGACCTTCCGCTGACCGGCGGAGGTTACGATCATGCCGTATCGAAGCACCACGGGGGTCGTACGCAGGAATGGATTGGGCAAGCGTCACCTTTGGCGCCTTTCTCGGAGTTGCGGGCACCTTCGGGATGCTCGCGCTCGCGCTGTTTCCGATCATGCGTCGCGGCTTCCTCGTGTGGATTGCGCTGCGCACGCTCGCCTTTTGCGTCATGGGCCTGGCCCTCTTCCCGCTCGAGCTTCCCGATTGGTTTCCTTCGGGAGCCGCGCGCGTCGACATTGGCGAGATCGCGCTTTCCCTGGCGGTGGCGTGCACGGGCCCGTTTCTGGCCGCCTATCTGGAAGATGAGCCGCGCCTGGCCCGGGCCCGGTTCTGGCTGACCATGTTTTTCCCGATCGGTCTCGCATCGGGTGCTGCGACGGCCCTGGCGCCATGGTGGGGCTGGATGGACCGAGTGCACGACGTACTCATTCTTTCAGTAATCCTGATGCTGGTGGCCACTCTGGCCTTCGCCGTGCGTACCGGCAGCCGTGCAGCGCGCTTCCAGGCCGTGGGCTATGCCCCTCTGATCGTAGTCGGACTGGTGGTGCTGACCTACGAGCTGAGCACCGGGACACCGATGCCCTATTGGCCGGTGGCGGCCCTGTTCGCCGTAACGGTGGACTTCATCGTAACCGGTGTCGGCGTGATCGACGGGTTCATGATCATCAAGCGCCAGCGTGATGCGGCGGTGGCCGACGTTCGCGAGGCGCGGATCGCGGTTGCCACGGACCCTCTGACCAACATCGCCAACCGGCGCGGGCTTGCCCTGCGTTTCCGTGACCAGAACCAACAACGGCCGCGCGGGTTGGCGGTGATCGACTGCGACCACTTCAAGCGCGTCAACGACATGTTCGGACATGATGTGGGCGACGAGGTCCTGATCGCGGTGGCGGATGGCCTGCGCCATGAAGACGTGTTTCCAGCGAGGCAGGGCGGCGAGGAGTTCGTGGTCCTGATCTACGGTAACGATTGGCAGCGCCTTGCCGAAACCGTGCGCCGCCGCATCACGATCTCGGTGCTGGAGCTCGTCCCCGAAGTGTCCTTCCCGGTTACGGCGAGCGCCGGCCTGACGGAAATTGCGGAGCACGACACGCTCGACAGCGCGATGAAACGCGCCGACCGGGCCCTGTTCGCAGCGAAGGACGCCGGGCGCGATCGCCTGCTGGTGGAATCGGAATGCGGCACAATCGGGCCGCACCTCCTCCACAGCGTAGTCTAGCAATCGCGACTGGCCAGACGCGGCGGGTTCGCTAGAGTCGCCGCCAACCAGCAATCCGGGAGAGAATCCGATGCCGCTTTCGCTACACGCCGCCTATGTCCCCAGCGCCCTGCAGATGCTGGGCACCGCCACTCACCTGATCGACACGGCCGAGAAATGGGGTGTCGAGAACGAGTGCAGCGAAGGCGAGATTATCGGCACGCGCGTGTTCGAAGACATGCTGCCCTGGTGTTACCAGATCAAATGCGTCGCCGAGCACACGCAGGGTTCGATCGAGGGTGTGCGGGCCGGTGTCTATTCGCCCGATCTCAACCCGCCGCCGACGAGTTTCGAGGCCCTGCGCACGAAAATCGCGGGCGCAGTCGATGCGATGAACGCGCTGACCGAGGACGAGATGGAGGCCATGATCGGCCAGCCCATGCGGTTCGAGTTCAAGGATCGCGGCATGGACTTCACCGCCGAGGACTTCCTCCTCAGCTTCAGCCAGCCGAACTTCTATTTCCATTGCGCCACCGCCTACAACATCCTGCGGATGAAGGGCGTGCCGGTGGGCAAGATGGATTTCATGGGCCGGGTCAGGATCAAGGCCTGACGCCTAGCCACTAGCGCTTGCGGGCGAACCAGATCGTGTGGCGCGGGCCCTTGTTGTTGGGCCGCGCGCGCACTTCGCGCACCTCGACGTCGAAGCCGCTTTCTTTCAGCCGCACGGTGAACTTGTGGTCGGGCGCCGCCGACCAGACCGCGAGGATACCGCCCGGACGCAGCGCGTCGCGCGCCTTGGCAAGGCCGGTCTTGGTGTAGATGCGATAATTCGCATCGCGCACGATCCCGTCGGGGCCATTGTCGACATCGAGCAGGATCGCATCGTATTTGTCGGTTGTGCCGTCATTGGCATCGTCGATCAGCGCGGCCACGTCGCAGATGACGACCTTGCCGCGCGGGTCGGACAGGCTCTCGCCCGTCAGATGCGCCAGCGGCCCCTCCGCCCATTCGAGGATTTCCGGCACGATTTCCGCCACGGTGACCGACCCGCCCTCGGGCAGCTTGTCGAGCGCGGCGCGGAAGGTGAACCCCATGCCATAGCCGCCGATCAGCACGCGCGGGCGCGGTGCGTCGAGCTCGGCCAGCGTCAGGACGGCGAGCTGCTCTTCGGAGTACTGCATGCGCGTGCTCATCAGCTCGTCACGGCCGAGCATGATGATGAAATCGCGGCCGTGGCTGACAAGCGTCAGCGTCTCGCCGTCGGGCACTTGCGCGGTGGCCAGGGTTTCACGGGGCAGCATTCCATAATCTCCAAAGCAAAGGGGCCGCAGGCGGACCTGCGACCCCTTCGTTACTGACTAGCGAAGGATCAGTCCTTCAGGAAGTCGGGCACGTGGGCTTCGCCGCCCCCGTCCTTGTTGCCGCCGCCGTCACGATCACGGCGCGGGCCGCCGCGTCCACCGCGACGGTCGCCGCCACGGCCACGGCCGCCACGGTCACCGCGCGGTTCGCGCGGCGGGCGGGTGTCTTCCAGCTCTTCGCCGGTTTCCTGGTCAACGACGCGCATCGACAGGCGAACCTTGCCGCGGTTGTCGATCTCGAGGACCTTGACCTTCACTTCCTGGCCTTCCGACACGACGTCGGTCGGCTTCTCGACGCGCTCGTTCTTCATTTCGCTGACGTGGACGAGACCGTCCTTGCCGCCCATGAAGTTCACGAATGCACCGAAGTCGACGATGTTGACGACCTTGCCGGTGTAGATCTTGCCGACTTCCGCCTCTTCGACGATGCCTTCGATCCACTTCTTCGCGGCTTCGATCTCGTCGGCATTGCTCGACGAAATCTTGATCACGCCTTCGTCGTCGATATCGACCTTGGCACCGGTTTCGGCGACGATCTCGCGGATCACCTTGCCGCCCGTACCGATGACGTCGCGGATCTTCGACTTGTCGATCTGCATGGTCTCGATGCGCGGTGCGTGCTTCGAAACGCCCGTGCGCGAGGTCGACAGCGCCTTGGCCATCTCGCCGAGGATGTGCTGGCGGCCGGCTTTCGCCTGCTCCAGCGCCTTGGCCATGATTTCCTGCGTGATGCCGGCAACCTTGATGTCCATCTGCATGGTGGTGATACCAGCTTCGGACCCTGCAACCTTGAAGTCCATGTCGCCGAGGTGATCTTCGTCACCCAGGATGTCCGACAGGACCGCGAAGTCGTCGCCTTCGAGGATCAGGCCCATGGCGATGCCAGAGACCGGACGTTCGATCGGAACGCCTGCGTCCATCATCGACAGACAGCCACCGCAAACGGTCGCCATCGAGCTCGAGCCGTTCGACTCGGTGATGTCCGACAGGACGCGGATCGTGTAGGGGAAGTCCTCGTGGTCGGGCAGGACCGGGTTCAGCGCGCGCCATGCGAGCTTGCCGTGGCCCTGTTCGCGGCGGCCGGTAAAGCCGAAGCGACCAACTTCACCGACCGAGTACGGCGGGAAGTTATAGTGCAGCATGAAGTGGTTGTAGGAGAGACCCTCCAGACCATCGATCATCTGCTCGGCATCCTTGGTGCCCAGCGTGGTGGTGCAGATCGCCTGCGTTTCACCGCGGGTGAACAGCGCCGAACCGTGCGTACGCGGAAGCAGGCCGACCATTGCCTCGATCGGGCGAACCTGGTCGAGCTTGCGGCCGTCGATGCGGGTGCCGTCCTTGATGATGGCGCCGCGAACGATTTCCGCTTCGAGCTTCTTCACCGCCTTGCTGGCGACGAGCTGCGTCTGCGCTTCTTCTTCCGCGAAAGCTTCCTTGGCCTTAGCGCGCGCTGCGTTGAGCGCGTCCGAACGGGCCGACTTGTCGGTCAGCTTGTAAGCGGCCGCAATGTCGTCGCCGACGATGCCGCGCAGCTTTTCCTTGATGGCCGAGGTGTCGTCCGAGGTGTCGATTTCCCACGGATCCTTGGCAGCCTGTTCAGCGAGATCGATGATCGCACCGATGACCT
The DNA here is from genome assembly GCF_019448255.1 of Qipengyuania flava. Lineage (NCBI taxonomy): Bacteria > Pseudomonadati > Pseudomonadota > Alphaproteobacteria > Sphingomonadales > Erythrobacteraceae > Qipengyuania > Qipengyuania flava. Next base: position 2,373,338 of record NZ_CP080410.1, read on the forward strand.
TGCGGCTTTCCTCATGCGCGAACATGACGGCGCCGAGCATTTCCTCTTCGGTCAGCTCCTTGGCTTCGGATTCGACCATCATCACCGCGTCCTGCGTTGCGGCGACGACGAGGTCGAGGCGACCTTCTTCGTCGAGCGCGGTCTGCAGGCTCGGGTTCAGTTCGTATTCGCCATTGCGGAAGCCGACGCGAGCGGCGCCGATCGGGCCCATGAAGGGCACGCCCGAGATGGTCAGCGCAGCCGAAGCGGCAATCATCGCGACGATATCGGGTTCGGTCTCGCCGTCATACGACAGGACCTGGCAGATGACGTTGATTTCGTTATAGAAGCCTTCCGGGAAGAGCGGACGCACGGGGCGGTCGATCAGGCGGGAGGTCAGCGTTTCCTTCTCCGTGGCGCGGCCTTCGCGCTTGAAGAAGCCACCCGGGATACGGCCCGCGGCGGAGAATTTTTCCTGGTAGTGAACGGTCAGCGGGAAGAAGTCCTGCCCTTCCTTGACGCTCTTGGCGGCCGTCACGGCGCACAGCACCACGGTTTCGCCATAGGTGGCCAGAACAGCGCCGTCAGCCTGACGGGCGATCTGACCGGTTTCGAGGGTGAGGGTCTTTCCGCCCCACTCAATCGATACGGTTTTCTTGTCGAACATGTATTTTCCTTATGAACCCGCGGGGCCACATTGCCGCGCGGGGCCTACTGTGCCGGGTATTCCGTCCCGGTCCGGTTCGGGGCGTTTCGTCTTGCCCCCTTGATGCTCCTGTGCCGGATTGCGCAGGAGGCCAAATAGAAAGAAGGGCGACCGTCGTGGCCGCCCTTCTTGAAACTCTTACTTACGAAGACCCAGCTTCGCGATCAGGGCGTTGTAACGCTCGACATCTTTCTTCTTGAGATAGGCGAGCAGGTTACGGCGCTTGTTGACCATCATCAGGAGGCCGCGACGCGAGTGGTTGTCCTTGTGGTTGGACTTGAAGTGCTCGGTCAGGTTGCGGATGCGCTCGGTCAGGATGGCGACCTGCACTTCCGGCGAACCGGTGTCGCCCTTGGCGACGGCGTTGTCCTTGATGATCTCAGCTTTTTTCTCGGGTGCTACCGACATTATCATTTACTCCGCGACATCCGGTAAGTTGAAACCCCGCACGACTTTCGCCGAGCCTCCGCTGAGTTCCATCAGCGCCACCGGCACATCGTGCAGTGTGGCAAGGTGGAGCCCGTCGGTGTGGGGCAGGTCCGACAATACCCGGCCCTGGCGGACCGCCTGCGCGCTGTCGGGATCGAGGGGGAGGACCGGGATGTCGTCCAGTCCGGCCTCTAGCGGCAGGAGAAGGTTTTCGATGGGCGCGCCCTTAGCGATTTCCTCAAGCTTGTCCAGCGAAATCGCCTGTTCTTCAAGGAACGGGCCCGCCTTGATGCGCCTGAGATAAGTGACGTGGCCCAGCGTTCCAAGGGCGCGTGCGATGTCCCGTGCAAGGGAGCGGATATATGTGCCCTTCGACACATGCGCGACCAGCGTCACGCTGTCCGCCATTTCGAGCGGCGCCTGCGGGTCGTAGGGGTCCGGGCGCCCCGCAGTTGTGGCGAAGGCAGAGCGCGGCTCCTCGTCCTCGCGTTCACCCTCAAAGCGGAGCGAGTGGATGGTCACCGCCCGGGTCTTCATTTCTACCTCTTCGCCCGCCCTCGCGCGGTCGTAAGCGCGCTTGCCGTCGATCTTCACCGCCGAATAGGCCGGCGGCACCTGTTCGATATCGCCGGTGAAATGTTCGAGCACGGCGGCGATTGCGGCCATGGGCGGCCGCCGGTAAGTGCGCTGGATCACCTCGCCTTCGGTGTCGAGCGTGTCGGTCTCCTCGCCGAACTGGATCGTGAAGGCGTAAATCTTGTCGCTGTCGAGCATGCGCCCGGCAAGCTTGGTCGCCTCACCCAGCGCGATGGGCAGGACGCCTTCGGCCAGCGGGTCGAGCGTGCCGCCATGGCCGACCTTGGTCTTCATGTAGCCGCCCTGCCGCAACACGCGCTTGACCGCGCTCACTGCCTGCGTCGAGCCGAGCCCGCGCGGCTTGTCGAGGATCAGCCAGCCGTGGGGTGCAGGCTTGGTGCGCTCGCTCATCCCTCGATCCCGCGCGCAATCCAGGTCGCAAGCTCAAGATAGCGCTCTTCCAGCCAGAATACCGGTCGCAGGATCGTGTTCTCGAGCAGGCCGCTATTGGGAAAGGCCCAGGTCGCCGCGATCAATACGATGAAGACCAGCATGCCGAGCGACTGGAACTTCTGCCAGTTCACCGCCCACTTGCGCGGCAGCAAGCCGCCGACGATGTGCGAGCCGTCGAAGGGCGGGATCGGCAGCAGGTTGAATAGCGCAAGGAAGACGTTGATCAGGATGAAGTAGCCGCTCGCATTCATCAGCCAGAAGGGCAATTCGCCTCCTCCGGCGAGTATCACTCCTGCGACCACCCCGAAAAGCAATGCGCCGACGAGCGCCAGAAGCAGGTTCGTCCCCGGCCCCGCTGCCGCCACAGCCACCATGCCATAGCGCGGGTGGCGCAGCCGGTCGCCGCGCACGGGCACGGGCTTGGCCCAGCCGAAGATCGGTCCGCCGAACAGCGCCAGCGCGCCGGGCACGAGCAATGTGCCGATGGGATCGACGTGGCGGATGGGGTTGAGCGAAAGGCGCTTCTGCTCCTTGGCCGTGGGATCGCCCAGGGCGAGCGCGGTCCAGCCGTGTGCGACTTCATGGAAGACGATCGCGATGATGAGGCACGGGACAAGGATCACCGCGAGGACAAGGGTTTCGGTCATGGGGTCCTAAATGGGTTGGCCGCTGCCCGGCGTAAAGGGCGCGCCCTAGCGTTGCGCGGCGTACCACGCCAGCGCATCGCGCTCCGCGGCCTCGACGAAGCTTGCCTTGGCCCCGATGTACGAATCCCCAAGTAAGCCGAATTCGAGCGCTTCCTGCTTGATCTTGGAATAAGTTTGCGCCCTTTCGGGATGGGCACGCAGGTAGTCGCGAAAAGCCAGGTGCCGGATCGCGCCCGGTGAACCGCGCTCGAAGCAATGGACATGGTGGCTGCGCAGCCCGTCGCTGCGGTGCTTGGTGAAATAGCGGCGACCGGGAATGCCGTTCTCGCCCCGCGCGCGGTAGCCGAGCGCCCGCATGGCAGAACGCGCATCGAGTGCGGCGACATCCTCGACCTCGACCAGGATATCGATGATCGGCTTGGCGTAGATTTGCGGTATCGCAGTGCTGCCCACGTGGTGGATGCAGGCGGGCGCAATATTGAGAGCGGCTGCAATCAGGCGCTGCTCGGCGAGGAACTGCGCTCTCCAGTCGCTGTCGTGCGGGACCGGAGCAAGCGTGGTCATGTCAGTCGGCCAGCGCTTCGCGGAAATGCTTTCGGCACATGGCGACATAGCGGTCGTTGCCGCCGATTTCCGTCTGCGCGCCTTCGGCAACGGCCTTGCCGCTGGCATCGACCCGCAGGTTCATCGTGGCCTTGCGTCCGCAGTCGCACACCGCCTTCATCTCCACCAGCGCATCGGCAATGCCGAGCAGCGCCGCCGAACCGGGAAACAGCTCCCCCTGGAAATCGGTGCGCAGGCCGTAGCAGAGCACCGGGATTCCTTCATCGTCCGCCAGCCGGGCCAGCTGCCACACCTGCTCCTTGGAAAGGAACTGAGCCTCGTCGACGAGCACACAGGCCAGCGGATCCTGCGCGTGTTCGGCCCGCACGTGGGCTTCGATATCGGTGTCCGGTTCGTAGCGGTGCGCGTCGCTTGCCAGTCCGATCCGGCTCGAAATCGCACCGCCGCCCGGCCGGTCGTCCAGGGCAGCAGTCCACAGCGAAACACGCATCCCGCGCTCGCCATAGTTGAACGCGGCCTGCAGCAGCGTGCTGCTCTTCCCCGCGTTCATGCTCGCATAGTAGAAATACAGCTTGGCCATGGAGCATCGCTAGCGGGAGGCGGGAGGCGGCGCGAGTCCGCATATCGGCCATTTCTCCACAAGCGGCATTAAGCGGGGCGACAGGCGGTAGCGGCAATGGTAGCGCCCGCATTCACGGGTTTATCAAAGACAGGGACATCATTGATGGCGGACACGGCGGCAGCGCAGCAGAAGGGCATCCTCGGCTGGATCGAGCGAAGCGGCAACAAGCTGCCCGATCCGGTCTTCCTGTTCTTCTGGCTGATCGCCATCCTGGTGGTCATTTCGGTCGTGGCGAGCTTGGCCGGCCTGTCCGCAGCCCACCCGACCGAAGTCGATCCCGATACCGGCGCGGCGACGATTATCACCGCTGTCAGCCTGCTGAGCGCGGAGAACATCCAGCGCCTGTGGGTCGACATGCCAACAACCTTCACCCACTTCCATCCGCTCGGTTACGTGCTGGTGGTGATGCTGGGCGCAGGCGTGGCGGAGCGCGCGGGCCTGTTCGGCACGGCGATGCGCGCCGGCGTGCGCAACGCGCCGACCTTCCTTTTGACCCCGATCGTCACCTTCGTCGGGATGATGGGCAACCTTGCCGCCGACGCGGCATACGTCGTCCTGATCCCGCTTGCCGGCATCATCTTCCACGCCGCGGGTCGCCATCCGGTGGCCGGTATCGCGGCTGCCTTTGCCGGCGTGTCCGGCGGCTTTTCCGCGAACCTCCTTCCCGGCCAGCTCGACGCACTGCTTTTCGGCATCACTGAAGCCGCGGTCGAGACCGTGTTCGGTGACTTCACCGCGAACATTGCGGGCAACTGGTACTTCATCGCGGCGATGACCTTCGTCTTCCTGCCGGTCATCTGGTGGGTCACCGACAAGATCATCGAACCGCGCCTTGGCCCGTGGAACCCGGAAATGGCGGGCAACGCGGTGTCGCCCGAACAGCAGGGCGAGGTAGCCGATGGCGACCGTGAGCTCAGCGAAGGCGAGCGCAAGGGCCTGCGCGCAGCCGGGCTCGCCGTGCTCTTCGTGGTCGGCCTGTGGCTGTTCTTCACGCTCGGCCCGGGCACGCCGCTGATCGACGAGGAGGCTTCGCCCGAAGCGCGCCTCACGCCCTTCTACCGCAGCCTCGTGGCGGGCTTCTTCCTGCTCTTCCTCTTGGCCGGCTGGGCCTATGGCAAGGCAGCGGGCACGATCGAGGACCATCGCGGGCTCGTCAAAATGATGGCCGGCGCGATGGAGGACCTCGCCTATTACCTCGTCCTCGCCTTTGCCGCCGCGCATTTCGTGGCGATGTTCGCCTGGTCGAACCTCGGTCTGATCCTTGCGGTGAACGGCGCCGATTTCCTCGGCAACAGCGGCCTGCCCGCCTGGGCGCTGCTGGCGGCGATCATCGTCGTGTCCTCGCTGCTCAACATCTTCGTGGGATCGGCCTCGGCCAAGTGGGCGCTGCTATCGCCCGTTCTGGTGCCGATGCTGATGCTGCTCGGCATCACGCCAGAAATGGCCACCGCCGCTTACCGCGTGGGTGACGGGGCGACCAACATCATCACTCCGCTGATGGTGTACTTCCCGCTGATCCTGATCTTCTGCCAGCGCTGGCAGAAGGACTTCGGGCTGGGCAGCCTTGCCGCGACCATGCTGCCCTATTCGATCGGCCTGCTGCTTTCGGGCCTTGCGATGACCATCGCCTGGGTCGTGCTCGACCTGCCGCTGGGTCCGGGCGCCGAGGTGTTCATGGAGGTTCCGACCGCCAGCGCCCCGGCAGCTCCCGCGACCGCCGGCTAGGACCGCCCTTCGCGCGCCTCGCGTCGGATCGTTTCGGCACCCGAGGGATCTACGGGCACGCCGTGAACGATCCGCGCGTTGGCATGGCCGACCTGCTGCCAGCCCATCGCCGCCGTCAGCGCGCTGGAATACCCTTGAGCATCGAGGCTCTGGTTGCAGGCGAGCTTGGCGAGCTTGAGGCCAATCAGCGGCCGCCGCGCAATGCGGGCCGCCATGGCAAGCGTGAAGCTCTCCAGTTCCTCCGGCTCGACCACGTGGTTGACCATCCCCACCTGGCGGCATTCCTCCGCGGTGAACTCGCCCCCGACGAACAACATCTCGCGCGCCTTGCGGTGTCCGAGCTCGAAGACATGGGCGAAATATTCGACCCCGTTGACGCCGAAAGCCACGGTCGGGTCGGAGAAGCGCGCGTCGCTGCTGGCGATGACGATGTCGAAGGGCCAGACAAGCATGAGGCCCCCGGCCATGCACAGGCCTTGCACCTGCACGACTACCGGCTTGGGCAAATCGCGCCAGCGGCGGCACAGGCCGAGATACATTTCGTGCTCGGCCGACATCTGCCCTTCCTGCCCTTCGGCATCGAAGCCCGCCCACATCGTCACCGCGTCCTGCTCTGCAAGGCCGGAGCTGTCGCGAAGGTCATGGCCGGATGAGAAATGCGCGCCATCGGCGGCCAGCACTATGCAGCGCACGCTGTCGTCGCGCGCGCCCGCGGCAAGCGCATGGTCGAGCTGGTAGAGCAGCGCCTTGTCCTGCGCATTGGCCTTGTCGGCGCGCGTCAGCGTGATGCGCCAGACACCCTCTGCCGGGCGGTCGCAAGCTACTCGGGTGTAATCCATCGGCCTCTCCTCAAGCGCGGGAAAGGCTAGCAGATCATTCCTCGTCGTCGAGGTCGCGCAGCACCTTGGGATCGGAGAGCAGTTTCTCGATCCGGTCCGCCTCGTCGAAGCTTTCATCGGGGGCGAATTTCAGCTTGGGCGCGAATTTGAGGCCCAATCGCTGGGCGACTTCCTTCTGAAAGAAGGCCGTATTGGTGCGCAGCGCCTTCAGCACGATGGCCTCGTCCTCGCCAAGGAGCGGCTTCACATAGGCTTTTGCGTTGCGCAGGTCGGGCGTCATGCGGACCTCGGTCACGGCGATGTTGCTGGCGCGCAGCACGTCGTCATGCGCCTCGCCGCGCGCGAGCAGTTCGGACAGGATATGCCGCACCCGTTCGCCCACTTTCAGGACGCGGACCGACTGCTGTTCGGGGGTGGATTGCTGGTGCTTGGCCATCAGGCGGTTTCTTCCATTTTCGCTAGGATGCGCTTCAGGGATGTCATGTTGCGCGCGGTCCCCCTGCAGCGCAGCCGCCGCTCGAGAACCTTGTTCGACAGGTCCGATACACCGACACCGTGCACATAGTCGAGGAACAGGACCCGGTCCCCCAGGGCGAGGCGTTCGCTCCCCTTGGCCGCATGCTCCTCGATCAGGGCCTCGACAGCGACCGCGTCGGGCTGCTGGCTGAGGAAGATCGAATGGACCATCTTGTCCGATCCGTGCTCCGGCCCGGTGCCGTGGAAGGGGTTGGTATCGATCGCCGCGCGGATCTGATCGCGCGTGCGAACCATGGCGCAGGACTTGAAACCGAAGGCCTGCTGCACGGTGCTTTCGAGCTGGATTTCGAGCATGGCAGGATCGCGCTCGTCGGTGAGGATAACATTGCCGCTGGCGGCCACGGTCGACACATCGCGGAAGCCTGCTCCCGTCAGCGCGGCGACAAGATCGACCATCTTGATCCGGTTGCCGCCGACATTGATGCTGCCCAGGAAGGCTACGAGCCGCGCCATCGCGTTACTTCGCGACCGGGCGCGGCGTGGGGATGGCGGTGCTGGTCGAACGGGCGAGCAGCTTGCCGTCCGTGTCGAGGAGTTCGCCCTCGAGAAAGATCACCTTGCGCCCGCGGCGGACCACCCGGCCCTTGCCGATCAGCGGTCCGGCGAGCACGGGCTTCAAGAGGCTCATCGAGATTTCAAGGTTCAACGGCGCTTCCGCCTGGTCGGTCGCCCAGACATGCGCCCAGCCCATCACTTCGTCGAGGAAGCCCGCGACCAGACCGCCCTGCACGCTGCCGCGCGGGGTGATAAAGCTGTCGGGTGCATGGAAGCGCAGGGTGATTTCCTCACGCTCCTTGTCGAAATGATCGAACTCGACGCCCATGAGGTCGGCATGCGCCGCGCCGAGCGCGTGCTTGGTATCGGTCAATCGTTCACTCCGGGAACAGGCGTCGGGATGGCGCTGGAGGTTGCGCGGGCTAGCACGTTTCCATCCTTGTCGAGCAGTTCGCCCTCCAGGAAGGCCACCCGCTTGCCCACCTTCACCACGCGCCCCTTGGCCGTGATGGTCTCCATCGGGACCATCCGCAGAAAAGTGAGGTTCATGTCGAGATTGAGCGGCAGGCGCTTCTCGGCCTCGCCGAAGCGCGCCTCGGTCACGGCCAGCAGCGCGCCGCCCATGACCTCATCCAGGAAGCCCGCGATCAGCCCGCCCTGCACCGCACCGCGCGGTGAGGCGAAGCTCGGCGGCGGGGTGTAGCGACATGTCAGCTCGCCCGCTTCCTCGTCAAAGGACACGAATTCGCTGCCCATAAGGTGGGCGGACGGCGAGCGCCTGCTTTCGTAGATCTTAGACATCTGGTGTCCCCGGCCTGCGGAACAGTTTGGCTGTCTGCGTAGCTGTCGCCAGGACATTGCCTTCCATATCGGTCAACTCCGCCTCGACGAATGCCACCGAACGGCCAATTTTCGTTACTCGCCCGCTGCCCCGCAAGGCGCCGGGTTTGATGGCGCCGAGATAATTGACCGACAGGTTGAGCGTAACCGGCCCAAATCGCGTGTCGCTCGCCAGCAGCACCGGAATACCCAGACACGTATCGAGCAAAGCTGCAACGAACCCGCCCTGAATCGTACCTCGGGCATTGGCAAACTGTTTAGGCGCATCGAAAGCAAGCTCGACACGCCTTGCGTCGCGATCGCATTCGAGCAGGCGTGTGCCGATCACCTTCTCGCTAGGGGCAAGCGGGAGATCGCGCCACCAGGCGGCGAACTCCGCGCTTGTCATGCGGTGATGCGGCTCGTCGCGTTCCCTCACAGCGTGCGTTCACGCTCCTCGACCTCGAACACCTCGAGCTGGTCGCCCGGCTGGATGTCGTTCGTGTCGGCAAGGACCACACCACATTCGAGACCAGCGCGGACTTCGTCCACATCGTCCTTGAAGCGGCGCAGCGAGGCGATTGTCGTGGCCGAGACGATGACGTCTTCGCGCGTGAGGCGTGCGTGCAGCCCCTTGCGGATGACGCCTTCCTCGACCAGCAGGCCGGCGGCCTTGTCCTTCTTGCCCGAGCGGAACACTTCCTTGACCGCGGCACGGCCGACGACGTTCTCGATCCGCTCCGGACCCAGCTCGCCAGCCATCTCCTTCGCGATTTCCTCGGTCAGGTGGTAGATGACGTCGTAATACTTCATCTCCACGCCGTCGCGCTTCACCAGCTCGCGCGCCTTGGCGTTCGGGCGGACGTTGAAGCCGATGATCGGCGCGTTGGAGGCCGAAGCCAAGCTCACGTCGCTCTCGGTGATCGCGCCAACGCCGGCGTGCAGCACGCGGACCTTGATCTCGTCGTTCGAGAGGTTGTGCAGCGCAGTGGTGATCGCCTCGACCGAACCCTGCACATCGGCTTTCACCAGCACGGGGAATTCGATCACGTTCGATGCGAGGTTGTTGAACATCGTATCGAAGCTGGTCGGGGCGAGCGCAGTGCGCTTCTCGGTCGCCTTTTCCTGGCGGTAGGCGGCAACTTCACGGGCGCGCTGCTCGTTTTCGACAACGGTCAGCACGTCACCAGCGCTCGGCACGCCGCCGAGGCCGAGGACCTCGACCGGCATCGAGGGGCCAGCCTTCTTGATCTGCTTGCCCTGGTCGTTGACGATCGCACGGACGCGGCCGCTCTCGGTGCCGACGACGAAGGTGTTGCCCCGCTCCAGCGTGCCGCGCGTGATGAGCACGGTGGCGACCGGGCCGCGGCCCTTGTCGAGCTGCGCTTCGATCACGGTGGCTTCCGCCATGCGGTCGGGATTGGCCTTCAGTTCGAGCAGTTCGGCCTGGAGGTTGATGGCGTCGAGCAGCTTGTCGAGGCCGGTCTTTTCCTTGGCCGAGATTTCGACGTCCTGCACATCGCCCGACATCTTCTCGACGATGACCTCGTGCTCGAGCAGGCGGGTGCGGATGTTGTCCGGATTGGCTTCCGGCTTGTCCATCTTGTTGATCGCCACGATCATCGGAACGCCCGCGGCCTTGGTGTGATTGATGGCCTCGATCGTCTGCGGCATGATGCCGTCGTCGGCAGCGACGACCAGCACCACGATATCCGTGACATTGGCACCGCGCTGGCGCATCTCGGTAAAGGCGGCGTGGCCCGGCGTGTCGAGGAAGGTGATCGCATCACCGCCCTTGGTCGTAACCTGGTAGCTGCCGATATGCTGCGTGATGCCGCCGGCTTCGCCCTTGACGACGTTGGCGTTGCGCAGCGCGTCGAGCAGGCTGGTCTTGCCGTGGTCGACATGGCCCATGATGGTGACGACCGGCGGACGCGGCTTGAGCGTCTCTTCCGGATCGACATCCTCTTCGGCCTGGATGTCGACATCGGCTTCCGAGACCTTCTCGATACGGTGGCCGAACTGTTCGACGAGCAGTTCCGCGGTGTCCTGGTCGATCGTCTGGTTGACGGTGACCATCATGTCGAGATTGAACAGCTCCTTCACGAGGTCGGCGCCCTTCTCGCCCATGCGCTTGGCGAGCTCGCCAACCGTGATGGCTTCCGGCACGACCACGTCGCGGACCTGCTTTTCGCGCGGCTTGCTGGAGCCGCCACCCTGCAGGCGGCGTTCCTTCTCGCGCGCACGCTTGAGCGCGGCGAGGCTGCGGGCGCGGCGGCCTTCGTCCTCGTTCAGCGCCTTCTTGACCGAGAGCTTGCCTCCACGGCGCTTGTCCGGCTTTTCGGCACCGCGCGCGGGCTTCTCTTCCTTCTTCTTGCGCTCCGGCTTCTTGGGCTCGGGGCGCGCAACCGGCGTAAACCGGCGAGGCGCGGGCGTCGGCGTGGCGCTCGAACCGTCTTCGGCGGGCGCTTCAGCAGGCGCCTCTTCGGCGGGCGCTTCGGCAGCCTTCTTGGCGTCTTCCTTGGCCTTCTTGGCGGCTTCGGCTTCGGCCTTCTTGTTTTCCGCCGCGCGCTTCTTCTCGTCTTCGGCAGCCTGCTTGGCCTGCTGCTCCTCGCGCTTGCGGTTCTCTTCCGCCAGGCGCAGGCGCTCTTCCTCGGCCTCGCGCTGGAGGCGCGCAACGCGTTCCTGCGGGGTTTCGCTCGGCGGTGCAGCCTTCTTGGGCGCGGGCTTTTCCGCAACCGGAGCCGGAGTCGGCTCGGGCGTGGGTTCGGGCGCGGGCGGAGGCGGCGGCGCGGCCTCGCCCGGCTTCACGAGCTTGCGGCGGCGCTTGACCTCGACCGCCACCTTGTTGGTGCGGCCGTGGCTGAAGGTCTGCTTGACCTCGCCCGGCTGCGCGCCCTTCAGGGTCAGCGGTTTACGGGCCGGTTTCTTTTCGTCGTCGCTCATTCTTGCTCGTTTCTCTTCTTCGTCTCGTTCAGTTCGTCGGTCGGCGCGCGGTCAGGCGCGCCCATCAGCGGCGGGCAGATCGTGCCCCAGATAATGCATGAGGCGCGTCAGGGGCTTCATGACCCGTGCGGCCGCTGCGTCATCGGCCAGCGCCAAGTGGACGACATTGTCGCGGCCCAATGCCACAGACAAAGCGTTCCGGTCCAGAGGCAGTTCGAGGCCGCGCTCGCCAGAGCCTTCCGCCTCGCGCCCAACGCGCCAGGCCTGGTCCAGCTTCTTGCGTCCATCCTCGCTTGCATCGCTCGCGTGGAGCAACAGCGCCACAACGCCGCCGCGCGCCTGTTCGGCAATGCGCGCGGTGCCCAATATAAGGCGTCCGACGCGCATTTCGAGGCCGAGCCGGTCGAGCACTACGCGCCTGAGCGCATTCTCGATCAGGTCGGGCAGGTTCTCCGGCAGTTCGAGGTCGCCGGTCTTGAAGGCCCGCGCGAGCGCACCCTTGAGCTTGCCGCCGGCCTGAGCCTCGGCAAGCTCATGCTTGGTGACGCCGATCCAGGCACCGCGCCCGGGGGCCTTTTCCTGCGCATCGGGCAGCACGAGGCCTTCCGGCGAAGCGACCAGCCGCACGAGCGTGTCGCGCGGGGCCACCTCTCCGGAAAGGATGCAGCGCCGTTCGGGCTCGGAAGCGTTCCGGGCCTTCGGGGCTTCAGCGATGTCGGGGCTCAGGCGCTCATTGGGTGGAGTCCGCATCGGCGGCCTCCTGCGTGTCGGTTGCTTCGGCAGCTGCCGGAGCTTCCTCTTCGTCTTCGAACCAGTGCGCGCGGGCAGCCATGATGATCTCGTTGCCTTGCTCTTCGCTCAAGCCGTATTCGCCCAGCACGCCGCCCTTGTCCTGCTCGCGCATCGGACGATCGCGGCGCATCGGCGGGCCATCGGCGTTGTTGCGGCGACGCGGGGCTTCGCGCTTCTTCTGGATCAGCTCGTCGGTGGCGAGGTCGGCCACGTCGTCGAGGGTCTTGAGACCCGCCTTGCCGAGCGTCACCAGCATGGCTTCCGTCATGTGGGGCAGTTCGGCGAGCGCGTCTTCGACGCCCAGCTCGCGGCGCGTTTCGCGGTGCGCGGCTTCCTGGCGATCGATCGCTTCCTGGGCGCGGCTCTGGAGTTCCTCGGCCAGTTCTTCGTCGAAGCCTTCGATGCTGGCGAGCTCTTCAAGCTCGACATAGGCGACTTCTTCGAGTTCGGCGAAGCCTTCGGCGACGAGCAGCTGCGAGAGCGTTTCGTCGACGTCCAGTTCCTCTTCGAACATCTTGGAGCGCTCAGCGAATTCCTTCTGGCGCTTCTCCGAGGCTTCTTCCTCGGTCATGATGTCGATCTGGTTGCCGGTCAGCTGGCTGGCGAGACGCACGTTCTGGCCGCGGCGGCCGATCGCGAGCGAAAGCTGGTCGTCAGGCACGACCACTTCGATGCGGCCATCTTCCTCGTCGAGGACCACGCGGCTGACCGTGGCCGGCTGCAGCGCGTTCACGATGAAGGTCGCGCCGTCTTCCGACCAGGGGATGATGTCGATCTTCTCACCCTGCAGTTCCTGCACGACGGCCTGGACGCGGCTACCCTTCATGCCGACGCAGGCGCCGACGGGGTCGATGCTGGAATCGTGGCTGATCACGCCGATCTTGGCGCGGCTTCCGGGATCGCGGGCGGCGGCCTTGATCTCGATGATGCCATCGTAGATTTCGGGCACTTCCTGCGCGAACAGCTTCTTCATGAAGTCGGGGTGCGCGCGAGACAGGAAAATCTGCGGGCCGCGGTTGTTGCGCTCCACCTTGGTGATGAGCGCGCGGACACGCTCGCCGACACGGGCGGCTTCGCGCGGGATCTGCTGGTCGCGGCGGATGACGCCTTCGGCACGGCCGAGGTTGACGATCACATGGCCGAATTCGACCGACTTGATCACGCCGGTGATGACTTCGCCTGCGCGGTCCTTGAACTCGTCGTACTGGCGCTCACGCTCGGCATCGCGGACCTTCTGGAAGATCACCTGCTTGGCCGACTGCGCGTCGATACGGCCGAGGTCGACCGGGGGCAGCGGGTCGACGATGAAGTCGCCGATCTTGGCGTCTGCCTCGAGCTTCTGCGCGGCCTTCAGGTCGACCTGCTTGAAGTAGTCTTCGACTTCCTCGACCACTTCGACCACGCGCCACAGGCGCAGGTCGCCGGTCTGCGGGTCGAGCTTTGCACGGATGTCGTTTTCCGCGCCGTAGCGGTTGCGCGCCGATTTCTGGATCGCTTCTTCCATCGCTTCGATGACGATCGACTTGTCGATCATCTTTTCCGAAGCGACCGAGTTTGCGATCGCGAGGAGTTCAGCCTTGTTGGCGGAAATGGCACTGGCCATCAGTCGTCTGCCTTCTCTTCAGTTTCGACGATTTCGTCGGCACCGCTCGTGTCGAGCGGCTGGGTGGCGGCAATCAGTTCGTCGGTCAAGACGAGCTTCGCCGAATGGATCTGGTTGCGGTCGAGCTTCACCTCGCCCGCCTTTGCGTCTTCGATCACGACCATGTCGCCATCGAGGCCCTTCAATTCGCCCTTGTAATTGCGCTGGCCGTCGTAGCCCTTGGCCATCGAGACCTTGGCCTCGTGCCCGGCCCAGTTTGCGAAATCCTTCGCGCGGGTCAGCGGACGGTCGATGCCGGGCGAGCTGACTTCGAGGTGATAGGCGCCTTCGATCAGCACTTCGCCGGCTTCTTCCAGCGCGTCGATCCGGTCGGACACACGGCGCGAAAGCGCGGCGCACTGTTCGATGACCAACTGGCCGGTGGCGGGATCTTCGGCCATGATCTGCAGCGCCTCGCCGCCGTCGCCGGCTTCCGAGGGCATCATCTTCACGCGCACGAGTTCAAAGCCGAGCGCCTCTGCCTCGGGTTCGATCACTTCGGTCAAGCGTGCCAGATCGGCCATTCAGTCTCCAAATACGTGCCCAATGCGACAACCGTGTGGCTCAAAGCCTTTGTGGCCGGCCCCTCGCGGCGCCAGCCCCTTCAGTGTCGCGACAATGTCGGGATGGGCAGCTAGATAGGCGCGAGTCCCGCGAAAAGCAACCAAGCTTTGCGCGAGCGTCGCATTATCCGGTCCGGCCTAGTTGCAGAAGCGTTCGATCTGCGCGTCGAGATGCGCGATATTGGCTTCGCGGTTCTGCTCGACCGAGCGTTCCCACTCCTCTTCGGCGAGGCGCTTGAACTGTGCGCACTGGACGGCGTCCGCCTCGGCCTTGCTCTCGGCCATGGCCTGGTTGATGCTCTTGCCGTCGAGCGCTTCCATTTCCTGGTTCATGTAATTGTCGACGTTGCGCGGGGCGGAAACCGAATAGGCTACCCAACCGGCAATCGCGACCGTTCCAGCAAGACCCAGTGCACCTTTTACAATATCCATGACAATTCCCCAGTCAGCCTTGGGGAATACTGTAGCGCGGCAATGTAAAGGCTTCCCTAAACGGGAATACCCGGCTGGCCGGGACTTACTCGGCGCCGGTCATGGCCTCGATCATGTCGGGATCGGCTTCGACGCGGCTGGTCGCCATGCCCCCGATCAGCGGCCATACGAAAGGCGGCGTGACCACCCCGACGGCAAAGGGAATGCGCGAGGACAGCCACAGATCGACCGGATCGGGACGGTCCGCGCCGGGGCGCTGGAGATAGGCAACGCCAAGGTCGATGTCGGGATCGGCCGGATCCCAGTCGATCAACTGGCAGCTTGCCCCGATACGCTCCACCTCGCTGGCCGAACCGTCGGCCGCAACCCGCACCCGCAGGTGCCCGCCTGCAAACACCGCGGTGTCATCGGCTGGCATAGACAGGCGGTAGACCTGCGTCACACCGTCCGGCGCGTCGAGGGCAACGAGCCGCCCGGTCCCGCCCTCGCACACGGCATGGCCGCTCGCGGCGATGGCCGCTTGCGCCGCGGCAAGGGCCGACGAGGCCTGCGGCGGCGCTTCGTCCAATGCGAAGCCGATCGCGCGCGCGGTGGCTTCGGCGCCGGTCAGCGAAATCTCGCCGGCATCTTCGGCAGCGGCGGGCATGGCAGCGCACAGCAGCGCGAATCCGAGGGGAAGGATGGTCTTCATGGACTTTGTGTTTAGCGCAGGCGAGAGCGCCCGCCTAGCTGCGCTGCACCTGCGGCTCGAACAGCCAGCGGCAGATGAGCCAAGCGAGGACCGCCCCTGCAAACTGAGCAGCAACGAAGCCCGCCACATCGGCCGGCGCGATGCCTGAGAAACTATTGGTGAAGGCGCGGCCCACCGTGATTGCGGGGTTCGCAAAGCTGGTCGAACTGGTGAACCAGTAACCAGCTGTAATATAGAGCCCCACCGCAGGCGCGACCCAGTCCGGGCGCGAGCGCAGGCAGCCGAGGATCGTGAACAGCAGGCCGAAGGTCGCGATCCCCTCGCCCAGCCATTGCCCCTGGCCCGTGCGGATGTTCTCGCTGAACTGGAACACCGGGGCTTCGAACATGGCATGGGCGGACCATACGCCAAGCAGGCCGCCAGCGAGCTGCGCCGCCAAATAGGCGACGGCAAGCCCCGGACCAATTTCGCGGCGCAGGGCGAAGACGAGCGTGACGGCAGGATTGAAATGCGCCCCCGACACCGGGCCGAGCGCGGCTATCAGGACGAACAGGATCGCGCCGGTGGCGATCGTATTGCCGAGCAGCGCGATGGCGACGTTCCCGCCTGCCAGCGTCTCGCCCATGATCCCCGAGCCGACCACGGTCGCGAACAGGAAGAAGCTCCCAAGCGCCTCGGCAGCGAGCTGGCGATCGGCGGACGGGCCGCGCGCTTCAGCAACAGCCATGGGCGGCAACGCTTGCGGCTTTGGCAACGGGGGCCGGCTTCCCATAATCGCCCGTGCGCTCGTGGGTCAGGAAATTTTCCCAGCGAATGCCCGAGGGATCGGCTGTCCAGTTCTTGGTCGAGCGCGCATAGCAGCACTGTGTTTCGCCTTCGTCCAGGACTGCCGCCTGCGTGCTGGCGACCCGGTCGAACTGAACGGCCAGTTCGGCCTCGTCCTCGGCCTGGACGCCAAGATGCGACAGGCCGGTTGCGCCGCTGCCCTGCTCTACGACGAAATTGACCCGTGGCTCGTCGAGCAGCCACTGGAGGTAGCCGTCGCGCTCGAGCGTGGGCTCATGCGCAAAGAAGGCGCTGTAGAAACGCTTCGCGGCATCGAGGTCGGCAGCGGTGAGACTGATATGAATTCTCATTGGGGAGTCCCTCTATTCTGGTGCGCAGGTGCCCAGCGGATCGTCGGCGCAGCAATTTTCATGAAGATAGGCCACCAGGCCAGCCATGGCGCCGAAATCGGCTCGATAGATGATGGAGCGGCCGTCGCGCTCGTCACTGACCAGACCTGCGTTTCTCAGGTTGGCGATGTGGAACGACAGCGAACTGGGCGCGAGATCGAGCTTGTCGGAGATCGCACCAGCCGGAAGCCCGCCAGCACCTGCCCTGACCAACACACGAAATATCGCCAGGCGGTGGTCATGGGCCAGCGCGGCGAGGCGCTTGACCATGGTCGCATCGGCGAGCTGGGTGGCTTTCGTTTCCATATTTCAAGAATAGTCGAAATATGGAGCACGTCAAGCCGTTGCGGGAATTTCCTCAATCCTCCGCGAGCGCGTGCTTCTTGATGCAGTGCCGCAGCTGGTCATAGGTAAGGCCGAGCGCCTTGGCCGTCTGACGCTGGTTCCAGCGATGCTTGCCGAGCGCATGCTCGACAATGGCGCGTTCGTGCGCGTCGACCGCAGCGCGCAAATCGTCGACATGTTCGAGATCCGGCGCTGCAGGAGCGGCCTGTCCGGCCGCCGGTGCAGGAGCAGCCGCTGCCCCGCCGGACTGGACAGGCGGCGGGTTGAACGGCTTCCACGGACTGTCGAAGGGATCGAAGACGACATGCCCGATGGGCTCGTCCCAATCGTCCCAGCGATAGATTGCGCGTTCGACGACATTGCGCAGTTCGCGCACATTGCCGGGCCAATCGTGGTTCGCCATTTCATTTGCGACGTGCGATGCGAAGCCCGGCCAGCCCTCCCAGCCAAGCTCTGCCGCCATGCGCCGCCCGAAGTAGTCGGCCAGCACTTCGACATCGCCTTCGCGCACACGCAGCGGCGGCAGGGTGATGACCTCGAAGCTCAGCCGGTCCAATAGGTCGGCGCGGAATTCTCCTCGCGCGGCCTTGGCGGGCAGGTCCTCGTTGGTGGCGGCGACGATACGCACGTCGACGCGGGTCGGGCGGTTCGAACCGATCCGGGTAACTTCGCCATATTCCACAGCGCGCAGCAGGCGTTCCTGTGCGCTCATCGACAACGTGCCCAGTTCGTCGAGGAATAGAGTGCCCTTGTCGGCTTCTTCGAACCGTCCCTCGCGCGCTCTGGTAGCACCAGTGAACGCGCCCGCTTCGTGACCGAACAATTCGGCTTCGATCAGCGTTTCGGGCAGCGCGGCGCAGTTCATGGTGACGAGCGGTTCGTCCCAGCGCGTGGAAAGGCGATGCAGGCGTTCGGCGATCAGTTCCTTGCCGGTTCCGCGCTCGCCGATGACCAGGACGGGGCGCCGCATCGGAGCCGCGCGGCTGGCGCGCTCGACCGCATCGAGGAAGGCGCCGGACTGGCCAATGAACTGATTTTCCCGCTCCATGGCCAAGATATAGGAATTTCTCCCAATGCTTGGCAACGAAAACCAACATGTCGTTCGTCGAAAAGGCAAAAACCCTTGGATTCCTCCCGTTTTTCCGGTTTGGCACGGGCTTTGCTGAACATGGGACAACAGCAACACGGCCTACCGGCCAATCGGAGGAAATCCCATGTACAACCGCAGCTTCTTCAGCAGCCAGCTCGGACAAGCCGCCATCGCCAGCGTCGCTGCCATGGCGACGTTCGTCCTGCTGAGCTCGCAGATCGCGGTTACCGCACCCACGCCGGTAGTGGCCGCCTACGAACAGGTCGAGATCGCATGACCCTGCCTCCCGACCATGATCCCCTTGGGCCGGAGCGTCTCTCCCCCGACAGTCCCCGCGGCAGCAATGCCGACGATGCTTCGGCCCGCCCCCGCTTGTCGCGCATCGAGGAAGAGGTAGAACGGCTGCGCCGGTCACCGACTCCGACCCGCGACGGCGGTCAGGCGAAGGGATCGAACTTTTTTGCCAACGGAGCACCCCTGATGGGCATTTTCAGCCGTACCCGCGATATCATCGCCGCCAATTTCAACGACATGCTGGACCAGGCAGACGACCCCCAGAAGATGATCCGCATGATCATCCTCGAAATGGAGGAAACGCTGGTCGAAGTGCGCGCAAGCGCTGCCCGCACGATCGCGGACCAGAAGGAAATGCACCGCCACACGGTCAAGCTGGACAAGCTCCAGGCCGATTGGAACGAGAAGGCGCAGCTCGCCATCTCGAAGGATCGTGAAGACCTCGCCCGCGCCGCTCTCGTCGAGAAGAAGAAGGCGTCGGACATGAGCGAGCAGCTCAAGCAGGAAATCTCGGTGCTCGACGATGCCCTGCGCGCCTACGAACAGGACATCCAGAAGCTGCAGAACCGCCTGCGCGAAGCCCGCAGCCGCCAGTCGGCGATCGCTGCCCGGCTCGAGAGCGCGGAGAACCGCGTCAAGCTGCGCAGCCTGATGACCAACGAACGCGTCGACGATGCGCTCAGCCGCTTCGACCAGCTCGAACGCCGCGTCGACTATGCGGAAGGCCGCGCCGATGCGCTGAGCATTGCCGACCAGTCGGACAAGCCGAGCCTGGCCGACGAGATCGCCGCGCTGGAAGGCGCCGACGCGATCGATGACGAACTTGAACAGATGAAAAAGGCGCTGGGCAAAGGCAGCGCCGGCAAGGAGGACTGAACCCCATGGAAGAGATCATTATCATACCCGCCATTTTCATCGGGCTTCCGTGGATCATCCTTCACTACATCACGAAGTGGAAGACGGCCGCGACCATCACCACCGATGACGAAGTCCTGCTGGAAGAGCTCTACAGCCTCGCCAAGCGCCTCGACGACCGGATGGATACGGTCGAGCGCCTGGTCGCCAGCGACAACCCCGAATTTCGTCCCGCGCGGCTGATCGCCGACAGCGAACAGGACAACCAGCAGCTGCGCGAACTCGAACAGCTGATGGCCGAGAAGAAAGGAGTAGCGAAGTGAACAGCCCCCGCACCACGCTCTACCGTGACAAGCAGAACGCGAAGTTCATGGGCGTCCTGTCCGGGATCGCCGACTACACCGGCGTCAACGCCTTCTGGGTCCGCCTGGGCTTCCTGATCCTCGCCATCTCGATGGGCTGGCCGATCCTCGCCTACTTCGTGGCAGGGCTCCTGCTGAACAAGAAGCCGGCTCACCTCTACGTCGACAACGACGAGCAGAAGTACTGGCAGCGTGTCCGGCAGAACCCGAAGCGCACGGCCCGCGAAATCCGCAGCCGCATGAAGGACGTCGATCGCCGCCTGGCGGAAGTGGAAACCTTCTACGTCAGCAGCAATCCGCGCCTCACGGCCGAAATCGAACGCCTGCGCTAAGCCGCACCATCGAGGGGAGTTATTAGAATGGGACTGGAAATACTCGTACCGCTCGCGCCCTTCATAATGGTGCTCGGCATCATCTGGCTGGTGAACAACCGCAAGCTGGAAGAGAAGCGCATCAGCGCGACGGCGGAGGCCAGTTCCGAGAAGGCAGCGCAATACGCCAGCCGGGTCGGTGAGCTCGAAGAGCGGGTGAAGGTGCTCGAACGCATCGTCACCGACCGCGGCTACGACATCGCCACCCAGATCGAGGCCCTTCGCGACCAGCGCGAGGTCGAGGAAAAGGGCTCGGGCGTGCCGCTGGAAATCAAGCAGGGAGAGAAGGCGTGAACTGGGGCAGCCCCGAATTCGTCATCGCGATCGTCGCGCTGAGCATGGCTGGCTGGGTCGTGAACAACTGGATCCGCGCCAAGCACGGCTACCCGCTCGAAGACGAGTGGGGCGGCAAGACCGAACGCGGCGACAGCGCCGAAACCAAGGCCCTGAAAGCGGAGAACCGCGAGCTGCACGACAAGCTCGACACCATGCAGGACCGCATGATCGTGCTGGAAAAGATCGTGACCGACCGCGGCTATTCGCTGCGCGACGAGATCGAGGCCCTGCGCGACAAGCCCTCGGCCACCGACGCCGGCGTCCCGCTCAACATGAAATCCGGAGAGAAAGCGTAATGGAATTCTTCACCGAAACCGCGATCATCGCCGGCGTTGCCATCATGACCGGCGGCTGGGTTGCGACCACCTGGCTGCGCATCAAGAACGGCTATCCGCTGGAAAACAGCTGGGGCAAGGCGGTCTATCCCAAGAACGACCAGGCGGTCGAACGCGTCAAGCTGCTGACCCAGGAAAACGCGGAACTGCGCGCCGAACTCGGCTCGCTCAAGGACCGGCTCGGCAATGTGGAGCGCATCGTGACCGACAGCGGCTACCACCTGACCCATGAGATCGATCGCCTGCGCGACGGCAAGGAAGCCAATTGATGGACGGCGATCTCATCCTGATCTTCGGCTTCATCATCACCATCGTCACGATGGCGCTGATCACAGCCCAGATGATCCACCGCCGCGTGGTCCGCCACGACGAGCGCAAGCTCGAGCTCAAGGCGCGGATCGAAGAGGCCAAGGCCGGCCAGGTCGGCAAGGGCAGCGCCGATTACGTCAAGCTCGAAGAGCGCGTCCGCGTGCTCGAACGGATCGCAACGGACGGCAACAGCAACCTTGCCGCCCAGATCGAACAGCTGCGCGACCTTAACGAGATCGAGGACCTGACCTCGACACGGGAGCGCGCGCAATGAGTTGGCCGTTCGCCGTCGTCTGCATCGTCCTGATCGTTGCGATCGGGAAAGTCATGGCGGCGAAATACCGCGCGCAGGCCGGGATCATCGAAGACCGGCACGGCAACCAGCAGCGGGTCGAGAAGGAAAGCGATCCCGAGGCCCAGCGCGAGATTGAAGAACTGCGTGAACGAATAAAGGTGCTGGAGCGGATCGCCACGGACGGCAACTCGCTCGACGCACAGGAAACGAAGAGGATTTCGGCCGAGATCGAGGCCCTGCGCGACAAGCAGGCGGATTGAGGCGGAACGGGTTCAAGGAGGACATGAGGTGATGTTCGAACCGACTATGATCATTGCAGGCGCTTCGCTGGTCGGGCTGACCATCGTGGCAGGCGCCCTGCTCAGGGCCTGGCACGGCTGGCTGGCGTTGAAGCGGCAGGAGCTCGAACAGCACATGGCTCCCGAAAGCGAAGCCGGCACCGGTTCGTCCATGGGCGCAGCGCGCATCGAGCTCGCCGACCTCAAGGAGCGGATCAAGAAGCTCGAGGCGATCGCCAGCGGAGTGGACCTTTGACCGTCGCCCGCACCGACGCCGCCCGCGCCGGGATTGGCCTTGGCAGCGCCATCGCGGTCGCGATCAGCTGGAGCCTGCACTCATCTATCATCTGGGCGGCGATCCACGGCTTCTTCGGCTGGTTCTACGTTGCCTACTATGCGTTCACCCGCCCTGGCGGGCTGGCTGGCTGAGGCCGATGGACGCGCGCCGGACGGCCCGCTAAGGGCGCGCCATGCGCACACTTTCCGACATTGCCGAAGAATATGAGTTCCTCGAGGGCGACGAACGTTATCGCCTGCTGATCGAGCTGGGCCGCGAACTGGAGCCCATGCCCGACGCGCTCAAGACCGATGCGACGCTCGTGCGCGGATGCAGCGCGCAGGTCTGGGTCTATCCCACCGGCGAGAGCGACAAGCTGCACTTCCTTGCCGACAGCAACGCGGCCATCACCAAGGGCATCGTCGCGCTGGTGATCGCAGCGGTGCAGGACCAGCCGGCCGGCGACGTCGCGCAGATGGATATTGCCGAGGCGCTCGAACCCTTCGATCTCAAGAACCAGCTGTCGAGCAACCGCACGCAGGGCGTCCCCAACATGATCGCGCTGGTGCAGGAACACGCTGCGCGGATCGCGGCGGGATGAGATGAAGCGGCCGATCTACAAGGCGCTGGGGTTTACCGCGCTGGGCCTCGGCGCCATCGGCGCGGCCCTGCCGATCATGCCGACGGTCCCGTTCCTGCTGCTGGCCGTGTTCTTCTTCGCCCGCTCCAGCCCGGAGCTGGAGCAAAAGATCCTCGATCACCCGCACTGGGGCCCGCAGGTGCTCGACTGGCGCGAACGGCGCGCCATCAGCCGCCCATCGAAGATCATGGCGATCGGTGCGATGAGTGTTGGCGCCGTCTTCACATACTTCACGCTCGGCCACCCCTGGTACTGGGTCTCCGTCGCCATCCTGGTGATCTGCGGAAGCTGGATCGCCACCCGCAACGAATGACTTTCTCGGAACACGGCGCAGGCTAAGCCGTTGAGAAACCATACGACGGGAGGGCAGACGAAAGGACACCCTCCATGGCTATTCTGATTCTCATTGCGACCATCCTGCTCCCCCCGCTTGGCGTGGCAGCGAAGCACGGACTGGGCGCGACGACGCTGCTGAACCTCGTGCTGACCCTGCTCGGCTTCATTCCGGGCCTGATCCACGGGCTTTACGTGAACTACGCCCGCTAAGCGGCGCGCAGCAGCTTTAGAAAAGCATCCCGGAGGCCGGGACCGTTTTGGCGGTCTCGGCCTCTTCCGGCTGGGCGATGCCCTGTTCGCGGTGCATCTCGAAGGTCCCGTTCATGTCGAGCAGGCTCCAGACTCCCGAGACAACAAGGCCGTCATTCGAAAGCTGCCCCACGTAATCGACCGGGTTTTCGTAGCCGCTTGGTGCGTCGGGATAGATCTTGGTGAAATCCACGGCCCGGGCCGAGCGGTGTCCCGCGATTTCCGCTCCGAGAGTTTGCGTCGGCCGGTAGATGTCCGGCTCGATGATCGAGCCTGAAAACTGCCCGCCCGCCTCGGTCACTCGCAAGCGGAAAGGCGTCGTCGATGCCCCTCCCGGATAGCTGAAACTGCCGTCCCAGTCGCCGGTGAGGTCGTAGGGATCGGAAATGGATCAGGCCCCGGCGCTGTCGCGCACGACGGCGATACCCGCCTCGCGCTGGCGCTTGAGTTCCGCCTTGAGCTTGGCCGGATCGCGGGCAAAGACGAAGCCGAAGCTGACCCCGCCTTCCTTGCCGATGGTCGCATGGTGCAGCTTGTGCGCCTGCACGAGCCGTTTGGCGTAACCCTTCTTCGGCACCCATTTGAAGTAGCGCTGGTGGACCAGCCCGTCGTGCACCAGCGTGTAGATGATGCCGTAGAACAGGATGCCGAGGCCGATCCAGGTTCCGGGCCACCAGGCTGCGGCGCCCATGATCATCTCGCTGCCGATCGCGAACATCGAAATGCTCATTGCTGCGCCGACGATGGCGTAGAGATCGTTCTTCTCAAGCACGTTGTCGTGCGGTTCGTGATGGTCGCGGTGCCACCCCCAGCCGAAGCCATGCATGATGTACTTGTGGCTCGCCCAGGCGACCCACTCCATCGCGAAGACGGTGGCCAGGACAATCAGGGCGGGAACGAGGAAATCCATGAGCGCCGATATAGGCCCTGCCAGCGCTGTGGCAAAGCCCGGAGCTGCGACCTATTCGCCGGTGTAAGCCTGCTGCTTGCGCGGAAGGCCGAAGAACTTTTCCGCGACATCGCGGCTGATGCGCGCGGGGCGCAGGCTTTCCGCATCGATGCAGCACCACATGCTCTGCACTTCGGCGAGCACGTCTTCGCCGCGGCGAATCACCGTGTTGTAGAAGCTGCGTGCGCCGGCGATCTTTTCCAGCACCGTTTCGGCAATCACATCGTCATCGAGGAAGGCCGGCTTGCGGTAGGTAATCTCGTGCTTGAGCGCGACCCACGCCTTGCTGGCGACCTCTTCGGCCGGGGCAAGGTTCTGCCAATGCGCCAGCACCGTATCCTGCACCCAGTTCAGGTAGCGCGCGTTGTTCACGTGCCCCATGAAGTCGATATCGTCGGGGAGGACCTTGATCGGAAAGGAGAACGGCTTTGCTGACATGAGTGTCAATAAAGCAGAGAAAGGTTAAGTTTGGAAGACTCTGGATTTGCCTTTTTGCAGGCGTGGCAAAGCTGCCGCACACTTCGCCGCGATGGCCAGCAAACCGCGCACACTTTACGAGAAGATCTGGGACAGCCACGTCGTCGAACGACGCGATGATGGCACCTGCCTTCTCTATATCGATCGCCACCTCGTCCACGAGGTCACGAGCCCACAAGCCTTCGAGGCCCTGCGCCTTGCCGGACGGCCCGTGCGACGCCCCGACCTCACGCTGGCGGTGCCCGACCACAACCTGCCGACCACCGCGCGCCTTGCACCCGACGGGTCCCGCCTGCCGATCGAGGACAGGCAGAGCGCGGCCCAGCTCGCCGCGCTCGAACGCAACGCGCCCGAATTCGGGATCGACTATATCGACGCGGTCGCGCCCGCGCAGGGCATTGTCCACGTGGTCGGCCCCGAACAGGGGTTCTCGCTCCCCGGCGCGACGATCGTCTGCGGCGACAGCCATACGGCTGCCCACGGCGGTGTTGGTGCCCTCGCCTTCGGTATCGGAACCAGCGAGGTCGAGCATGTGCTGGCCACGCAGACCCTCCAGCTGCGACAGTCGAAATCGATGGAAGTGCGGGTCGAAGGATCGCTCGGCCCCGGCGTCACGCCCAAGGATCTCATCCTCCACATCATCGGCGTGATCGGTACGGCCGGCGGCACCGGACACGTGATCGAATACCGCGGCAAGGTGTTCGAGGAGATGAGTGTCGAAGGCCGCCTTACCGTATGCAACATGAGCATTGAAGGCGGCGCGCGCGCCGG
The DNA here is from genome assembly GCF_019448255.1 of Qipengyuania flava. Lineage (NCBI taxonomy): Bacteria > Pseudomonadati > Pseudomonadota > Alphaproteobacteria > Sphingomonadales > Erythrobacteraceae > Qipengyuania > Qipengyuania flava. The sequence continues at coordinate 2,398,539 of NZ_CP080410.1, forward strand.
GCTGATCGCGCCCGACGACACGGTGTTCGCCTATCTCAAGGGTCGCCCCTACGCGCCCAAGGGAGAGGATTGGGAGCGTGCCGTTGCCTGGTGGCGCTCGCTTGCCACCGACAACGGCGCGGTGTTCGACAAAAGCGTCGTGATCGATGCCGCGGATGTCGAGCCGACCGTCAGCTGGGGCACCAGCCCCGAGGACGTGGTGCCCGTCGGGGGCCGGGTGCCCGATCCCGAAAGCTTTCCCGACCCCTCCAAGCAGGAAGCCGCACGCAAGAGCCTCGACTACATGGGGCTCGTCCCCGGAACCCGGATCGAGGATATCCCTGTCGAGAACATCTTCATCGGCAGCTGCACCAACAGCCGCATCGAGGACCTGCGCTCGGCCGCCGAGGTTCTCAAGGGCCGTACCAAGGCGCCCGGTGTGCGCTGGGCGATCGTCGTGCCCGGTTCGGGCCTCGTGAAGAAGCAGGCGGAAGAGGAAGGTCTCGACCGCATCTTCACCGACGCCGGTTTCGAATGGCGCGAACCGGGGTGTTCGGCCTGCCTTGCGATGAACCCCGACAAGGTCCCGCCGGGCGAGCGCTGCGCCTCGACCAGCAACCGCAATTTCGTCGGCCGCCAAGGCCCCGGATCGCGCACCCATCTCGTCAGCCCCGCCATGGCCGCGGCCGCCGCTGTCACCGGTCGCCTCGCCGATGTCCGCACGCTGGCCCCTTGCCAAGCCGATCACGGCTGACCATTGAGGATGGATGACCAAGAAGCTTACCGGAAAAGCCGCCGTAGCCGGCGCCATCGGATCGGCTGCCATCGCCGCCGCCCTCCTCTACGCAAGCAAGCGCAAGGAGCGGAAAAACAAGCCGAATCAGCCGGGCACCATTCCGTCGGGGGAGAATCCCGAAACCGACTAGGGGCGCGCGTCAAAGGGGAGAGAGACATGCTGCCGAAATCCACGCTTCTGGCGGGCCTGTTGGCCGCCATCGCCATGCCCACCGCGGCTCAGGACGCACCGGACATCGAGATGTGGCGCCTCGACTGCGGCACGATCGAACTCAGCGATACGGCCCCCTTCTCCGACACGCACCTCTACGACGGCGAAAAACGGACCTTCACCGACAGCTGCTATTTGATCCGCAACGGCAGCCGGTACCTGCTGTGGGATGCGGGCCTTCCCGCAGCGCTGAAGGGCACCAGCAATACGAGCGGCGTGTTCACCGTTTCGGTCGAGAGCACGATTGCCGAACAGCTCAAACAGCTCTCGCTTTCACCCGCAAACATCAATTTCGTCGGCATCAGCCACTACCATTTCGACCATGTCGGCCAGCTGCCTGAATTCCCGACGGCCACGCTGCTGATCGGGGCCAACGACTGGGCTGCCGTGCAGGCCGCAGGCGGCGAGGGATCGGCGATCGATCCCGCTCCCTTCGCGCCCTGGCTTCCTGGCGGGGTCGATGGGGTGGTCGAGCCGGTGGCCGGTGACCGCGACGTCTTTGGCGATGGCAGCGTGCGCATGGTGGCCATGCCCGGCCACACGCCCGGCCACACGGCCCTGGTGGTCAAGCTGCCCCAGTCGGGCACCTACATGCTCACCGGCGACCTCTATCATTTCGAAGAGCAGATCGCGAACGAGGGCGTGCCAGCCTTCAACACCAACCGCGCCGATACGCTCGCCTCGATGCACCGTTTCAACCAGATGGCCGACAACCTCGATGCAACGGTCGTGATCCAGCACGATCCGCGCCACCTTGTCCGCCTGCCCGCCTTCCCGGAGAGCGCCCGGTAATGAAAGCCGTTTCGACCATTTCCGGCCGCGCCATTCCGCTCGGCCTCAAGAACATCGACACCGACGTCATCATCCCTGCTCACTGGCTGAAGACGGTCAGCCGCGAAGGGCTTGGCAAGGGCGCGTTCGAGACCATCCGCGCGGCCCCCGGCAACCCCTTCGACGTGGAGGATTTCGCCGGCGCACCGATCCTGATCGCGGGCGACAATTTCGGCTGCGGTTCGAGCCGTGAGCACGCGGCCTGGGCCATGCTCGACATGGGCCTCACCGCCGTGATTGCGCCGAGCTTTTCCGACATTTTCGCGGGCAACGCCTTCAAGAACGGCATCCTCGCGGTCGAATTGCCGCAGGAGCAGGTCGATCGCCTGCTCGAGGTCGCCAAGGAACACCCGGTCACGATCGACCTCGAAAACCAGGTCGTCACTACGCCGTTCCAGGACCGCTTTGCGTTCGAAATCGATCCGTTCCGCAAGCGCTGCCTGCTCGAAGGGCTCGACGAGATCGGGCTGACGCTGGCAAGCGAAGGCGCAATCACACAACACGAAAACCAGCGCGAGGGCGCCCTGCCCTGGCTGGACAAACCCAACAGGAGAGATGCAGCGTGAAGGCAGTCCTTTCAAAGGAAGTCGGTGGCCCCGAAACCCTCGTGGTCGAGGACATCGCCGAACCCACCCCCGGCAAGGGCGAGGTCCTGGTCAAGGTTGCCGCCTGCGCGATCAACTTTCCCGACACTCTGATCATCCGCGACATGTACCAGTTCAAGCCGCCGCGCCCGTTTGCGCCGGGCGGTGAAATCTCCGGCACGATCGAGGCGCTGGGCGAAGGCGTCGAAGGCTTCGCCGTGGGCGACAAGGTGATGTGCGGTGTCGGCAATGGCGGCCTGCAGGAAAAGGTCGCGGTAGCCGCTGCGCGCCTGTTCAAGGTTCCCGACGGGATCGACCTCGTAAAGGCCAGCGCGCTGTTGATGACCTATGGCACCACGATCCACGGCCTCAAGGACCGCGGCGACATCAAGGAAGGCGAAACCGTCCTCGTGCTCGGCGCGGCGGGCGGTGTCGGCCTTTCGGCGGTCGAGCTGGCCAAGGCCTATGGCTGCAAGGTCGTGGCCGCGGTTTCGACCGAGGAAAAGGGTGAAGTGGCCAAGAAGCACGGCGCCGACGAAGTCGTGATCTACCCCCGCGCCCCGTTCGACAAGGATACCTCCAAGCAGCTCGCAAATGACTTCAAGGCGGCGGTCGGCCCCGAAGGCGCGCACATCGTCTATGACATCGTGGGTGGCGACTATTCGGAACCGGCGCTGCGTTCGATTGCCTGGGAAGGCCGTTTCCTCGTGATCGGTTTCCCGGCCGGCATCGCCAAGATGCCGCTCAACCTGACGCTGCTCAAAAGCTGCGATATCCGCGGCGTGTTCTGGGGCGCCTTCACCGCGCGCGAGCCGGAGCGCAACCAGAAGAACATCGAAGAGCTCTTCGACCTCTGGAAAGCGGGCAAGATCGACCCGCTGGTCAGCGAGACCTACCCCATCGAGCGCGCGCATGAAGCCATCGCCAAGCTCGAAAACCGCGGGGCCATCGGCAAGCTCGTCGTGACGATGGAATAAGCGCCCTTGCAGCGCTGGGGGGCGGAGCCTATTCCGGCTCCGCAACCTTCCATCCCCCGAGAGGACTGACATGACCGATTTCAAGGATCGCGAGCGCGGCGAAGAAGCCAAGTTCGCCTTCGACGAGGAAAACGCCTTCAAGATCGCGGCGCGCCGCAACCGCCTGGTCGGTGAATGGGCCGCTGGGCTCATGGGCCTGACCGAAGAGGAAACCGACGCCTACAAGAAGGCCGTCGTTCAGGCCGACTTCGAGGAAGCGGGCGATGAAGACGTGATCCGCAAGCTGCTGGGCGACCTCACCGCCGCCGAATGCGATGTCAGCGAAGCGGACATCCGCGCCAAGCTGGAAGAATGCGCAATCGAAGCGCGCCGCCAGTTCATGAGCAGCGAAGGCTGATCGCCCGATGCCCATGGCAGCCGAAGACATCGTCGCGCTGATCGAGGAGGCGCTTCCGGGCGCAACTGTCGAGATGCGTGACCTTGCAGGCGACAACGATCACTGGGCCGCCAAGGTCACCGCGCCGCAGTTTGCGGGCCTGACGCGGGTGAAGCAGCACAAGCTCGTTTACGAGGCCCTGGGCGGGCGCATGGGCGGCGAACTGCACGCCTTGCAACTCACCACCCAAGCCCCCACCTGAGCCTCAACAGGCAACACAGACAAAGGACGGACCATGTCCGATACCAATCAGCGCATCGCCGATATCGTCGGCGGCAACGACGTCGTTCTCTTCATGAAGGGCACCCCGCTGTTCCCGCAGTGCGGCTTCTCCAGCCGGGCCGTGGCGATTCTCGACCATTGCGGCGTCGCCTACGAAAGCGTCGATGTCCTGCAGGACATGGAAATCCGCCAGGGCATCAAAACCTATTCGGATTGGCCCACGATCCCCCAGCTCTACGTGAAGGGCGAATTCGTCGGCGGCAGCGACATCATGATGGAGATGTTCGAAGCCGGCGAGCTCCAGCAGATGATGGACGAAAAGCAGGTCGCGAAGGCTTCTTAATTTTTGCGAGCCCGCATCCGCGGGCGGAAACAAAAACGGGAAAGGCCCGCCCGGTGGGACAACCGGGCGGGCCTTTTTGCGTCTTGGGAGCGCTCGGGTTTGGAGACCTGGGTTTGCGCGCCCCCGTGAAGACTTGAACGGGACACCGTCAGATATGCAGGGGCCGTGCCAAATATCCGCAATCGTGTGTTTCCAGCCATTTCCGTGGTTAACACCCCCTAACCCGATACGGCGGGTGTAAAGAACTCCGACAGAGGTCCCTTCCCTTTCCCGCTTGGCAAGCCGCCCTCGCCCCGCCACAACGAAGCCATGAGTGAGGAAACCGAAAGCGGGAGCGATGGCATCCCGGCAGCCACCGTCGTCATCTTCCGCAACGCGCCCGAGGGCGGCCCGCCGGAAATGCTGATGACCATCCGTTCGCGCGAGATGGTGTTTGCCGGCGGGATGGCTGTGTTCCCCGGTGGCCGGGTCGATCCGGCCGATTTCGAGCTCGGCGCAATGATGGGCGGTCCGCTCGATCCCGACGAAGCCGCCCACCAGATTGCCGTCGTACGCGAGACACTGGAGGAGACGGGCCTCGCCATTGGCCTGTCGGGCGATATCGACGCCGACAAGGCCCGCGCCGCCCGCAATTTCCTGCAGGAAACGGGCGAGCTTGCCCCGGTGCTCGAGCACTTCAGTTGGGAACTCGACCTCGACCAGCTGACCCCCTTTGCCCGTTGGTTTCCCAAGAACGAGCGTATCCCACGCGTCTATGACACGCGCTTCTACCTCGCCAATCTTGGCACGGGCGCGGTGGAGATCGAGGCCGATCTGTCGGAAAACACCCATCTGTTCTGGACCACGGCGCAAGGCGCGCTCGACGCGGCGGAAAAGGGCGACATCAAGGTCATCTTCCCCACCCGCCGCAATCTGGAGCGGCTCGCGCTGTTTGCCGACTTCGGCGAGGCCAAGGCGCAGGCCGAAGCCATCCCGGTACGCACGATCACGCCCTATATGGGCGAACGCAGCGGGAAGACCTGGCTCGAGATCGGCGAAGACCTTGGCTACCCGGTGACGGGCGAGCCGCTGGAAACGGTGGCTAGGGGATAAAGGGCCTCAAGCAGCGAAGCGGTAGGCCAAACAAAAGAATTGGCGCGCCCGGCAGGACTGTGACGTCGCTTCGCGCCGCCACGTCTCCGCGGCTATGCCGCTCCGACTCCGAACTAGGTTCGACCCTTTTGGGCCCGCCAATCCACCCTCCGGGTGAATTGGCGCGCCCGGCAGGACTCGAACCTGCAACTCCAAGCTTAGAAGGCTCGTGCTCTATCCAGTTGAACTACGGGCGCGCGCTGGCCTTCCCATAACGCGGCTTTCGCAAGCGGCCAATCGGCTCTACTCCCTTTGCCATGGATAACGCGCAGACCAGCCCGCAAGCCCCGCACTTTCGCTATTACGACATCGTCATGGCGGCGTTCGTCGCGATCCTGCTGCTGTCGAACATAATCGGCGCAGCAAAGCTGTCGACCGTGGCAGGCTATACCTTCGGCGCCGGGATCCTGTTCTTCCCGGTCAGCTATGTCATCGGCGACATACTGACGGAAGTGTACGGCTATGCACGCGCGCGGCGGGTGATCTGGACCGGGTTTGCAGCGCTGATCTTCATGGCCTTCATGAGCTACGTCGTCGTAGCCATGCCGCCGGCCGAGAGCTGGAACGGGCAGGAAGCCTACGAACAGGTATTCGGCAGCACTTGGCGCATCGTGCTCGCCTCTATCATAGCGTTCTGGGCAGGCGAGTTCGTCAACTCCTTCGTCCTTGCCAAGATGAAGGTCTGGACCAAGGGCAAGGCGCTCTGGTCGCGCACTATCGGCTCGACCATTTTCGGCCAGGGCGTCGACAGCCTGATCTTCTACCCCATCGCCTTTCTCGGCATCTGGGAAACGCAGGATGTTCTCACCGTGATCGTCACCAACTGGCTGCTCAAGGTCGTGTGGGAAGCCGTTCTGACGCCGGTCACCTACCTCGTCGTCGGCAAGCTCAAGCGGGCCGAGGGCGTCGAAGTCTTCGATACGGATACCGACTTCTCACCCTTCGCTTCTTCCAAGCCCTAGGGCCCAAAGGAAAAGGGGCGACCCGCAGGCCGCCCCTCCCTCCCCCAATGAAGGTAGGTGTTTAGAACTTCGCACCAACCGCGAGGCCGTAGCGACGCGGGTCCAGCGTGAAGATGTTGGTGAACAGGCCCGAGCTGGCGTCCGTGACATAGAGACCCGTGACCGAGTCGCTGTCGAAGATGTTCTGGACGAAGGCGCGGACGAACCAGCGATCATCCGAACCGTTCAGCTGGATCTGTGCGTTCGCCTGGACGAACGGTTCGATCCGGTTGACGCGGCCGTTGAACACGTTGCCGTACTGTTCGCCGGTGTAGGCAAGGTCGAAGCGCGGCACGAGGCTCATGCCGTTGTCGAACTCGGCGGTGTACTGGACACCGATCGAGGCCTTGTACTCCGGAGCCTGCGGCAGGCGGTTGCCCCGCAGGTTGACCTGGACACCCGGGCTGAGGACCGCGAGCGGACCGAGCGGGGCGAAGGCCGGGTTGGCCGTCTGAGCATCGAGCACCGAACAGATGCTGAAGGCACCGTTGGAGGCGATGCCGCCGTCTGCCGGGAACGGTGCCGGGCCCTGAAGGCCGAGGCCGGGGTTAACGAGGCCAACGAAAGTGTTCGCCCCGGCACCCGTCACGGCGCACAGCGCACCGTTGGTGATGTCCTTGATGATCACCGCCGTCGGATCGCCGCCGCCCGGATCACGCGGGTTGCTGAAGAACTGGTCCCCGGCGACCTTCGCGTTAAGGTAGCTGAGGTTCATGTTGATCAGCCAGTTGTAGCTCGGGCGAATGATCGACTCGAGCTCCAGACCCCAGATGTTGGCGTCGATCGTGTCGTTGACCGAAGTACGCGCGATGATGCGGCTGAGCTGCAGGTCCTTGTACTTGTAGTAGAACCCGGTGAGGTTCACCTGCAGATCGCCGTTCATGAACGTGTTCTTCGAACCGATTTCGAAGGCGTCGATCTGTTCCGGAGCAAAGCTCTCGTTCACCGCGAAGATCGGCTGCAGCGGCGGGTTGATGCCCCCCGACTTGTAGCCGCGCGAGTACGAGAAGTAGATGTTGTTGTCCGGCGTGATCTCGTAATCGATCACGAAACGGCCGGTAATCTCGTTGAAGCTGACCGTCCGTTCCTGGAAGGCTTCGCAGCCCGGAGCCGATCCGATCGGTCCGACCGGCGAGACCGCAGTACACGGCGTTGCCGGGTCCGCATCGAACTGCGCCGCGAAGGGCGAGTTGAATGCATTGCCAGAGCCATACGGCGTCAGGAAGCTTGCCAGGGTCGAACGCGCCTGGATCGACTTGCTGTCGTCGTTGTAACGCAGACCAGCCGTAATGCTGAGGCGATCCGTCACATCGATATAGGCTTCGCCGAAGATGCCGAAGCTTTCGAGGCTGAAGTCGCTCGTATTGTTGCGGAAGAACGAGGTGCCGAGGTAGCTCGGCGGCAAGCCCGCACCCAGCGAGGTAAACGAACCCAGCAGACCGGTGATGTAGTCGATCGCGAAGGCGTTCACGTAGTAGCTGTTCTCCGACAGGTCGCTACGGGCGTAGATACCGCCGAGGAGGAAGTTGAACGGCCCGTCGAAGTCCGACGAGATGATCATTTCCGCAGACCACGCCTTGTTGTCCGAGTTCGAACGGTCGAACTGCGTGCCGTCTGGCGTACAGATCCGGGCACCGTCGAATGCACCAAGGTTATCGAGGCGGGTGTCGGAAACGCAGAGGTTTCCGTTGCCATCGAACAGGGCGTTGGTGATCGGCGTGAAGTAGCCAGCAGTGCCCGGCCCAAGCGCACCAGCAGCCAGTGCGCCCAGCGTACCGAACGCAACCGTGGCGTTCGGAATAGCGCCGACGCCGTTGTTGTAGTCCTGGCGGCTATCGATCGAGGTTTCCTGATAGATACCGGTCAGGCCAACGCTGATGTTGCCGAAGTTGTGCTCGATATGACCCTGCAGCTGCAGTTCGTCGGCGAAGTATTCCGGCGTGAACTGCGTGTTGACGACGCGCACGTCCGGAGCCTCAACGAAGTTCGCATAGGCGTCCGGCCCGTAGAGGCTGTTGAGACCCAGCGTTCCGGGGATGCCGTTGATCGCCAGGAATTCAGACGAACCCAGCGTGCCGGTGAAGGTCGAGTTCGAGTTGGTCTTGTCGAAATCGCGGCGATTGTTGAGGCAGCCCAGCACGCCCGTAGGGTCGCGCTGACACAGCTGCTTCTGGATACGCATGCGATTGTCTTTTTCGCGGAAGTAATACGCCATCAGGTCGACGGTCGTATCCGGGCCCGGCTCCCAACGAAGCGAGCCACGAACCGCATACATGTCGCGGTCGTCGATATCGCTGCCGTCGAACAGGTTGGTCGTGTAACCGTCGCGCTTGAGGTAGAAACCGGCGGCGCGGAAGCCGAGGCTGTCGCCAATCGGGACGTTGACCATCCCGCGTGCCTTGATGCTGTTGAAGTTGCCGTATTCGAATTCGGCAGCGGCCCCGAAGCTGCCAAGCTCAGGCTTGGCGGTTACGACGTTGACCACGCCCGAAGTTGCGTTGCGGCCGTAGAGAGTACCCTGCGGGCCGCGCAGAACTTCGATGCGCTCAAGATCGAAATATTCGGTCTCGAACAGGCGGGTGCCGAACAGCGGCGAACCATTGGTGTGGATGGCGGTCGCGCTGTCGCACGAAACGCCGACGCACAAATCGCCGATCCCGCGGATTGTGAAGCTGGCCCCGGTGAAGTTGCCCTTGGTGAAGGAGACGTTGGGAAGCGTCAGCTGAAGGTCGCTGGCGTTCTCGATCTGCTGCGATTCCAGCGCTTCGGCGTCGAAGGCGCTGACCGCGATCGGAACTTCCTGCAGGCTTTGCGCCTGACGCTGTGCGGTAACGATGATGACATTGCCGCTTGCAGCCGGTGCCTGCAGCTCGTCATCGGTATCCTGTGCATAGGCCGGAAACGCCACAGCGCTCGCGCAGATTCCTGCGAGCAGGGCAGCTCTTACCCTCATATTCCCTCTCCTCTCCATGTGACCGTCTATTGCGGCCTAGGTGTACAGTGCTAACACACATTCGTATGCGCGCAAGCGTTTGCGCATGATTGTTGCGCAATGGACCACAGTTTTTTGGCAGGTGTTATCCAGATGCCGCAACCAGCGCGCTGGTTGACGCTACGGAATCCGAGATTTTGGGCGATTTAGGCGCGCGGGCGCCGATCAGACCAGTGTATGGCTCTCGGCGATCTGCGCGATGCCGCGTTTGCCCGATGCATCGCGCCCGAGTTGCACGATTACATCGATTACGCTGGCGGCATAGGCGATCGTATCGCTGCGCGTGAGGCCGATTCCGGTCTGCATCACCATGAGCGAAAGCTGCTCCAGCGCGCCGCGCAGGCTGTTGGCGTGGACGGTCGAGAAACTGCCCGGGTGGCCGGTGTTGATGGCGCGCAGGAAGCTCACGCTTTCCGCCCCGCGCAATTCGCCCAGCACGATCCGGTCGGGGCGCAGGCGCAGCGCGGCCTGCAGCAACTCGTTGGCGGTAACCCTGGCCTCGCCCAGTTCGCCCTTCACCGCGACCAGGCCGACGCCGTTCTCGCCCGGAAGCTTCAGTTCGGGCGTATCCTCGACCAGGACCACGCGCTCGTGCTTCGGGATCTCGCCGAGCATGGCGTTGAGGAAGGTCGTCTTGCCGGTACTGGTGCCGCCTGAAACGAGGATCGTCCGGCGCTGGCGGATGGCCTCGCGCAGGAAGGCAACCGGTTCGGCCTGCGCATCGGGCATGGCGCCGCGCTGCGGAGGCACCAGCGGACCGGTGTCGTAGGCGTCGAGCGGCAGGTCGAGGCGGCGGTGGCGACGGATCGCCATGGCCCAGTGCTTGCGCGCGGCCGGCGGACCGCAGAACTGGACACGCGCCCCGCCCGGCAATGTCGCGCCGAGCAGAGGGTGTTCGCGGTTGATGCCCTGGTGGCTGACGCGCGCAACCTGTTCGGCGAGGCGCTGGACCAGCCTGTCGTCGATATCGGGGCGCTCGACCTTCTGCATCCCGCCGGCAGCCGCATCCTCGACCCAGACTTCGCCGGGCCGGTTGACGAGGATTTCGGTCACCGTGTCACGGTCGAGCCATTCGCGGAACGGCGCCAGGTAGGCATCGAGATAGACGCTGCGTTCGCCGTGCAGATCGACCGGCGGGGCGTCCTCTTCCGGATGATCGTCCGGCTGGAAGGGATGGATATCGGCGCTCACGACGTGGGGATCCCGCTTAGCTGACCGCGGAGAAGTCCAGGTCGCGGGCAGTGAAGATGCGGATCGGCTCGCCCTGGCGCACGCGCACCGTGGGTCCGCGCTGGCCGTCCTGCTGGGCGGCGGTGGCCGCTGCCGACTGGCTTGCGCCGCCAACCAGCACACCGGCCGCGCCGCCCGAGACGAGCGAGCCGACACCGCCGACAACCGATAGCAGCATCGCCGAGCCGAAACGCTTGAAGAAGCTGTTGCCCGAAACCTTGCCGGCAAGGCCGGTGGTGCCGTCGAAACCGATGGCGGGCGACGCGAGATTGACCGAGGCGCCGTCGGGACGGATCAGGCGGGTCCAGATGACATAGGCGCGCTTCTGCCCGTTCTGCAGGCCCGACTGGTACTGGCCGATCAGGCGGCTGGAACGCGGCACGAGCACCTTGGTGCCGTCAAAGCTGCGCACATCCTGGCTGACCACCGCGCGGACATAGCCCGGCACATTGGTGTCGATCGCGGTTTCGAGAATAGCCGGGATCAGCGTGCCCTGGGTTACCGTCGTCGCCGGATTGACCATGGCCTGCGCCTGGGCAGGCGCGCCGCCCACGCCGCCGATGCGGCTGGCGAAGTCGGTCGCCGAATTGCCCGTCGGCGCGGCGGTGCCCGTCGGGACCGGAACGCCCTCTGCGGTCGCGAGAGTTGCGGGTGAAGTGCCGGCGTCGAACACGACGGTCGGGTTCGCATAGGGGTTGGCGGCAAGGCCGGGCTGCGGCTGCGCGGAAAGAACCGGCTGCGGAGCCGGGTCGGCGCGCACGACCGGCGCCGGTGCGATCGGTGCAGGGGCTGCCGGGGTGATGGCCTGCGGCGGAACGGCCGGGGCCGCTTCGACAAGAGCCTGCTGGCCTCCAATCCCTTCCGGTTCCGCCACGCGGGCTGAATTCATGCTCCACAGCGTGACGAGCCCGAGGCCGGCAACAATCGCGATACCGGCCACAAGGCCGAGCGCATCGGATTTGCCCGAGGGGCGCGCCACGGCCGGGAAGGCGTTGCGCTGCGCCAGGTCGATGACCTCTGCATCGCTTTCATCGCGCGGATCGACATCGTTGGCGATCCCGGTGTCGCCCGGCTTCTTTTCGGGCAGTCGCATGGCAAGACGCATCGGTTACCTCCCCTTCGAGGCGAGAGCGGGGTTGCCGCTCGCACTGGCAGCGGGGCGCTCGGGCCCCGTGTTGATGAGCTGGGCGCTGTTGCGGCCCGAACGCAGGACGATCGATCGCGGCACGCCGTCGACTACAATCGTGTCGCCGCGCACGGTAAAGTTTACCGGGCCTTCGACGCCTTCCGAATTGGTGACCAGGATTGCCGGCACGTCCTTGCCGTTGGGCCAGGTCAGGAAGGTCGCGGTGCCGTCGTCATAGGTGTTTTCCGGCAGCAGTTCCGGATCGCCCGAGGCGTTCCAGGCGAAGTTCAGGTCGGCCGGGTCGACCACCGCATAGGGGTCCCGTGCAGCCTGCTGCTCGACGGCGTTGGGCGCTTCGGCGAGCTGCACGTCCTGCTCGTCCTCCGGCTCGTCCGGATAGGCAAAACGCATCAGGTAGAGCGGCTTGGCATTCGGATTGGCGACCAGGTCGAACAGGTAGGTGCGCTTGCTCGTGATGACCGTCAGATTGGTTGAGGCGCGCGCTTCCAGCGGCTTCACGAACAGGATGTTCGCGCGCTTGTTGGGCGTGACCTGCCAGCTTGCGCTGTCACCAATGGCGACGTTTTCGATGACCTCGTCATCGCCGAACATGATGCTGGCCTGGACGGTGACGCGGCCTTCGACGCGCACCACCTTGAACTCGTCATACATCACTTCGACGAGACGCGAATCCTGGGCAATGGCGGGCGTGGCCACCAGGGCGAGTGCGAGCGCGGGTACAAGCGCGCGAATCATGCGGGTTTCTCCATGGAACGGTCGAGGGCCTTGGGCGTGGCGGACTTGAACCGGCTACCGATGCCGGAGCCGCGCACGCGGGCCTTGCTAGAAACGGCTTGCTGAGCAGAGCCTGAAGAGGTGGCGTAAACTTTGGTTACGCGCGAGGTGCCACCACTGCCTGCGCTGCCGGCGTCATTCGCGGCGTAGGCGGTCGGCACGGCGGAAACATCGATCCTGCGGGCCTGGCTGCTGGCCTGGTTGGCCGCCTGCGCCTGCGCGAGCGCGGCAGCGGGGGCCGCAGGCTGGACTGCCGGAGCGCTGGTCGATTTCTCTTCCTTTTCGGGCACGAGGCCGAACACCGTCCAGCCAGACACCATGGTGCCGGCAACCTTGAGCACCAGCGCCATGAGCGCGACATGCACGGCGCCGATCATGAAGAACGCCATGCCCGCCTGCGGGTCGACCTGGCCCGGCGTGGCCGTGAGCGCACCCAGAATGGGCACGGCAAGCTCGAGCATCACGCTGCCGCCGAGAACGGCAAACAGCGGTACGAGCGCGCACATCGTCAGCCCCTTCACCCAGCCGGTGAACAGGCCGCGCGTGCCGTTGAACAGCGCCATAACCACGAACAGCGGGCCAAGCGCGATCAGCACGCCCAGCGCGATCTTGGTGGTCACCAGCAGCCCCACGGTGCCCAGCATGAAAAGCATCGCACCGAACCACATCATGCCTTCTGGCGAGAAGGTCGAGATATCGGTGGCCCCGGCGCTCGCTTCCTGGATCGCGATGAAGACCACGTCGATCTTCTGCGCGAAGGTGTCTGTGGCCGAACCTTGTGTGCCGGTCAGGATTCCCGCGAGATAGTCAGGTGTCGCCACGGCGAGGTTCCAGACTACGCTTTGGTAAGCAATCCAGCTGGTCGCGAAGGTCAGCACGAGGCCAAGCGTCATCATGCGCGGCACCAGGCTGCGCACGCCGATATTGGTGCGGCCGGTCAGCAGCGCGAGCGCGAAAAGCGCGATGAAGATGGTCAGCAGGATGGTCAGCACCGTGCCGAGCGAGCCGCCCGGTGCGAACAGGCGCCCGAACGCGGCCGCGCTGGCTTCGCCCGCGATGCAGTCGACCCCGCGCAGCGCCGCAGCGACGCCGTTGCCGACCTGTTCGGTGGCCTGTTGGCAGTTCACGCTCACTCGGCAGCAAGGCCAAGGGCTTCGACCCCGGCCTCCCCTTCATCGTTTGCCCCGCCCGGCCACTTGGTGCCGGTCAGCGCGGGGAACCATTCCGAAGGCGCATCGCCGAGCGCTTCGCGCAGCAGGTCGAGGCGGCGCACAGAGCTTTCGCGGCCCGAAAGCAGCGTCAGCACTTCGGGAGCGCCCGAAAGGTCGAGACGCACAACCACGCTCGCATCGGGCTGGCGCACGAGGAAGCAGCGGCTGTGTGCCGGCAGCGTGCGGATGAGCGCAAGCTCGTGCTCGGTCAGGCCGAAGCCGTCGCAATAATCTTCCGGCCGCGCGCGCGAGTTGGGCATGAACACCATGGTCGCAGTCTGCTCGACCAATGCGGTGGAAATGCGGCTTTCCAGAGCATCGCGCGCCGACTGCGTGGCGAAACCGACCAGCGCGTTGCGCTTACGCAGGGTCTTGAGCCAGTCGCGAATGCGGGCGGCGAAGATCTCGTCGTCGAGCGCCTTCCAGCCCTCGTCGATCAGGATCATGGTCGGCTTGCCGTCCAGGCGCTCCTCGATCCGGTGGAAGAGGTACATCATGGTCGGCGTGCGCAGCTTGGGGTTTTCCAGCAGCGCGGTCATGTCGAACCCGAGCACACGAGCCGACAGGTCGAGCTTGTCGTCCGCGTTGTCGAACATCCAGGCGTTCTCGCCCTCACCGATCCAGGCGCCGAGGCGGTCGGCCAGATCGCCCGGCTGCGGGCGGCGGCTGCCCGAGAGAAGCTCCTTGAAGTGGCGCAGGCGGCGCAGAGAGGCGTCGTTGGCGTAGGCCGCGTCGACCGCACCCGCGATGGTCTGCTCTTCTTCCGGGCCTTCTGCCTTCAAGAGCACGCCCAGCCAGTCGCGCAGGAAGGCCTTGTTGCCCGGCGTGTCGGGCAGCGCGAGCGGGTTGAAACCGGTCGGCTCGCCCGAACGGATGCTGTCGTAGCGCCCGCCGATGCCGCGGACGAACAGTTCTGCACCGCGGTCCTTGTCGAACAGGATGGTGCGCGGGCTGAACTTCTGCGCCTGCGCGGCCAGGAAATTCATCACCACGGTCTTGCCCGAGCCGCTCGGCCCGATGACCGAGAAATTGCCGAGGTCGCCGTGGTGGAAATTGAAGAAGAACGGCGTAGCGCTGGTGGTTTCCAGCAGCGTCACCGCCTCGCCCCAGTGGTTGCCCTGCGCCTGGCCGAGCGCAAAGCCATGCAGCGAGCCGAAGCTTGCCATGTTCGCGCTCGAGATAAGCGCGCGGCGCACGAGATAGCTCTCGTTGCCGGGGAATTGGCCCCAGAAAGCGGGCTCGAGATTGGTGTCTTCGCGCACCGCGATCGCGCCAGTATCTGCGAGCGCGGCGGAACAGGCGGCCATTGCGTCATCGAGGCGGCCGAGGTCGCGTTCCTTGACCATGACGGTCAGGTGGTGGTCGCCGAAACCGACTGCACCGTTACCCAGCGCATCGCGCGCGGCCATCATGTCGGCGCGCTCAGCAGCGGCTTCCTCGTCGGCGCTGCGCAGGCGGCGAATGGCGAGATCCATGCGCTCGCGGGCGGTCTGGCGCTCGGTCGGCGCGTAGCTTTCGCTCACCACCATTTCGAACGGCAGGCGCAGCAGGCTGTCGAGCAGGCCCGGGCTGGTCGCTTCGGGATAGTCCTTGAGCCCGATGATGCCGGCAAAATCGGGCGAACCCGAGCCGCGCATCTCGATCGCGTCGAGGCCGAAGCTGACACGGCGGTAAGGCAGCATGTGGCCCAGATTGACGTCGTCGGCCGGCTTGCGCACCGGGCGCATTTCGCCGTTGTAGAGCGCGCTCAGCAGCTCCAGCATCTCCGAATTGGTATTGCCCTGCGGCCCGACGTAATCGGCCAGCGGCGTTGCGCCATAGGCCTGCAGCGAGGCGACGAGCCCCTGCGAGGCCGCGCGCAAGCTGCGCAGGTCCTTGGGATCGGCTTCGAGCTGTTCGGGGCCCTTGCGCTTGAAGGTCTTGGCGACCCGCTCGGCAAAGCCGGCCTTGCCGCGCGCAGGACGGCGAATGAGGGTGATGAATTGATCGTTCACGAAGAGCTGGCCAGACCCCAGCCGCTCGCGCCAGCGCGCGTCAATATGGCGGCTGATCGGATCAGGAAAGTCCGCTTCCAGATCGACCGACACGCGGCGGCGGATAACGTGATGATAAAGCACGAAGCGCGCATCGAGCGTCGAGCGCAGCACCACTTCGCGCGTTGCGGCGTGGGCGTTCAGCGCTTCGCTGTCCTCGGTCTCGAACAGGAGGCCGGGCACCTGGATCGCGGTCATCACGCTGCCATCGCGCAGCAGCAGCGTGCTTTCGTCGATCAGGCGCAGGTACGGCAGGCGATCGCCGGCGCGCGCTTCCTTCGCGCTCCAGGCAGCGGCGCCCATCCACTTCTCTTTACGCGGCATAGGAATTGCACCCCCAGCGCTGGTAGTTCTTCACCCGCGGGCATTTGCTGACCTTGGTGATCCACAGGTCGAAAATGCGCGGCTCGCGCAAGCAAGCGAAGTAGCCGATGCCGTGCATCACGGCGAAGACCAGCAGCGAAAGCCAGCTGCCGGTGATCAGGAAAGCCTCGGTCGTCACCATCCCGTTGATGATGAAATAGTTATATGTCACCCCCGCGAACATCTGCGGGCGCGTGAGAGCGCGGTGAACGGGATGGCGGACGAGCGCGGTCATATCAGCCTGCCACGCCCTGGATGCCGGCGACGATCGATGCTGCGCCGAACAGGATGAACACGCCGATGATCACGGTGGCGCCGAAGCGCCAGTTGAGCCGGCCGGTCAGCATCATGAATCCGACAGCGGCAACCGCCATCACGGCAACAGCGGTGGCGACGTTGCCGAGCAGCGTGCCCTGCAGCCAGCCGAGCGCGGCCACGATCGGGCCCGAACCTGCCGGGTCCGCGGCTTGCGCAAAGGCGGCGCTGGGCGTCAGGAAGGCAGCGAGGACTGCCAGAGCGGAAAAGATGCGACTCACTTAGTTACTCCCGTGAATGGTCGGAGAGGCGGCCCATGATGGCTGCCACATAATGCTGGGTTTCGCGGATGCGCGGGATGCCGCCGGCGCGGATCACGCGCCCGGGCCCCGCGTTATACGCCGCGAGCGCTTTTTCGAGATCGCCGTCGAACCGGTCGAGCTGTTCGCGCAGGTAGCGCGCGCCGCCTTCTAGGTTGGCAAAGGGATCGTCCGGATCGACACCAAGCTCGCGGGCCGTGCCCGGCATGAGCTGCGCAAGGCCGCGGGCACCGACCGGCGAAACCGCGTTGGCGCGCCAGCGGCTTTCCTGCCACACCAGCGCTTCGATCAGCGTCGGGCTCAAGTCGAACCGCTGGGCGAGCTCGGCCACCTTGGCCTTGTACCCTTCGGGGACGAGGCGGGCGTGCTGGCCCGGATCGGCAACCGCGAAATCGGGGACGAAGATGTCTTCCGGGACTTCGATAAGTTCGGCCTCGGGCGCAATTTCCGTGGAGGCAGCCGGAAGCGCGGCGCCTGCGCCGGCAATCCAGCGCGCACCGTCCCCGTCTATCTCCATGACATCCGCCTTCGCAGGGAAGGCGATCAGCGCTGCGCAGGACAATCCCGTAACCAGCGCCAAGCGTGCGAGAATCATTGCACCCTCCGTCCGGTCCCGATGGCCATGATACATGACAGGCGAGTGACAGGAAGCTGAATGTTCACAGGATTGTGGGCCGCCGCGCACAAAGAAACCCGCCTCCCCGGAAGGAGGCGGGCCTGATGGCTCGGCTGTCTCGCGAAGACTTAGCGGAGCGAAAGCGCGTAATAGCGGGCGAACTCACCCTTATCGAGCATGGCCAGCGCCTTGCGGGCCAGGCGGCGGGAATCCACCCAGCGACCGTCGGCGGTCTCCAGTTCGACGCTGCTGCCGGCTCCTGCAGCCGCTTCGAACTGATCACGCGCAGCGTCATAGTTTCCCGTGCGCGCGAGAGCGATGCCGTGATTGATGAGCCGGGCCGGGTCATCGGCTGCCAGCGTGTCGCAGCTCTCGATCGCTTTGCGGGCCGCATCGTTCTCGTTGGCTACCAGCTCTTCGTAACCAACGTCGTAGTCGGCCTCTGGGGCAGGAACAGCGCCTGCCGTTCCCTGTGCCATCAGCGCCAGCGCGATGCTCGTCATGATTGCCATTGAAACTGCTCCCAACTGTGTTGTGCGAGCATGAATGAGCGAATGTTACAGCAACTGCAACAAAACCGTAACATTGTCATATTTCTGCAACCTGGCGTCGAATTTTCGGTTTTTGGATGAAACCGGCGCAGTTCGTCGCATTAGCTGTTGAAACTGCAACACAACGGTCACGAACCGACAAAAACTGTCACGAAGGACCCCTAGCGGGCGAGTCGCGATCAACGAACTCGCATCATCGATTCATCCGGTTTTTGAGGGGACCGCTACCCGTGACCAACTTCCATCGTTCGCTCGTTCTCGGCTGCTCGGCACTGGCTCTTGCCAGCTGCGGGGCCGACGAAATCGTCTCGCCGGGTACCGGCGGGAACATCACTATCAACAACACCAACGCGCCGTCGCCCACGCCGACGCCGACCGCTACGCCGACCTCGACGCTAGTGACCCCGGCTGCCGGCTGCCCGACCATCTCGGACCCCTCGGGCCTGACCGATGCCGGCACGACGAGCGGCCCGACCGGTGAATGGCGCGTCTGCGACCTGCCTTCGCGCTTCAACGCGTCCTCGACCCTGCCCTACATTCCCGGCCTGCTCTACCGCATCAACGGCCGCGTCGATGTCGGCACCGACGGCGGCCCGGCTGCCGACGCTTCGGACGGCCTCAGTGACACCAACGTCGCCCTGACCATCGAACCGGGCGTGATCCTGTTCTCGTCCGGTTCGGGCTGGATGAACGTCAACCGCGGCAACACGATCGAAGCCAACGGCACCGCCGCTCGCCCGATCGTCTTCACCAGCCGTGACAACGTCCAGGGCCTCAACACCGACAACTCGTCGGGCCAGTGGGGCGGCCTCGTCCTTTCGGGCCGTGCGCCGGTCACCGACTGCATCGCACCGGGCGCGACCCCGGGCACCGTCGATTGCGAACGCCAGGTCGAAGGCGCTGCCCAGCCGGCCCTGTTCGGCGGCAACGACGCCAGCGACGATTCGGGCAGCCTGAACTACGTCCAGATCCGTTACTCGGGCTTCGTCCTCTCGGGCGACAACGAGCTGCAGGCGCTGACCACCGGCGGCGTCGGCAACGGCACCGCGATCAGCAACGTCATGAGCTACAACAGCTCGGATGACGGCGTGGAGTTCTTCGGCGGCCGCTTCAACGTGCGCAACCTCATCGTTGTTGGCGCTGAAGACGACAGCCTCGACACCGACACCGGCGTCAAGGTCAACATGCAGAATGTCATCGCCATCCAGCGCCCCGGCGCCGGCGACACGATCATCGAAGCCGACTCGAACAACGGCCTCGAAGACCAGACCCCGCGTCAGGACACGAAGATCTCGAACGCGACCTTCATCCACAACGGTGCGGAACTCGACCAGGCCATCCGTATCCGCGGAGGCGCTGACTTCACCATCGTGAACACCGTCCTTGTCGACGCAACCGGCGGCACGCCCTGCCTGCGACTCGACCTCGACGAAACGCTTCGCGCTACGAATGCCGGCCTCGACGACAACGGCCCGCCGGTCTTCAACAGCTTCGTTCTCGACTGCGCCACGGACTTCCGTGACGGTTCGGGCGGCATCACCGCGGCTCAGACCGAAGGTGTCTTCAACGCCGGCACGAACAACGATGCAAACTTCACCAACACGCTCACGATGACCTTCGTCAACGGTGCGAACGAGAACGGTGTGGCGGTCTTCGACGCAGCTACGCTCGCTCCGTTCTTCACCACTCCGACGAACATCGGCGCCGCCTACCCGGGCAACGACACCTGGGTCCAGGGCTGGACCTGCAACTCCTCGACCGTGGCGTTCGACGCCGCTGTCACGGACTGCACGAGCCTGCCGGTTTACTAATCGGACACCGGGGCCGCGGGGTGTGCGCGAACGCGCATCCCGCGGCCTTCTTCGCTTTTCGTTTCAGGAGCCAACGCAAAGGCTCCGCACCCGTTTTTAAGGCCTGAACATGAGGGGGTCTCGAACCATGTCGACCGGCAAGCAGCTTACCGCGCTGCTCCTGCTCACCACCGCACTCACCATTCCCGGCGCCGCGTTTGCGCAGGACACGAGTGCCGGAAACGGCGCCGAAGGCGTACCGGCTGAAGAAGATACCGCGACCGATGCGCTTGCCGCGCAGCAGGTGGAAGGTATCGACGACACGCCTGAAGAAGAGCAGTTCGAGCAGCCCGAGATCTCGGTCCCCGGCGGCGCTATCGTCGTGACCGGCCGCCGCCGCCAGGATGTTACCCGCGCCTCCTCGCAGGTCGTCTCGGTCCTCGACAGCGCCAGCATCGCCCGCACCGGCGAAGGCGACATCGCCGGCGCGCTGACGCGCGTCACCGGCCTCTCGACCGTCGGCAACGGCCTCGTCTTCGTTCGCGGCCTCGGCGATCGCTACTCGCTCGCACTCCTCAACGGCCTGCCGCTGCCTTCGCCGCAGCCCCTGAGCCGCGTTGTCCCGCTCGATATCTTCCCGACCAGCATCGTTGCATCGAGCCTGGTCCAGAAGACCTATTCGGCCAACTTCCCCGGCGAATTCGGCGGCGGTGTCATCAACCTGACCACCCGCGCCGTTCCCGAGGAAAGCTTCATCAAGGTCAGCACCGGCCTTTCGGTGGACTCCGAAAGCACTGGTGGTCCGGGCTACACCTACCACGGCTCGACTTACGACTGGTTCGGCTTCGACAACGGTCGCCGCACGATCCGTCCGCAGCTGCAGAACTATCTCGACAGCGGCCTGCCGATCTCCGACCCGAATGTCGACCAGCGTTCGATCCTGCTCGAACTGGGCGATCCGAACCTGATCCTGCTGCAGCAGGACAACGACCTGCCGGTCAACTGGTCGGCCGGCATTACGGCGGGTACCGCCTTCGACGTCTTCTCCGACGGTCGCTTCGGCATCATCGCAACCGCGTCGCTCAGCAACAAGTGGCGCAACCGCTTCATCACGCGTCAGACGGCAGTGAACGCGGACCTCGATCTCGACACCGACTTCCGCCAGTTCACCACCGACCAGCGCATCCTGGCGAACGCCATGCTCGGCTTCGGCCTCGAAGTCGGCGAGCATCGTTTCCGCATCGTCAACCTGTTCATCCGTGATAGCCTGAAGCGCGCCTCGCTCGCCGAAGGTACGGACTTCCAGAACGACGACACCGACCAGGTGCAGCAGACCGCTTGGTACGAACGCCAGCTGTTCGACACCCAGTTCACCGGCGAACTCGAATTCGGCGATCTCTCGGTCGACCTGCGCGCCGGCTACGCCCAGACGCAGCGTGAAGCGCCCTTCGAATGGGAATTCACCTACACCCGCAGCAACAACCCGAACGATCCGCTCGGCAATCTCTTCCTCAACACGCTCGACCCGCAGCGTGGCGGGGCAGTTGTTGCGTTCTCGGACCTGACGGAGGACCTCTACTACGGCGGTCTCGACGTGAGCTACCAGCTGGCCAACTGGCTGGGTGTGACGGTCGGCGGTGCGTATACCGACACCTCGCGCCTCTCCTCGCGCCGCGAGTTCGATATCCGCGCATCGAGCGGCTATCCGGATGTCTTCGGCGCCTTCCGCCCGGACAACCTCCTCGGCGACTCGCTGATCGAGCTGGGCTACGACCCGGTCGCGCAGCAGGCTGCCGGCATCGGTCCGTTCACCTACAACATCTTCGACACCACCGGTTCGGACCCGGCGTTCTCGGCCAGCCTCGAAATCGTCGCCGCCTATGCCCAGGCGCGTGTCGAGCCGGTGACCGGCGTCTCGCTCGATCTCGGCGTGCGCTACGAGGATGCAACCCAGACGGTCGTCCCGCTCGGCCTCGACGGTCTTCCCAGCGGTTCGGCCAACAGCACCCTGCTGGAAAACGACTACTTCCTGCCGGGCGCAACGGTTACCTGGGAAATCGCCGATAGCGTGCAGATGCGCCTCAACGCATCGAAGACCATCGCCCGCCCGCAGTTCCGCGAGCTGATTTTCCAGACCTACTTCGATCCGGAAACCAACCGCCAATTCAACGGCAACCCGTCGCTGGTCGACAGCGAGCTGACGAACTACGAAGCGCGCCTCGAATACTACTGGGGTTCGGGCAGCAAGGCGAGCGTCGCCGGCTTCTACAAGGACATCGAAAACCCGATCGAGATCTTCTCGAGCTTCTCGGACAACAACCAGGTCAGCGGCTTCGCCAACGCCCCGTCGGCCACGCTCTATGGTGTCGAGGCCGAGTTCCAGTGGAACAAGGACCTCTACACGCTGGGCGAATGGTTCGACTCCAAGCGCCTCGTCGCGATCGCGAACTACACCTACACTCAGTCGGAACTGAAGGTCGGCCCGAACGATATCGCCCGGGTTTTCCCCTTCGCCGACCAGCCGGCCACCAACTTCTTCCGCGACGGGGTTCCCCTGACCGGTCAGTCGGACCACCTCGTCAACCTTCAGCTGGGTATCGAGGACCTCGACAAGGTCAGCCAGGCAACCTTCCTGCTGAGCTACGCCAGCGAGCGCGTGACCAGCCGCGGGACGGCCGCCCTCCCCGACATCGTCGAGGATCCGGGCCTGCGTCTCGACTTCGTGTTCCGCCAGGGCTTCGAACTGGCCGGCGCCGAACTCGAGCTCAAGCTCGAGGCGCGCAACATCACGGGCCGCGACAATTTCGAGTTCCAGACCAACGGCACCAACCGGATCGAGATCAACAGCTACGACGTGGGTCGCAGCTTCTCGGCTTCGATCTCCGCCGAATTCTAGAGCTCGCAGCAGCTTTCACTCGGAAAGGGCCGCCCTCGGGCGGTCCTTTTTCGTTGGGCGACTAGCGCGACACGGAAAAGCTGAAGGTTTCCAGCAGCGAGGAGGAATCCCACGGCACCTGTTCGCCGCCCGTCACTTCGACAACCTGGCGGCGAACCTCCCGGAAGGTCACTTCGATCGGGCGGTCGGGGATCAGCATCTGCGAGGCGAGCGCCTCGGCGAAGGGGCTGTGGATGCCGCCACCATCGGCGGCCGTGCTGCCGGGTGAGGTCGAATAGGCGACAAAGCTGCCATTGGGCGTTTCCATCCGCGCCAGCCCGCGCACCCCGCTGCGTGTGCGGCGGCGCAGGGGCATGTTGCGGCAGGCGTCGAGGATCACGATCCGGGTGGAGACATAGGCCTCTTCCATCTGCGCCAGGACCGCATCCGCCTTGACCGCTTCGAGTTCGAGATCGCTTTCGGAATCGATCGCCGATCCGACCGGGATGAGGAAATTGCCGCCCTGCGACTGCACGCCGTGACCGGCATAATAGAACAGCCCCGTCGCGTTATCGCCAGCCGCATGCAGGCGGTTGCCGAGCCGCTGGACCGCCTCCTTCATTTCCCGCTGGCTCGCATCGGTCAGGATTTCAACGTCGAACCCGGCGCTGCGAAGCGTGGCGCCGATCAGAACGGCATCGTTGACCGGGTTGGCCAGTGAGCCGAGCGAGTTCGCGTACTTCTCATTGCCGATGACTAGCGCAATGCGCGGGCCCGTGGCCTGCATGACGGCGAGCTGGACCTTGTCCTGCTCGGCCGAGCCCATGTTGGGGGACAGTATCCGTCCCCTCACGGGCGCCCCACCCGTCCCGCGTGTGAGTGCCGGGGAAGACGTAGTCGGAGGCGAAGCGGCGACGCGTGCCGTGGACGCGGGCTCCGTGGCCGGGGGCACAGTGTCGGCAGCCGGTGGGCTTTCGGGCGGCGGCGCTGCAGCGAGCGAGGTTTGCCGGGTAGGCGCCGCGCCCTCTTGCCAGACTCCCTCGGCCAGCAGGCGTTCGTGGGCGGCCTTGTCGCGCTCGTACTGTTGCTTTTGGCGCTCCACCTCGGCGACCCGCGCGTTGTACTGCTCCATCTGCGCGTTGTACTGGTCCATCGACGCGTTGAAGGTGTCGACGCGGCCCTCGTTCATTTCATTGATGGCGCGCGCGTAGATCACGCCCTCTTCGACGAGGACGCAATCCTCCACCGCCTCGGCGATTTCATCGGAGCTCGCCTGGGGTGCATCGGCCATGGCTTTCTCACGGCACGCCTCGCGTGCCCTAAGGATACGGCCGTCGATATCGATGCCCTCGTCCCTCAGGGTTTGCAGCATCTCCCTGATCCCGATCTCGGCCTCGGAAGGGCGCGGCGGCGCTGGTTCAGCCTCGTCCGAGGCCCCGTTTTCGCTGCTGTTGGGATCGGTAGATTGCGCGTCAACGGGGGCCTGCGCCAGGCCAAGCGCCATGGCGGCAATCGCCGTCAGAACAGGTATCCTGCTGAACGCCATCTTTCCCCCCGGAAACGCGTTTCGGGAAAAGACCTAACCCATCGCAGCGCCGTGTCAACTTTGCGACACGGGCTGCTGAGGGGCTGTCCGGGTTCGGAACAGGGTTCAGTCGTAGCTGTCGTAGACGTAGCCGAGCGAGCGTACGGTCCGCACGCGCTCGCCCGCGCCCACCGCCCTCAGCGCGCGGCGCAACCGGCCGATCCAGACGTCCACCGTCCGTTCGTCGATAGGCGGTTCCTGCTTGCCGAGAGCGGCAATCAGATCGGTGCGCGACAGCACCCGATCGGGGTTCTGGGCAAGGAAGTGCAGCAAACGGAATTCGTTGGGCCTGAGATCCAGCGGGTGCCCGTCCCAGCGCGCCTGCAGCGCAGCGAGATCGACCAGCAGCAGGCCGAGTTCGAGCCGCTCGGTCACGCTGGCCTTGCCGCCCGCCTCAAGCGCCATGACGCGGTCGAGAATGGTAGTCCGGTCAATCGGACCGACCATGTAATCATCGGCACCGGCACGCAGCGCGCGGCGCTTGTCTTCCGCATCGTCTTCTTCGAGCACGATGGTGATATGCGCGTCTTCCGTACGCGGATCAGTGCGCAGGCGGCGGCACATCTCGAGGCCCGAGAGGTCATCCATCACCCAGTCGACAAACACGCACACCGGCCCTTCGACAAGCCGGCGCGGGCCATCGGGATAGACCGGCGCAAACGCATAGCAGACCTCGCCATTCTCGAAGTCTGGCATCTCACCGGCAGCCGGGTCAGTCAGGAAAATATTGATAGTACGCACGCGGTCGAATCCCACCCTGTTGCGGGCAGCGTTGACCTGCTGATGTGACTTGTTTGTGACCAGTTTGGCGCGATTGTAACACTACGCGCAGAAAGGCTCGTTTTCTTAGCCGCTAGCGACAGAAAGCGACCAGTTTCGCTGCACGGTAGTCTCCACCCCGACCGGCTGTTTGGGCACATAGGGTGCTTCGAGACGGGCGACCTCGTCCTCGGTCAGGTCGAGGTCCATGGCCGCCACCGCCGCAGCAATGTGCCCTTCCTTCGTGGCCCCGATGATCGGCGCGGTCACACCCTTGGCGAAATGCCAGCCGAGCGCCACCGTAGCGCGCGACACGCCGCGCTCTTGGGCAATCGCGCCGACCGCCTCGACAATGGCGCGATCGGCCTCTTCCTGCTGGCGGTAGAGCAGCTTGCCGAAGCCGTCGGTCTCGCTGCGAACGGTGGCCTCGTCCCAGGCACGGGCGAGCTTGCCGCGCGCCAGCGGGCTCCACGGAATGACACCCACGCCCTGGTCGGCGCACAGCGGCAGCATTTCGCGCTCTTCCTCGCGGTAGAGCAGGTTCACATGGTTCTGCATCGAGATGAAGCGCGTCCAGCCATTGGCCTTCGCGACTTCCTGCGCCTTGGCGAACTGCCAGGCCCACATGGAGGACGCGCCGATGTAGCGCGCCTTGCCCGATTTCACGATGTCGTGCAGCGCCTCCATCGTTTCCTCGATCGGCGTGTCATTGTCGCAGCGGTGGATCTGGAACAGGTCGACATAGTCCATCTTGAGCCGGGTCAGGCTGTCGTCGATCGCCTGAATCAGGCTCTTGCGCGAGAGGCCGCCGGTGTTGGGTGCCTGCCGCCATGGCATGAAGGCCTTTGTCGCGAGCACGATCTCGTCGCGCTTGGCGAATTCGGGCAGCAGCTTGCCGACCACTTCCTCCGACGCACCCAGCGAATACATGTTCGCCGTGTCGAAGAAGTTGATCCCCGCCTCCAGCGCCTCGCGGATGAATGGGCGGCTCTCGTCTTCGGACAGCACCCAGTCGCCGTGCCATCCGCGCGTGGTGTCACCGTAGCTCATGCAGCCGAGGCAAAGGCGCGAAACCTTGAGGCCGCTGGGGCCGAGATTGACGTATTCCATTGGTCTTCTCCTAGGAGAGCGTCATGCCGCCATCCACGCGGATGGTCTGGCCGACGACGTAATCGGCAAGCGGCGAGGCAAGATAGAGCGCCGCGCCTGCCATGTCCTCGGGCGTGCCCATGCGGCCAGCCGGAATGCCTGCGATGGCGCCCGCTGCGCGCTGCTCGTTTTCGGTCGTCACCTTGGTCAGTTTGGTGGGGACGAGGCCCGGCGCGATGCCGTTCACGCGGATGCCCTCGCCCGCCCAGGCCTGCGCGAGGCTGCCGACAAGGCTGACCGCGCCCGCCTTGCTCGCGGCATAGGCAGGGTTGCCGATCATGGCGTGATAGGCCCCGACCGAGCTGACGATGATCAGCGACCCGCCGTTCTCGGCCAGTTTGGGCCGGACCGCGCGCGCGCAGTCCATCAGCGAGTTGAGGTTGACCTCCATCACCGCGTCCCAGCCGGGCCGCTCGAACTCCTCGCGGCGGTAGCGGACCGTGCCCTGGCACAGCACGACAACATCGAGGCTGTCGGGCAGCGCGAAGGCATCAACCGCGGCGGGATCCGAAACGTCGAGCGTGTCGAAGGCAAGGCCGGAAAGGTCGCTGCCTTCCTCAGCCGAATAGTCGCTTACCGAAGCGCGCGTCCCGGTCACATGGACCGTGGCGCCTCGCGCTCGGAATCCATGCGCGATGCCGTTGCCGATTCCGCTCGTGCCGCCGACGACGAGAACGGTCTTGCCGGTGAAATCGAGCGGGTCGGTCATGCAGGCATCCTTTGTCAGATCGAGCGGCTGATCACTTCCTTCATGATCTCGTTCGTGCCGCCGAAGATACGGGTGACACGCGCGTCGCGCCACAGGCGGGCGATGGTGTATTCATTCATGTACCCTGCGCCGCCGTGCAGCTGTAGCGCCGCGTCGCAGACTTCCCATTGGAGGTCGGTGTGCCACAGCTTGGCCGCGCTCGCCTCATCGGTGGTCAGCTCGCCGGCAAGGTGCTTCTTGATCGCCCAGTCGAGGTGCGCCCAGCCGACCTGCAGCTTGGCCTTGAGGTCGGCGAGCGAGAACTTGGTGTTCTGGAATTCGAACACCGTCTGGCCGAAAGCCTTGCGGTCCTTCGTGAATTTCACCGCCTCGTCAAAGGCGCGCTGGGCCGACGCTTGTGCGCCCACCGCAATGCCAAGACGTTCCTGCGGTAGCTCTTCCATCAGGTGGATGAAGCCGCGCCCTTCCTGGCCAAGGATGTTGGTCTTGGGCACGCGGCAATCGTTGAAGAACAGCTCCGACGTGTCGGCCGAATGCTGGCCGATCTTGTCGAGGTTGCGCCCGCGCTCGAAGCCCGGCGTGTCGGCGTCGACCAGCACCAGCGAAGTACCCTTGGCGCCCTGCGTCGGATCGGTCTTGGCGACCACGATCACGCAATCGGCGTTCTGGCCGTTGGTGATGTAGGTCTTCGAGCCGTTGATCACGAGGTGGTTGCCATCCTCGATCGCGGTGGTGCGAATGCCCTGCAAATCGCTGCCCGCGCCCGGTTCGGTCATGGCGATGGCGGTGATGATATCGCCGCTGACCATGCCGGGCAGGTACTTGGCGCGCTGCTCGTCGCTGCCGAGGCGTTCGAAATAGTTCGCCGTGATATCGTTCTGCAGCGTGAAGCCGGCCGAAGAGCCCATGTAGGAGAGCTCTTCGCACAGCACGCAGTTGAAGCCGAAGTCGAGGCCGAGGCCGCCGTTCTCTTCCTTGACGGTGGGGCACAGCATCCCCGCATCGCCCAGCGCCTTCCACGCCGAGCGCGGAACGATACCCTCTTCCTCGTGCTGGTCGAGATGCGGTTCCATGTGCTCCGCAAAGACCTTGCGCACCGTGTCGCGGAACGCGTCGTGGTCTTCGTTATAGGCGGTGCGATAGCTTGTATCGAGCATGCGCCCCTCCCCTTACGCGACGAGGCCGGCGAGGCGCTGCTTAATCAGCGCGTCGGCTTCGGCCATGATGCCATCGATCAGTTCCTTGCAGGTCGGGATGTCGTTGATGAGACCAGCGACCATGCCGCAGGACCATGCACCGGCGTCCATGTCGCCTTCCATCATGATCCGCGGATAGACGCCCGCGACCTGTTCGATGATGTCTTCGAACTTCAGATCGCTGCCCTTTTCCTTTTCGATCTTGAGCAGTTCCTCGACTGCGTCGTTGGTCATCACGCGCTCGGTGTTGCGCAGCGGGCGCATGACGAGGCGGGTGTCGAGCTCGGACGCTGCGACGATCGCCTTTTTCACGTTCTCATGGACCGGGGCTTCCTTGGTGGCGATGAAGCGGGTGCCCATGTTCATGCCTTCCGCGCCCATGGCGAGGCTGGCGACGAGGCTGCGCGCATCGGCCATGCCGCCGCTGGCGACGAAGGGGATTTCGAGCTCATCAGCCGCGCGCGGCAGCAGGATCATGTTGGGAATGTCGTCTTCGCCCGGGTGGCCGCCGCATTCGAAGCCGTCGACGCTGACCGCGTCGCAGCCGATCGACTGGGCTTTCAGGCTGTGGCGCACGCTGGTGCACTTGTGGATCACCTTGACGCCTGCGTCCTTGAAGTAGGGCAGGACCTGTACCGGATTGTTGCCCGCGGTTTCGACGACCTTGACGCCGCCTTCGATGATCACGCGCACGAGGCCCGGGTAATCGGGTGCGTTGACCGTCGGCAGGAAGGTCAGGTTCACGCCGAAGGGTTTGTCGGTCATGTCCTTGCAGCGCGCGATTTCGTTGGCGAGCTTCTCGGGCGTGCCCTGGGTAAGACCGGTGATGATGCCAAGGCCGCCCGCGTTCGAGACTGCGGCCGCCATTTCGGCAAAGCCGACATAGTGCATGCCGCCCTGGATGATCGGGTGCTCGATGCCGAACAGTTCGGTGATGCGGGTCTTCATGATGATGCCTCTTCCCTTAGTTGCTTATCGCAACCGGTATCGGGGAGAGACGCCGGAGTCTAGCGCTTCGCCAAGCCCTGCAGCGCGGCAAGCAGCTCTGCGCCGCTGGCCGTAAGGGAAAGCGTACCGCCAATTTTTTCCGCCAGCCCCTCACGCTCAAGATCCTCGCCCGTGGGGCTGCGCATGACGCGTGCGTAGCGGCCGGAATGATAGATGAGCGGCTCAACATCGCGGCGATCGAAATCGGCCACCTCGCCAAGGAAAATGGCGTGATCCCCGCCCTCGTACTCGAAGCGCGCGCGGCACCCGAAGCGCGCCGCGTAGCCTTCGATGAGGGGCGCGCCTTCCGGCCCGTCGCCCTTGTCGAGACCGTCGAACTTGTCGTCGCCGGGGCGGGCAAAGCGATCCGACATGGCCTGCTGATCTTCGGCAAGGACATGGACCGCCCAGCACTCCGCATCGCGGAACACCGGCAGGGTCCGCGACTGGAGCGAAAGGCTCCACAGGACCATCGGCGGATCGAGGCTGACGGAGTTGAAGCTGTTCGCGGTAAGCCCGAACGGACGGCCCTCGCCGTCGCGCGCTGTGACGATGGTCACTCCGGTCACGAAACTGCCGAGTGCGTCGCGAAAGGCCTTGGGGTCGAACATTCCCGCTCCAGCTAGGGCGCGCCTGCCCGTTCGGCAACCATGAAGCCACAGGGACTTTGCGAAAGGCCAAGGGGTGTGCGCAATAATTGCAACATTCTTGCCACACATGTGCATTTTTGTGATCAATCAGGGGGCCACCGAATTGACCAAGTGAACGTTATCAAATAGGTGAACGTTCACAAACGGATTTTCGTGTGCGCGAAGCGCATGAAATGGGAGGAGAATCACCAATGAAGTGGAAGAGCAAGCCTTCGCTCGTCAAATTCATGGCGGGGGCATCGGCGGTTGCAATGGGTGCAACCGCTCCAGCCGCATTGGCCCAGGACACTGACGAAGAGACCGTCACCGTCGCTGACGACGAGAACGTCATCATCGTTTCGGGTATCCGCGCCAGTCTGCAAAACGCCCTCAACATCAAGCGCAATGCGCAGGGTGTCGTGGATGCGATCTCGGCGGAAGATATCGGTAAGTTCCCCGATACCAACCTCGCCGAATCGCTGCAGCGTATCACGGGTGTTTCGATCGACCGCGATAACGGCGAAGGCGCTCGCGTCACCGTCCGCGGCTTCGGTCCGGAATTCAACCTGGTCACGCTCAACGGTCGCCAGATGCCGACCTCGTCGCTCGGCGACGGCGCCAGCCCGCCCTCGTCGCGTTCGTTCGACTTCGGCAACCTGGCTTCGGAAGCCGTGGCTGCGGTCGAGGTCTACAAGACCGGCCGTGCAACGGTGAACTCGGGCGGTATCGGCTCGACCATCAACATCATCACCCCGCGTCCGCTCAGCGATCCCGGCATGAAGGGCTCGATCGCGGTCAAGGGTGTGTACGACAAGTCGCAGAACGGCGACACGGACATCACTCCGGAAGTCTCGGGTATCTTCTCGACGACCTTCATGGACGACCGTGTCGGCATCGCGCTCACCGGCAGCTACCAGAAGCGCAAATCGGGCTTCAACCAGTACTTCAGCGACTGGCGTGACGGCTACCTGGGCTGCGGTTCGGGCTTTGAGAACGAGTGGGGTGCCATTCCCTGCGATCCCAACAACGACTGGCGCGGTGCCTACAACCTGCAGACCAACCGTCCGGGCGCGAACGACGTCTACGCGGTCCCGCAGAACGGTTCGTACAACGTCAGCGACATCACTCGCGAGCGCATCAACGGCCAGGCCGTTCTGCAGGCGGAGCTGATCGACGGCCTCACGGCAACGGTCGACTACACCTTCTCGCAGAACACGGTCGATGTCCGCCAGAGCTCGGTCGGTGTGTGGTTCAACCACGTCACCACGTCGAGCGAGTTCACCGATGGTCCGGTGACGTCGCCGGTTTTCTATTCGGAAAACTTCGGCCCGTTCCCGTCGGACCTCGCCTACTCGGGCTCGCTGACCAACAACCGCTCGATCAACAAGTCGCTCGGTTTCAAC
Organism: Qipengyuania flava; assembly: GCF_019448255.1. Lineage (NCBI taxonomy): Bacteria > Pseudomonadati > Pseudomonadota > Alphaproteobacteria > Sphingomonadales > Erythrobacteraceae > Qipengyuania > Qipengyuania flava. The sequence continues at coordinate 2,429,623 of NZ_CP080410.1, forward strand.
CTCGAGTGGGAAGCCACCGACGGTCTGACCTGGATCCTCGACTACCACAACTCGAGCGCGGAATCGAAGCCGACCCTGCCCTACGGCTCCAACATGTCGGTCGGTACCGCCGTGTTCGGCGTCCAGGAACAGCGCATCGACTTCACCAGCTACCTGCCGGTGATCTCGTATGTGAACGCTCCGGGCATCGACTCGAACGATCCCTCGCTGCGCTTCGCAACGGGTAACGCGTTCCGTAACGCCACCTTCCGCGACGACATCGAGCAGGTCCAGCTCAAGGGCCGCTGGGAAGCCGACCTCGGCTTCCTCGACAGCCTCGACTTCGGTGTTTCCTACATCGAGAACAAGGTCCAGTCGGCCTTCGGCTTCATCCAGAACGACACCTGGGGCGGCCTCGGCACGGCAGCGGACATTCCGGACGATATCTTCTTCGAGATCAACGTTCCGGAAGCCTTCCGCGGCCTTGAAGGTGCCAACGATCCGAACATCATCCAGAGCTTCTATGGGTTCGATTTCGAACGCATGGTCGATCTGCTGGAGAACCAGTTCGGTATCTGTTCGAACCCGGCAACCGGCTCGTCGATCGGCGGCACCTGCCTGGCAGAGCAGACCACCGATCGCCGGATCACCGAAAAGACGATCTCGCCCTATCTCGAAGCGGCGTTTTCGTTCGGCAGCGCCAACCTGATCACCGGCCTGCGCTATGAGAACACCACGGTGGACTCGCGCGCTCTGACGCTGATCCCCGACGCTACCGCGTGGGTTGCCGCCAACGAGTTCAACCTGAGCTTCTCGCCGGATCGCGATTTCAGCCGCATCAAGGGGTCGTATGACTTCTGGCTGCCGAACATCGACTTCGACATCGAGCCGGTTCAGGACGTCGTCGTGCGCGCTTCCTACAGCCACACGATCGCTCGCCCGACCTACGACAACCTGCAGGGCGGCCGGACGTTCAACCCGCTGTTCCGTCAGGATGGCGGCACCGGTCAGCAGGGCAACCCTGGCCTCCTGCCGTACAAGTCGGAGAACTTCGACATCTCGGCCGAATGGTACTACGCTCCGGCTAGCTACATCTCGGTGGGTTACTTCCGTAAGAACGTGAAGAACTTCATCGGTGTCGGTGGTATCCAGGTCCAGGTTCCGGGCATCTACCAGCCGTACAACGGTGCACGCGCCAACGAGGCACGCGCAGCGCTCGGCCAGAACGCCCCGATCGGCGCGATCCGTGACTACATCTTCAACAACTTCCCGGGCTCCACCGTGGTCCAGGATGCTGATAACGATGGCGTTCCGGATCGTGACACCAACGGCTTCATCATCGGGCGCATCATCGGTGATGCCAGCGACCCGCTGCTGACCTTCGACGTGTCGCTGCCGGTGAACTCCGACCAGACGGCTACGCTCGACGGTTGGGAATTCGCCATCCAGCACAACTTCTGGGAAACGGGCTTTGGCGCCATCCTGAACTACACCATCGTCAACGGCGATGCGACGTTCGACAACAGCCAGCCCTACAACGTGACCCAGTTCGCCCTGGTCGGTCTTTCGGACAGCGCCAACGCCGTGCTGTTCTACGACAAGGGCCCGCTGCAGGCACGTGTTGCCTGGAACTGGCGTGATGACTTCCTCGCCGGCTACAGCCAGAACCCGACGAACCCGTTCTACCGTGACGAATACTGGCAGATCGATGCCAGCGCGTCCTACGAGTTCGATTTCGGCCTGACTGTCTTCGTCGAAGCGATCAACATCACCGGCGAGAACCTGAAGGGTTACCGCCGCAGCGAGGACACGACCTTCTTCGCCTTCCGCGGTGCACCGCGGTACGCGGGCGGGGTACGCTTCTCCTTCTAATACGGTCGGGGCCGCTTCGGCGGCCCCCACCTGGCTTAAGAGGGGGCCGTACTGCCTGGCAGTGCGGCTCTCTTTTTGTCTCCCGTGCGTAGAGAGGGTATGGGACGAATTCTCATGGGTAGCGCGTTCAACAGGCTGGTGATCGTAGGCGGCGGGACGGCCGGATGGCTGTCGGCCTGCGTCATGGCTGCGCGGCGCCCGGGCCTCGAGATCACTCTCGTCGAGGCACCCGATATTCCGACAATCGGGGTTGGCGAAGGCAGCTGGCCGACGCTGCGCGACACGCTCGCCGCCATCGGCATCGACGAGGCGACCTTCCTCCAGCGCTGCGACGCCTCCTTCAAGCAGGGCTCGCGCTTCGACGGCTGGGTCGATGGGTCGGATGGCGACAGCTATTACCACCCCTATACACCGCCCGTTCCCGGGCCGATGGCGGACACGCTGCGCGCCTGGGCCGATTTGGCGGGCGAGCGCTCCTTTGCTGAAGCGGTGAACCCGCAGGCCGCCGTGTGCGACCGCGATCTTGCGCCGCGCCAGCGGGCGATGCCACCCTACGCCGGCGCGCTCAACTACGGCTACCACCTCGATGCGGGCAAGCTCGGCGCGCTGCTCGCCGAACACGCGACCGGCGCGCTGGGCGTGCGCCATATCCAGGCCCATGTCACCGGCGTCGAATGCGATGCGGACGGGCTGATCACGCGCCTGTTGCTTCGCGATGGCGATCCGGTCGATGGCGATTTCTTCATCGACTGCACCGGCATGCGCGCCCGCCTGATCGGCGAGGAAATGGGCGCGCAATGGATCGACCGCTCCGACGTGTCCTTCAACGACCGCGCCCTTGCCGTGCAGGTCCCGGTCGAACCCGGCAGCCCCATTGCCTCTCAGACGGTCGGCACCGCGCATGAAGCCGGTTGGCTGTGGGACATTGCCCTGCCGAACCGGCGCGGCATCGGCTGCGTCTACTCCTCGCATTTCCTCTCAGATGATGCGGCAGAAGCCATTTTGCGGGACCACGTCGAGCGCAAGGTACCGGGCGCCGACATCGCCGCCCTCGCCCCGCGCAAGCTTGAGTTCGCCACCGGCCACCGCGATCGCTTCTGGATCGGCAATTGCCTGTCAGTGGGCCTGTCTGCCGGCTTTATCGAACCACTCGAAGCCTCTGCGATCGTCCTGATCGAGCTCTCGCTGAAAGCGCTGGCGGATGGCTATCCGCACAGCCGCGAAGGGCTGCCCCAGCTCGCAGATCGCTTCAATGCGCTGTTCCGCTACCGCTGGGACCGGATCGTCGATTTCCTCAAGTTGCACTACGTGCTCAGCCGGCGCGAGGAACCCTATTGGGTCGCCCAGCGCGATCCGGCGACGATCCCGGCCTCGCTCGCCGGCCAGCTGGCGCTGTGGCGCGACCACGCACCCTCGGCCGCCGATTTCCCGCAGGTCGACGAAATCTTTTCCGCCGCCAGCCAGCAGTATGTCCTCTACGGCATGGGATTCCCCCTGCCCGCCGAGGCACAGGGACCAGCCGACGACGCCGCCCGCCGCCGGCTTGCCGAAATTCACGAACGCAGCCGGGCCATGGCGTCCGCCCTGCCTTCCAACCGAACCTATCTCGATGCAATGATGGCGAGCGCATCCGATCGCGCCGCCCAGGGAGAAACCGCCTCACAATGAGCAACCACCAGATCCTCAACACCGCCGACCACGCCGAACTGCGCGTGCACACCCATGCGAGCGCCGAATTCGGCGACACCGCCATGGCCGCGCTGATCGTGCCTGAGGAATTCCGGCAGGTGCAGGCGCACTACCCGATCGTGTTCCGCCGGGATGCCGCGAGCGGCAAGTTCGTTGCTCTTGCCCTTTTCGGTTTCGAGAACGGCGAGAACCTGTTTCTCGATGGCGATGTCTGGGACGCGCGCTATCGCCCGCTGTCGATCGCGATCCAGCCCTTCCTGGTCGGCCGCGCCCCCGATGGCGAAGGCGAAGGACAGGTCCATATCGACATGGGCCACCCGCGCGTTTCGACCAGCGGTGAAGGCACGCGGGTGTTCGACGAGCACGGCCAGTCGACCCCGTTCCTGGAAGACATCACCCGCAAGCTGGGCGCCCTGCACGTCGGTTACCAGGCCAGCGGTGACTTCTACGACGCGCTCGCCCGCTACGAGCTGCTGGAGCCCTTCACCTTCGAAGTCCCGCTGTCGAACGGATCAACCCATTCGCTGGTCGGCTTCCACATGATCAACGAAGACAAGCTGCGCACGCTCGACGGCGAAGCGCTGGGCGCGCTCCACGCTGAAGAGCATCTGATGCCGATCTTCATGGCGCTGGCTTCGGTCTCGAACCTCACCGACCTCGTTGCGCGCAAGGACGCGAAGGAGAACCGTGGCTGAAGCCGACCCCTCGATTTTTGCGCGGATGAAGACCGTCGAGGTGCGCGAGGTCGCTGATGCGGCGGCCTTGTCGGAGCTGCTCGACAGCAATCCGCAGCCCTTCATCGTACGCGGGCTGGTGAAGGACTGGCCGCTGGTGCAGGCGGGGCTCGAATCCCCGCGCGCCGCCCGCGCCTACCTGCTGGACAAATCGCGGCCCGTGCCCTTCACCGTCACTATCGGCCAGCCAGGCCGCGACGGGCGCCTTTTCTACGACGATGATTTCGGGATGAATTTTCGCGAAGCGCGCGGAAAGCTGGCCGATATCTTCCGCGGCTTCGACGACAACGAGGGCAAGGCGGATGTGCCGGCCATCTATCTCACCTCGGTCGACATGAAGCTGTTCTTCGACGGCCTCGTCGAAGAAAACGCCTCGCCCGTGGACGATCGCGATCCGCTGCACAGCATCTGGATCGGCACCTCGACCCGCGTCGCGGCGCATAACGATTTCCCGCGCAACATCGCCTGCTGTGCGGTGGGCAAGCGCCGGTTCACGATCTTCCCGCCCGAGCAATACAACAACCTTTACATCGGCCCGCTCGAAAACACCCCGGCCGGCCGCGCGGTCAGCATGGTCGACTTCCACGCGCCCGATCTCGAGGCCTATCCGCGCTTTGCCGAGGCGATGGAACACGCTCTGGTGGCCGAACTCGAGCCAGGCGATGCGGTCTACATCCCGTCGATGTGGTGGCACCATGTGGAAGGGCTCTCTCCCTTCAACGTGCTAGTGAATTACTGGTGGCGCGATACGCCCGCCTTTCTCGGCCAGCCGCAGGATGCGCTCAACCACGCTATCCTCGCCCTGCGCGATCTTCCGCGCGAGGAGCGCCTCTTCTGGCGCCAGCTGTTCGACCATTACGTGTTCGAAAACCCGCCCGAGGTGACCGAACACATTCCCGAAAAGGCCCGCGGCGTGCTCGCCCCGCTGACGGCGAAGACCGCCGGGCAGATCAAGGCTTTTCTCCTGAGGACCCTGAACCGATGAGCGAATACAAACCCCGCCGCGTTATCGTAGCCGGTGGCGGCACCGCCGGCTGGATGGCCGCTGCCGCGCTGGCGCGCACCATGGGCAGCGCGATCGAGCTGACGCTGGTCGAAAGCGATGCAATCGGCACCGTGGGTGTCGGCGAAGCGACGATCCCGCCGCTGATCGCCTTCAACCAGCTGCTCGGCATCAACGAGGCCGAGTTCATGCGCGAGACGCAGGCCGCCTTCAAACTCGGCATCGAGTTCGAGAACTGGAAGGTCGACGGGGAGAAGTACTTCCATTCCTTCGGCTCGACCGGGCGCGATCACTGGTCCGCCGGGTTCCAGCATTTCTGGGCCGAAGGGCTCGAGCGCGGCCACACCCACAGCTACGACGACTACTGCCTCGAGCTTCTGGCAGCATACGCAGGCAAGTTCGCGCACCTTCCGGAAAACCGCCTCAATTACGCCTTCCACCTGAACGCGACCGCCTACGCCGCCTTCCTGCGCCGCCTGGCCGAGGAAGCCGGGGCGACGCGGGTCGAGGGCAAGATCTCGAACGTCGAACTCGATGGCGAGAGCGGCAATATTGCGGCGATCTCGCTGGAGAACGGCCAGCGCCTCGAAGGCGACCTGTTTGTCGACTGCACCGGCTTCCGGGCGCTGCTGATCGAAGGCGCGCTGCATGTCGGCTATGACGACTGGTCGCACCAGTTGCCCTGCGATGCGGCCATGGCAGTCCAGACCGAGCTTGCCGGGCCGCCCGTGCCCTACACGCGCGCCATCGCGCATGACGCGGGCTGGCAGTGGCGCATCCCGCTGCAGACGCGCGGGGGGAACGGGATCGTCTATTGCAGCCGCTATCTCTCGAAGGACGAAGCGCACGACCGGCTCATGTCCACGCTGGACGGTAAGCCGATCAGCGAACCGCGCGCCATCCCCTTCCGCACCGGGGCGCGGCGCAAGCAGTGGCACCGCAACTGCATTGCCATCGGCCTGTCGAGCGGCTTCCTCGAGCCGCTGGAATCGACCAGTATCCACCTGATCCAGCGCGCCGTGATCCGCCTGTTGCGCATGATGCCGGCGGGCGAGGTGAGCGAGCGCGATATCGCCGAGTTCAACGAACAGCAGCTCACCGACATGGTGCAGGTGCGCGACTTCCTCATCCTGCACTACAAGGCCACCGACCGGCGCGACAGCCCGTTCTGGCGCCAGTGCGCCACGATGGATATTCCCGACAGCCTGACCCAGAAGATCGAGCTATTCCGGGAAACCGGCCGGGTGTTCCGCAAGAACGAGGAACTGTTCGTCGAGAACAGCTGGGTGCAGGTCATGCTCGGCCAGGGGATCATGCCGCGCGCCTTCCACCCGGTTGCCAAGAAGATGAGCGATCAGGAGCTCGACCGCTTCCTGACCACGCTGCGCGAGAACACCGCGCGCACCGTGGCCAGCCTGCCCGAGCACCACGCCTATGTGGCGCAATATTGCGGTGCAAAAGAGGCTCGGGCCGCGTAGCCACGCGGCTCGAAACGGGACAAAGTAGACAAGCAGGAAAAGACGGGTTTTCCGGGGGGTCAGGTTTCAATGGGTCGGCGGCGCCAGTCAGTCACCATCAAACACGTGGCAGCGGATGCAGGGGTTTCCCTGCAAACCGTGAGCCGCGTCATCAACAACGAGCCCAACGTGCGGCCCGCGATGAAGGACAAGGTCCAGGCGAGTATCGACAAGCTCGGATACGTGCCCTCGATCGCCGCGCAGCGGATGAGCGGATCGCGGTCCTACCTGATCCTGGCAATCAACGACCGCGACCGCACCATTGCCGACTGGCAGGCGCGCGACGGGCGCGACTGGGTCGACCAGATGCTGCTCGGCGGCATGCTGACAGCCGCCGATCGCGGTTACCGGATGATCTTCGAGCTGGTCGACACGCATAGCGACCATGTCGAACGCGAGCTGGGCGCTGCGATTTCCGCGCTCCAGCCGGACGGTATCATCGTGACCCCGCCGCACTCGGAAAACCCGCAGATTACCGGCCTCCTGGCCGAACGCGGCATTCCCTTCGCGCGCATCGGATCGAAGGAACCGGGACCGGGCATTGCGATGACGATGGGCGACGAGCTTCTCGCCGCCAAGGCGACCGACCACCTCATCGAACTGGGCCACACCCGCATCGGTTTCATTGCCGGGCCCGACGAATACAGTCTTGCCGGCTGGCGCGTCGATGGCTGGCGCGAAGCCATGGCCAACGCCGAACTCGATTGCGAGGGTCTGCTGGCCAAGGGCGACTTCGGCTTCGAAAGCGGCCTTGATGCGGCCCGCGACCTGCTGGGCCGCGACAACCCGCCCACGGCGATCATTGCCAGCAGCGACCAGATGACGCTCGCCGCGCTCGAAGTGGCACGGGAGCTCGGCCTCAAGGTTCCGCAGGACCTTTCGCTGGTGAGCTTCGACAACACGCCGATCGTGCGCTTCACGACCCCGGCGCTGACCGCAGTGGACCAGCCGATTTCGGCCACGGCCTCGCGCGCGGTGGAACTGCTCATCGATGCGCGCAAGAACGGCTCGCCCAGCGAACCCGAAGTGCTCGAGGGCGAGCTCATCGTCCGTGGCTCCACCGCAAGAGCCCCGGCAGCCGGTGGACGCTGACACGCCGGAAGAGCGGCGGCAGTCGCCGCGTTTCCTGTGGCTCTACGCGCTCGCCGTCGCCGGCGGGGCGGTGTCCTACGTACCGTTTCTCACTCTCCTCCTGCCGCTTCGTGCGAGCGAGATGGCAGGCGATGCAACGATCAACTTGCTGGCCTACACGGCGTTCTGCGGGGCAATAGCGGCGAGCCTTGCGAACATCATTTTTGGCTGGCTGAGCGACAAGACCCGCACGCGCAAACCGTGGATCGTGACCGGGATGGTCCTGTCCGGCGTGCTGCTGCACCTCGTCCCGCTGGCGAAAACACCGCTGGCGCTGATCAGCACCATCGTGTGCTGGCAGTTCTCCATCAACATGATGCTCGCGCCTCTCGCTGCCTGGGCCGGAGACGTGGTGCCCGACCGCCAGAAGGGCACACTGGGCGGCTTGCTGGCCTTTGCGCCGGCTCTTGGGGCCTTGTCCGGAGCCTTCGTCACCATCCCGGGCCTTGCCGGCCCCGACGGTCGCATTTCCATGGTCGCCATCCTGGTCGTTGCCATGGTGCTGCCAGTGGTCCTCTTCGGCCGTCCGGCGCCGATGCCGCACCTCATGGAAGAACCGCCCAGCGCCGAGGAGGAACGCCGAAAGGCCAAGCGCGCAGCCGTCGGCCGCATGTGGGTCGCGCGCCTGCTGATCCAGATCGCCGAAGCTGCCCTGTTCGCCTATCTGCTGATCTGGCTGTCGAGCCTCGATTCCGAGTTCCGCGACGCGGACACCGCACGTATCTTCGCCATCGTGCTGGCGCTTTCCGTTCCTCTCGCGCTCGCCGCTGGCCGTTGGTCTGACGCGCGTCGGCGCCCCATGCTACCGCTCACGATCGGCGCGGGCATCGGCAGCGTCGGGCTGGTGATGATGGCCCTGTCGGAAGGCATCACCGGGGCCATCCTCGGCTATTTCGTCTTCGGTCTTTCAACCAGTGTGTTCTTGGCGTTGCATTCGAGCCAGACGCTGCGAGTCCTCCCGCGCCCGGCAACCCGCGGCCGGGACCTCGGGATTTTCAACCTGACGAATACGGTTCCCAGCCTGATCATGCCCTGGCTCGCGCTCGCCATGGTGCCGGTATTCGGCTTCGCCGGACTGTTCTGGCTTTTCGCGAGCCTTGCAGCGCTCGCAACGATCCTGTTGGCGACCATGCCGAAGACGCAACACACGGCTTGATTTTCACTTTCGAGCATGGCAACCCTCCTTTGATAACGTTCTCAAAGAAGAGGACGCCGGAGGGATGTTTCAAATGCGAGCTGTTTTGTTGGCCACGGTGGCCAGTGTGGGTCTTGCGGGCTGCAACGCCGGCTATTCGAGTGTCGAAAGCGCACCGGCACCGGTGGCCGAAGCCCCTGCATCGAGCGAGGATGCGCGGGTCGCCGACCTCGTTTCGCGCATGAGCCTGGAGCGCAAGGTCGCCCAGCTTATCCAGCCGCAGATCGGCTCCTTCACCGCCGAAGACATGCGCCGCTACCGCTTCGGCAGCTATCTCAACGGCGGCAACCGCGGCCCTTATGGCGACGAATTCGCGCCCGCATCGGAATGGCTGCGCCACGCAGACGAGATGTACCTTGCCTCGGTCGAGCCGATGGACGGCGATGAGCCGGTCATCCCGACCATGTGGGGCACCGACGCGGTGCACGGCCACACCAATGTGGTCCGCGCCACTATCTTCCCGCACAACATCGGCCTTGGCGCGACGCGCGACGCCGACCTTATCCGCCGCATCGGCGAAGCGACCGCGGTCGAGATCGAAGTCACCGGCATCGACTGGAACTTCTCGCCGACCGTCGCGGTCGCACAGGACGACCGCTGGGGCCGCACCTACGAAAGCTATTCCGAGGACCCCGCCATCGTCGCCCCGCTGGGCGCTGCGCTGGTCGAGGGCCTGCAGGGCCGCAAGGGCGATCCCGACCGCCTCGGCGCCGGCCATGTGATCGCCACCGCGAAGCACTTCTTCGGCGATGGCGGGACCGACCAGGGTGTCGACCAGGGCGAAGTCACCGGCGACATCGAGGAACTGAAGAAGATTCACGCCGCGCCCTACCCCGCGACGATCGATGCCGGTGTCGAGGCCATCATGGCCAGCTTCAACTCGATCAACGGCAAGAAGATGCACGGCAACAAGATGTTGCTGACCGACGTGCTGCGCGGCGAACTCGGCTTCGACGGCCTCGTCGTCGGCGACTGGAACGGTCACGGCCAGGTTGCCGGCTGCACCAACACCGATTGCCCCCAGTCGCTGCTTGCCGGTCTCGACATCTACATGGTCCCCGACGACTGGAAGGGCCTCCACGAAACCCTGATTAGCCAGGTTCAGGACGGCACCATTCCGATGGCCGTTCTCGACGAGGCAGTCGCACGCATTCTTCGCGTCAAAATGCGCGCGGGCCTGCTGGACGAGTTCGTCAAACCGTCCGACCGCCCGAACGCGGGCGACTACGCCCTGCTCGGCTCGGTCGAGCACCGCGCCATCGCGCGCGAAGCGGTTGCCAAGTCGCAGGTCGTGCTCACCAACAACGGCGTGCTCCCGCTGGCCGGGGGCGCCAATGTCCTCGTCGCTGGCACCGCCGCTGACAGCATCGCGCAGGCATCGGGCGGCTGGACGCTGACCTGGCAGGGGGGTCTCGAACTCGACAACGAGGAACACTTCCCCGGCGCAACCTCGATCTGGAAGGGCCTCAAGGACGCGGTCGAAGAATCCGGCGGCACCGCCACGCTTTCCGCCGACGGCACCTATGCCGAAAAGCCCGATGTCGCGGTCGTGGTCTTCGGCGAGGAACCCTACGCCGAATTTGCCGGCGACCGGAAGCACCTCGGCTTCACCGACGAGGAAGGCCTCGAACTGCTGCGCAAGTTCAAGGCCGAAGGCGTGCCCACCGTTGCCGTCTTCATCAGCGGGCGTCCGATGTGGATGAACCGCGAGCTGAACCTCGCCGATGCCTTTGTTGCCAGCTGGCTTCCGGGCAGCGAAGGCGCCGGTGTTGCCGATGTCCTCACTGGCGCGGTGCCGGCGACCGGCACGCTCGGCTTCAGCTGGCCCGTGACCTGCGACTACGGCCCGCTCAACGGCCCGGAAGGCGCGCTCTTCCCGGTCGGCTACGGCCGCTCGCTCGACCAGACCGAGGCTATGGCCACGCTCGACGAGACCTGTGCCCCGCTCGAACAGGGTGCAGCGCTCGACTGGTACGTCAACGGCCGCCTCGCCGATGGCGTGCTGGCCAACACCGCGACCGGCAAGCTCGACAATCTGCGCGGCGAAGCGGGCGGCATCACCGCCGTCGGCCTCGACCGTACGGCCCAGGAAGACGCCCGCACTGTCACCTTCGTTCCGGGCGCCGGTATCGAATTTGCCCAAGGCGGCGGCGACACGGGCCTCGGCTACCGCGTGCTCTACGAGGTCGCCAACCGCCCGCAGGCCCGCGTCATGGTCAAGGTCGGTTCGAGCGAACCGCTCGACATCACGCACCAGCTTTCGGTTGCCGAAGGCAAGAGCTGGCGCGAGATGATCATCACCGGTGCCTGCATGGCCAATCTCGGCCCGACGCTGGCCTTCCAGTCCGAAGGCGCCTTCACGATCAACATCGGCACCATCGAGCGCGAAGAGTTCGCCGAAGGCACCGATTGCTCGTTCTAGGGCCAAACATTCGTATTCGCTTTGTGTGACGGGAAAAGCCTGTCACACAAAGCGCTTGGGACAATAAACCGGGCAGCTCCTTCAGGTCGCACCGGTACGTGGGAGGAAAACTGAAATGGCACTCGCACCCGACGTTGCGTCGAGCACGGATCCCAATCCGGTCGACGTTCACGACGATACGCCGCCGGTCGATGCGCCCGGCCTGCAATATTTCGTCATGGGCCTGTTCTTCATCTTCGGCGGTATCACCTCGCTCAACGATGTGCTTATCCCGAAGCTGAAAGAGCTGTTCACGCTCAGCTACACCGAGGCGATGCTGGTGCAGTTCTGCTTCTTCGCCGCCTATCTCGTAATCGGCATTCCGGGCGCGAAGCTGGTCAAGAAGATCGGCTACATGCGCGGTGCAGTCGCTGGCCTGGTCACCATGATCGCGGGCTGCCTGCTGTTCATTCCCGCCAGCCAGACGGCTACCTACGCCCTCTTCCTCGGCGCGCTGTTCATCCTCGCCAGCGGCGTGGTGATCGTGCAGGTGGTGGCGAACCCGCTGATCAGCCTGCTTGGCCCGCCCTCGACCACGCACAGCCGCCTGACCTTCGCGCAGGCCTTCAACTCGCTGGGCACCACGGTCTTCCCGATCATCGGCGCAGCGGTGATCCTCGGCAGCCTTGCGAACATGTCGGCCGACGAGCTTTCGGGCGCCGAACTGCAAGCCTATCGCGCCGCTGAAAGCGAAGCCATCTGGCAGGGCTATCTTGGCGTTGCCGTGCTGATCGCGCTGGTCGCTGCAGCCGTGTGGATGTTCCGCAACCGACTGCCGCATGACGAGAAGATCATGGGCGACGGCGAGCTGGTGTCGAACGGCCGCTACCTGATGGGCCTTGCCCTGGCCGCCATCGGCGCGTTCCTCGCGCTGCAGGTCAACGGCTGGCTCGGCGTGCTGTTCATCCTCGCAGCGCCGGCGCTCTGGCTCTATGACAACACCCTGCTGCGCCGTACGCGCTTCAGCTTTGGCGCTCTGTGCATCTTCCTCTACGTGGGCGCGGAAGTCTCGATCGGCTCGATCATCATCAACTACCTGTCGACCGAGCGCGTGCTGGGCGAACCGGAAAGCGTGATCGGCTGGATGATCGGCCTCTACTGGGGCGGCGCAATGGTCGGCCGTTTCATCGGCTCCTACTTCCTGCGCATCTTCTCGCCGGGCAAAATCCTCGCCTTCAACGCGACGGGTTCGATCCTGCTGATCGTCATCAGCATCATGACCAGTGGCGAAGTTTCGGCCTACAGCCTCCTCGCCGTCGGCCTGATGAACTCGATCATGTTCCCGACCATCTTCTCGCTCGCCTGCGAGAAGCTCGGGCCGCGCGCTGCCGACGGTTCGGGCATCATCAACGTCGCCATCTTCGGTGGCGCCGTGGTGCCCCTCCTTTATGGCGTGGTCGCCGATGCCACCGGCGGCGACCTCGCCATGGCAATGATCATCCCGATCATCTGCTACGCCATCATCGCAGGCTTCGGAATCTTCGCGCGGCGTCCTGCCGCAGCCTGATTTCGCAGTTGCAGCATTTTGGGGGTTCGCAAGGCGGCTTCGGTCTGTCATGCGAACCCCCTAGCTTTTGAATTGGGGGACTATTCCAGCATGACCGACGCCGAACTGGCTGCCCATCTCGCCGAAGTGGCGGGCAAGATCCTCATCGAAGTGCGCGAGAGCGGCGTGTTCGAAGGCAAGGCGCTGGGCAAGGCCGGCGACCAGACCGCCAACCAGTTCCTCGTCCATGCCCTGCGCGAACAGCGCCCCGAGGACGGCCTTTTGTCGGAAGAAAGCAAGGACACCGACGAGCGTCTCTCGAAAGAGCGCGTGTGGATCGTCGACCCGGTCGACGGCACGCGCGAATATGGCGAGGCGCGCACCGACTGGGCGGTCCATGTGGCGCTCTGCGTAAACGGCAAACCCGAAATCGGAGCAGTCGCCCTGCCCGGCCTCGGCACCGTGCTGCGCACCGATGCCCCGATCGCGGTGCCCGCTGCTGCGGAAACCCCACGCATGGTGGTCAGCCGCACCCGTCCGGCTGCTGAAGCGGTTGCGGTCTCCGAAGCGATCGGTGCGGAGCTGGTCGGCATGGGCTCGGCCGGCGCAAAGTCGATGGCCGTGGTGCGCGGCGAAGCGGAGATCTACCTGCACACCGGCGGCCAGTATGAGTGGGACAGCGCCGCCCCGGCGGCTGTCGCGCTTGCCCATGGCCTCCACGCCAGCCGCATCGATGGCAGCCCGCTCGTCTACAACAATTCCGACACTTACATGCCGGACCTGCTCATCTGCCGTCCGGAATGGGCCGAACGCGTGCTCGCCGAAGTCGGCAAACTCGCGTCCTGATCGCCTGACTAGCCTTCGACCTGCGCCAGCAATTGCTGAGCGCGGGAAAGGTGCGGACGGTCGAGCATGCCGCCCTTCCAGCCGATCGTGCCCGCATCGGGGTTGGCCTCGAACAGGGCCACGATCTCGCGCGCTTCGGCCAGTTCGTCCTCGGTCGGGGTGAAGGCCTCGTTGATTACCGGGATCTGCGCCGGGTGGATCGCCAGCATCCCGCGATAGCCTTGGCGGCGCACTTCGATGGCGCGCTTGCGCAGCGCCTCGAGGTCGCGGAAATTGGTGTCGATCGTCTCGACGGGGACCGCCTCCGCCGCCACCGCGCCCAGCAGGCACAGGCTGCGCGCCAGCTTGTAGGTGAAGGCGAAATGGCCTTCGAAGTCCTTGTTGGTGGTCGCCCCGATGGAATCGGCAAGGTCTTCCGCCCCCCAGGTCATCGCGACCAGACGCGGCGCGCCGCCATAGTCACCGGTCGTGAACATGGATGCCGCAGTCTCGGTGACCAGAGCGATCACCGGGGTCGAGCCTGCCGGGATACCGTGCGCCATTTCCTGCGCGGTGAGGAGCCGGTCGAGTTCCTCGACATCGTGGCGTCCGCGCGATTTGGGCAGCATGATGCCGCCCGGCCGCGCCGGCATGATCACGGCAAGGTCCTGCGCGGTCCATTCGCCATCGAGCGGGTTGATCCGCACCCACAAGCGGGCGCGCTCTTCTTCGCTCCGGCTGCCCAGGGATTCGGCGATCGCCGCCCGCGCGTCTTCCTTGCCGCTGGCAACGACCGAGTCCTCAAGGTCGAAGATCACCACGTCGGCATCGCCTTCCGTGGCCTTGGTCATCTTCTTGGTGCTGTCGCCCGGGGCGAACAGCCAGCTGCGCATGCGGATCGAGGGCTTGGGTGTCTTGTTCATGGCCGCTGCTTGCAGCCAAAGCGGGTCGCCGCGTCAAGCGCAAAGCGCCTTTCCGTAGCGTAAAGCGGCTAGCGCTTGCCCGAATTCGGTTCTGCGGTATGCTGCCTCTCGCCCGGAGAGCACGCGATTCCCTTTTCGAAGGACCGCGTGGGGCAGAGAGAGGAGAGAGGCGAGGTGCGGCAGCAGCCCCACCAGGCGGAGATCGTTTGCAATGCGATCTTTCCGAAGACCGGGTATCCCCGGAACGGTCCGCGACCGTGAGCGCGACCGCACCCGCCTCCACTTCCGACCTTCCGCCGCTGCCCAGAGCGACCCGCTTGGCCTATGGCACCGGCGCGATTGCCGACGGGATCAAGA
Organism: Qipengyuania flava; assembly: GCF_019448255.1. NCBI lineage: Bacteria > Pseudomonadati > Pseudomonadota > Alphaproteobacteria > Sphingomonadales > Erythrobacteraceae > Qipengyuania > Qipengyuania flava. The sequence continues at coordinate 2,444,795 of NZ_CP080410.1, forward strand.
ACGCCGCCTTCTCGACCTATCTGCTGCTCTATTTCAACCAGGTCCTCGGCGTGCCCGCGGCGATCGTTTCCACTGCGATTGCGCTGACGCTGGCGGTCGATGCGGTGGTCGACCCGCTGATCGGGCGGATATCGGACATCACCCGCTCGCGCTGGGGCAGGCGCCATCCCTACATCATCGGTGCTGCAATCCCGACCGCCGTATGCTTCGCGCTGACCTGGTTTCCGCCCTCAGGCCTTACCGATTTCCAGATGGGCGTGTGGATTTTCACCTTCGCCTCGCTCACCCGCGCCTGCATCAGCACCTATCAGGTACCGGCCAATGCCATGGGAACCGAGCTGACCCAGGACTATACCGAGCGAACACGGATTTACGCCCTAAGATACTGGTTCGGCTATGCCGGCACCTTCGCTTTCGCCGCCTTTGCGCTCACAGTGTTCTTCCGCGCGACGCCCGAATATCCCCAGGGGCAGCTCAATCCGGCAGGCTATACGCCCTTTGCGCTAACCGCGGCGGGTGTGATCCTCGTAACGATCCTCATCTGCGGTTTCGGCACCGCCAGCCGCATCCCGCATTTGCGCCAGACCGAAGAGCGCGAAGAGACGGCAGGCGCGCTCACTCACCTCAAAGAGATGGGTTCCGCCTTCACCCACCGGGCCTTCCTGACGCTCTTCGGTTTCTCCGTACTCAAGTGGACCGCGATCGGTCTTTACGGGGCGACCTCGCTCTATTTCGGGACCTATGTCTATCGCCTCACCGCTCTCGAGTTGGCGCTGCTCACGCTCGACGGCTTTGTCGCGGTGTGCATTGCCCTCCCCCTCGCGCCGCGCTTCACCAAGTGGTGGGGCAAACGCCGCACGGCGATGTTCATGGCCTTCTTCGGCGTCGCACTCGGGACCTCGCCGCTCTGGCTGACCTATCTCGACCTGTTTTTCGAGCCCGGCCACCCGCTGCTCGTGCCTGTGCTGCTTGTCATCAACGCGGTCTATGGTGCGATGGTGGCAATCAGCCTGATGACGACTTCTTCCATGCTCGCCGACGTGGTCGAGGATGATGCGGTCCGCTCCGGTCGGCACAACGCAGGCATCTATTTCGCCGCCAACAGCTTCGCGGTGCAGTGCGCGGCAGGCCTGGGTATTCTTGCAGCGGGTATCGTGCTCGAAACCTCGCAATTCCCCGTTGGGCTCAAGCCCGACGAGGTTACTCGCGCTATGACCGACAGCCTGATCGCGCATTACGTGCCGATGGTGATGGGGCTGTGGGGGATTGGCTGCCTGATTCTCTGGGCTTACCCCATCACGGAAGCGAAGCATCTCGAGAATGTCGAGAAGCTGCGCGCCCGCGAGGCCGAAGCTGCCGCACGCATTCAGAGCAACAATCCTGTGGGCGGCGCCAGCCGCTAGGACGCATTTTACGAAGGAGAGGCCCATGGCTACCCAGCTCGAACCCGATGTGAAGGCCGAAGAGGACGCCTTCCGCGAAGAGGTCCAGCAGTTCCTCGCCAAGCACTTCCCGCCCGAATTGAAGGGCAAGGGCAGCGCGCTTGCCGGGGTGGATGGACCCACCAACGAGAGCGCCCTGCAAAAGGCTTGGCGCGAAGCCGTGGGCGAGCGCGGCTGGGGCACCCCCACCTGGCCCCGGCAATATGGCGGCGGCGGCCTGACCAAGCGGCAGGCGCGTATCATCGACCAGGAATTCGCCAAGGTCGGCGCCTACAACCCGATCGGCGGCATGGGCGTGATGATGTTCGGCCCGACCTTGCTCGAATACGGCAGCGAAGAGCAGAAGATGGAGCATATCCCGCCCATCTGCCGCGGCGAAATCCGCTGGTGCCAGGGCTATTCGGAACCCAACGCCGGCTCCGACCTCGCCAATTTGCAGACCTTTGCCGAGGACAAGGGCGACCACTACATCGTCAATGGCCAGAAGACCTGGACCAGCGGCGGCCAGTGGGCCGACAAGTGCTTCGCCATCGTGCGCACCGACAAGAGCGACAAGCACCGCGGCATCAGCTTCATGCTGATCGACATGGACGCGCCGGGCGTGGAAGTGCGCCCGATCACCATGATCAGCGGCACCAGCCCGTTCTGCGAAACCTTCTTCACCGATGTGAAGGTGCCCAAGGAAAACCTCGTCGGCGAGGAAGGCCAGGGCTGGACGATCGGCAAGCGCCTGCTCCAGCACGAGCGCACCAACATCTCGGGCGGCGGCCGCCTCGCCAGCATGATGGCCCACAGCCTTGGCGAGATTGCCAAGAAGTATGGCGAGACGAATGAGGCGGGCGAGCTTGCTGACGCGGTGCTGCGCGACAAGGTCGCCGATTTCGAGATCCGCTGGAACAGCTTCCTGCTCACAGCGCGTCGCGCGGTCGAGGAGAGCAAGGCGCAGGGCGGCGTGTCCGAAATCAGCTCGGTACTCAAGAAACTCGGGACCAAATTGAGCCAGGAGCGCAGCGAGCTGCTGATCGAGATCCGCGGGTTGCAGGGCCTCGGCTGGGAGGGCGAGGAGTTCTCCAAGGGCGAGCTCGACGCTGTGCGCGGCTGGCTCTTCGGCAAGGCCACCACGATCTACGGCGGCTCGACCGAAATCCAGAACAACATCATCGCCAAGCGCGTGCTTGGCATGCTCGACCACCAGTAAGAGGGGAGCGCGAGACTATGGCCGTTCTCAACGAAGAACAGGAAATGCTGCGCGACATGGCGCGCGACTGGGCGACCAACGAAAGCCCGGTGACCGAATTCCGCAAGGTGCGCGCGGCGGGCAATCCGCAGGCGTACAATGCCGATGCCTACGCCGCGATGGCCGAAATGGGCTGGGCCGGCGTGATCATCCCCGAAGAACACGGCGGGTCGGACTTCGGCTTCATGTCCGCCGGGCTGGTGCTGGAGGAACTCGGCAAGACGCTGACGGCAAGCCCGCTGCTGGCCACCACCATCGCCGCCAGCGCGATCGTGCTTGGCGGAAGCGATGAGCAGAAGGCCAGGTGGCTTCCGAAACTTGCCAGCGGCGAGACCGTGGCGACTCTCGCGGTCGACGAAGGCGCCAAGCACGATCCCTCGGCCATCGCGGCCTCAGTGTCCGGCGGCAAGCTCACGGGCACCAAGGCCTTCGTCCACGAAGCGCATGGTGCAGACCTCTTCGTCGTTGCGGCGACCGACGGGCTCTATCTGGTCGAGAAGGGAGACGGGGTAACGCTCACCAGCCGCGCCCTTGCCGACCAGCGCAGCCACGCCGATGTCGCCTTTGACGGCGCCCCGGCGGACAAGCTTGAAGGGGGCGGCGACAGCCTGCTCGACGATGTGCTCGACCGGGCGCGCGTTCTGACCGCAGCCGAAATGCTCGGCATGGCGCAGCAGGTGTTCGACACCACGCTCGACTATCTGAAGCAGCGCGTGCAGTTCAACCAGGTGCTCGCCACCTTCCAGGCGCTGCAGCACCGCATGGCCGACCTCTTCGCCGATCTTGCCCAGATGCGCAGCGCGGTAGAAGGCGGCTTGCAGGCAATCGACGGCGGCTTCGGTGTCGCGCGCGCAGCCAGCATTGCCAAGGCCGAGGCCAACCGCGTGCTGCACACCATCTCCAACCAGGGCATCCAGCTGCATGGCGGGATCGGCATGACCGATGAATACGACGTCGGCTTCTACCTGAAGCGCGCCCGCGTTCTGGAGGCGAGCTGGGGTTCCTCGGGCTACCTCAAGGACCGTTTCGCCACGCTGGCGGGCTATTGAGCGACGCCCTCGCCTCCTCGGGCGAAGACGATGGGGCGCTTCCGGATGGCGACGTCTGGGAGCGCCACAGCGCTTTTATGGAGGCGAACCTCAGGCGAAACTACGCCACCAATCTGACGCATGGCGTTTTCGGGATGACCGGCTTTCGCCTGATCTACGCGCCTACGATTATCCCGGCTTACCTTTACCTCCTCACCGGCAGCGCCGCTGCGGTGGGGATTGGCACCGCATTGCTCCAGCTTGGCGGCACGATCTCGCCCATTCTTTCGGGCGCGCAGGTGGAAAGCCGCAAGCGCATCCTGCCCTACGCCATCACCGTGGGATCGATGATGCGCGTGATGGTGCTCGCTCTCGCGATCGCCGCCTGGACGCTGGAGGGCACGGCGCTCCTCGTCGTCACGCTCGCCAGCTTCCTGCTGCTCGGCTTCTTCAGCGGGGCGCAGCGGGTGGCCTTCCAGATGCTGATGGCCAAGCTCATCCCAATCGACCGGCGCGGGCGGCTGCAGGGCATCCGCAACATGGCGGGCGGGCTCATCGCCGCGGCCCTGGCCTGGGTCGCGGGGCATTACTTCATCGAGCAGCAATGGCTCGGCAACGGCTATGCCACCACCTTCCTCCTCGCCTTTGTGCTGACGTCCATCGGGCTGGTCGTGCTGAAAATCGGCATTCGAGAGCCTGACGCGCCGCGCCTGCGCCCCGCCCTGCCCTTGCGCGAGCGCTTCGGCCAGTTCGGCGAGCTGTTGCAGCACCGCGATTTCCGCGCGTTCCTGTGGGCGCACGGGCTGGCCGCGATCGCCCGCGTGGGCCTGCCGTTTTGGACGCTCTATGTCGGGGACCGGCTCGGCCTCGACGGCGCGCTGATCGGTACGCTCAGCCTCGCCTTTCTTGCCGCCGATACCATGTCGAACCTCGTCTGGGGCTCGCTCGGCGACCGGTTCGGCTTCCGCAGCGTCTATCTCGGCGCCCTGCTCTCCAGCCTTGCCGGGATGGTCCTGCTGGTCCTTGGCGACGGATGGCTGCTCTACGCGAGCTTCGTCTTCCTCGGCTTCGGTTTTTCCGGCTGGATGATGGCCGCGGTCACGCTGGTGCTGGAATTCGGCGAGCATGAGGACATCCCCATGCGCTTGGCGCTGACCACCACGGTCGAAGGCGGGGTTTCGTCGGTCGGGCCGATCCTTGTCGGCCTAAGTATCGCAGCGCTCGGCTACGCGCCGCTGATCGTTGCGGCATTCGCCTCGCTTCTGGCCAGCCTTGCGCTGATGATCTGGCGCGTGCGCGAACCGCGCGCCTCATTCTGAGGGCGCGAGCATCCCCTTGGAGATGACCGAGAGATAGGTCGCGATCGCCTTTTCCGGCGGATCGAACCGTGCCGCCCAGTGGCGCGCATCATAGGCCGAGTTGACCGTCGACATCAGCACCTGGCCGGCCACCAGCGGGTCGATGGCGCGCACGGACCCGTCGGCTATCCCGTCGATGAGCATGCCCGCAAAGCGGCGCGCCAGACGGTTGGAGCGCGTGACCACGCCGGCCTTGGTCTGCGCGTCGAGCGCCTGCAGCGCCGTGGTGCGGAGCAAGGGTGTGGGGTCGAAAAACTGCACATCGACCAGTTCGGCCAGCACGCTTGAGAGACGGGTCCAGTAATCGGCCTCGGTCGCGAGCCCCGCCATCTGCACCGCCGACATCCGGTCGTAGCTCTGCCGGAAGCAGGCGAGTACGAGATCATCCTTCGCCTCATGATGATGGTAGAAGCTGCCCTTGGTCACGTTCAGGCTTTCCGCGATCCGGTTGACCGACGCCCCGCGATAGCCGCGTTCGTTGATGGTCACGGTGGCTGCGCGCAGGAAGGCTTCGTTCTGGCCGCTGTCCTCCTGGTCGGGCGTGCGCCAATCGCCGCTAAGCGCCTGCGGTTCGAACAGTCCGCGCTTCGCAGGCAGGCCATGGGCGAGCACATCGAACAGGCGTTCTTCGATCCGGGGGAAATCGAGCACCGAGTAGCGCATCGACCACACCGGCCACCACATGACGGCCTCGAGCAGGATGTGCGCGCGCGCCGAATAGAGCGCGCGCTGCTCGTTATTCTCCCACTCACCGAAGAAGCGCCTGACGAGGTCCACCACGCGCAGGTAGTGCCCCATCAGCGCATCGTAGGCTTCTTTGTCGAGCGTGCGGATTTCCGACAGCGCCGTCGTCAGCCCGCGCTCGCCTGCGCGGATGCGCTTCCTGAGCGCCACATGCGCGCCGACGAAGTGGCGCAAGCGCTCGGCGGAAGTCGCCTGCTCCAGCGCCTCACGCGCAATCCGCTCCATTAGCGTCAGCGTCTCGTCGTAGACGGCGATGACGAGCTGTTCCTTGCGCGGGAAGTAATAGGTCACGCTGGTCGCGTTGAGACCGATCGCCCGCGCCACTTCGGCCAGCGTCGTTGCCTGCACGCCGACTTCGTTGATCAGCACCGAAGCGGCGTGGATGATCGCCTCGCGCTTCTCGCCGAACTTGCGGGTGGCGGCAGGCCGGCTCATTCGAAAAAGGCTCCGAGGTCCTTTTTGAGGATCTTGCCATTGGCGTTGCGCGGCAGCGTGTCTTTGACGAAGGCGACCTTCACCGGCACCTTGAAACGCGCCAGCCGGTCGGCGACCCACTGGCGCAATTCGTCCTCGGTGGCCGACGTGCCGGGTGCAAGGTGGACGACCGCGGCCGGTTCTTCGCCCAGCGTCTTGTGCGGAAGGCCGATCAGCGCCGCATCGGTCACGGCTGGGTGGTCGTAGAGGACGTTCTCGACTTCGGAGGAATAGATGTTCTCGCCCCCACGGATGATCATGTCCTTCGCGCGGTCGGCGATGTAGCACCAGCCCTCCTCGTCGAGCCGGGCAAGGTCGCCAGTGCGCACCCAGCCATCGACGAAGGTTTCCGCCGTGGCTTCGGGCCGGTTCCAGTAGCCCTTCACGATCATCGGCCCGCGCGCCCAAAGCTCGCCGACTTGGCCCACCGGCAGCTCGGTGGTGCCGTCTTCCGACATGATCTTCAGATCCGCCGCCGCGACCGGGGGGCCGCAGCTGTCGGGGCGATTGAGGTAATCCTCGCTCGAATGGTGGGTGACCGTCGCCATGGTCTCGGTCATGCCCCAGCCGTTGCCGGGCAGCGCGCCGAAGACCTCGTAGATCTTGCGCACCAGTTCGGGCGCGGAAGGCGCGCCGCCATAAGCAATCGACTCCAGGCTCGAGAGGTCGAAATTCTCCCGCTCGGGATGCTCGAGCAGCTGCCAGGCGATGGTCGGAACGCCGCCCGTCAGGTTGACCTTCTCACGCTCGATCAGCTGGAGCGCCTGGTGCGCGTCCCATTTGTGCATGAAGATGAGCGTGTGCCCGGCCACGACCGCGCCCATCATGCTCGCCGAACAGGCGGTGACATGGAACAACGGAATGACGGTGAGGCCGACCTTCTGGACCGGCTCGGGCGGTTCTTCGCCGCGGCGCAGGGCCGCGCAGGCCGCGCTGTAGCCGCTGGACAGGATGTTGGTGCACAAATTGCGGTGCGTGCCCAGCGCGCCCTTGGGCTGGCCGGTCGTGCCGCTGGTGTAGAAGATCGTCGCCTCGTCGTCGGGCGCGATCTCGACCTCGGGCAGTTCGGCTTCCGGCAGCGAGGCGTAATCGTGCGGTGTGCCGATGATGTCCTCCAGCCGCTCGGCGCCGTCGGGCGCGCCGTCGCTGCGGGAGACGAAGACGGTCTCGAGGTCGGGGAATTCTGTGCGGTGTTCGGCAATACGGTCCCAGCGCTCGTCATCGCAGATCAGCAGTTTGGTGCCCGAATTCGCAAGGCCGAAGGCCAGCTCCGCGCCGGTCCACCAGGCGTTGAGCGGGACGCAAATCGCGCCGAGCGTAGTCGCGGCAAAAAAGGCCACCGGCCATTCGGGCAGGTTGCGCATGGCAATGGCGACGCGGTCGCCCTTCTCCACACCCCGCGCACGCAATTCGGTCGCCAGCCGTGCCACGGCGCGGAACCAAGCGTCGTAAGTGACCCGCTCGTCCTCGTAGATCGTGAACAGGCGCTCGCCATGCGCGCGCCCCGCCATCGCAACGACGCGCAGGTTCTGCGGGGCGTTCTTCCAGGTCCGGGTGGGAACACCGCCGATCTCGACGGTCTCCATCTCGAAGCGCTGGCCGGGAGCGGTCAGCCGCTGGCGGCATTCCTCCCGCGTCATCGCCGGCCAGCCTTCCGGCGGCACGAAACCGATAGCGCGCGCAAGCTCGCTCATTCACCGTCCCCTTGTGTCACTCGTCTCGTTGCGGACGAGTCTCTCTCCACTTCGCATGTCTAACCCTGCATGGCCGCCCGGCGCAAGCAGCCTTCGAAGCTGAGGTATGAGGGTGGCAAGAACAGATGAAATCGCTATTCAGGCAAAACCGAAGCATAGGTATGCGCGGGGAGGAGAGAGCATGTTCGAGCTGGCAGACGCCGGAAGTGCGGGATTCGACAGCGAAAGGCTTGGGCGAATCGCCCCTTTCCTGAAGCAGGCTTATATCGACAGCGGCCGCTTGCCGAACGCCCAGCTGGTGGTCGCGCGCGATGGCCAGCCGGTGCATTACACCAAGCTTGGCAGCATGGGCGACGATAGTCGCGAACTCCGCGATGATGCGCTGTTCCGCATTGCCAGCATGACCAAGCCGGTCACCTCGGTCGCCTTCATGCAGCTGGTCGAACAGTGCAAGGTCGCGCTGGAAGAACCGGTCACCAAGGTCTTCCCCGAGTTTGCCAACCTGCATGTCTACGCCGGCGGGGGCGGTTCCATTCCGTTCGCCCCCGGCGCGCCGGCCCATCCGATCCGCTTCGTCGACCTGCTGACCCACATGTCGGGCCTCACCTACGGCCTGCAGAACCGCAACAACATCGATGCGGTCTACCGCGAACACAATTTCGACTTTGCCCGCGACCACCTCGACAGCGATGGCTTTATCGAGAAGCTATCGAAGCTGCCGCTCGAGTTCGCACCGGGCCATGGCTGGAACTATTCAGTCTCGACCGATGTCCTTGGCATCGCGGTCGAGCGGATCAGCGGGATGCGGCTGGGCGACTATTTCGAGAAACACATTTTCGCGCCGCTGGGCATGAACGACACCCGCTTTGGCGTGGCCGAGGGCGAGGCCGAGCGGCTGGTTGACGCCTATGCCTATCGCCCCGGCCAGGCGCCGCGCATGATCAACGCAGGCGCCACCAGCAAGCTGAACCAGCCGGGCACGTTCGACAGCGGCGGCGGCGGCCTGATTGGGACGATTGCCGATTATCACCGCTTCTCGACCATGCTGCTGAACGGCGGCGAACTGGACGGCGCGCGCATTCTCAGCCCCAAGACCGTGCGGCTGATGCGCACCAACCACCTGCCGAACAACGCCGACCTCACCGAAATGTCGAGCAGCCTGTTTTCCGAAGCCAACAACGCCGGGACCGGCTTTGGCCTCGGCTTTGCCATGGTGATCGACCCGGCCAAGACGTTGATGCCCTCCAGCCTCGGCGAATTCTACTGGGGCGGCGCCTATTCGACCGCCTTCTTCGTCGATCCGGTAGAGCGGATAACCATGGTCTTCATGACGCAGGTCTATCCCTCGTCGACCTATCCCATCCGGCGGCAGCTCAAAACGCTGATCTATTCCGCCCTCACCGAAACCTACGCCTGAGGAGAGCCCCCAATGACCTCGCCGATCCGCACCGAACGCCATGACAACGTCCTCGTCGTCATTTCCGACAACCCACCCGTCAACGCGCTGGGCCAAGCCGTGCGCGCGGGACTGAAAGACGCGATCGAGGAAGCGCTGGGCGACGACAGCATCGAGGCGGTGGTGATCCGCTGCGACGGACAAACCTTCTTTGCCGGCGCCGACATCACCGAATTCGGCAAGCCGCCGGTCGGACCCAACCTGCCCGAAACGCTCGACGCAATGGAAGCGAGCGACAAGCCGGTCGTCGCCGCGATCCACGGAACCGCGCTTGGCGGCGGCTGCGAGGTCGCACTTGCCTGCCACTACCGCGTCGCAGTGCCGAGCGCGAAGCTGGGTCTGCCCGAAGTGAAACTCGGCCTGATCCCCGGCGCTGCCGGCACCCAGCGCCTCCCGCGCCTCGTCGGCGCCGAAGCCGCCCTGCCTCTGGTTGTCGGCGGCAACCCGATCCCGGCCAAGAAGGCCGAGGCCATCGGCCTTGTCGATGCGCTCGTCGGCGAAGGCAGCCTGGAGGCCGACGCCATCGCCTTTGCGAAGTCCAAGATCGGTCAGCCGGTCCCGCGCGCCTCGGAAGGCACCGCGAACGAAGACGGCGTGCGCGATCCCGACCTGTTCGACAAATTCCGCGCCAGCCAGGCCCGCCGGATTCGCGGGTTCGATGCTCCCAACGCCGCGATCGAGGCGGTGAAGGCGGCCGGTACCATGTCCTATGCCGACGGCGTGAAGAAGGAACGCGAGCTGTTCATGAAGCTCATGACCGGCACGCAAAGCGCCGCCATGCGCCACTACTTCTTCGCCGAACGCGCAGCCAACAAGATCGACGATGTTCCCCGCGACACGCCGCTGATCCCGATCAAGAAAGTGGGCGTGATCGGTGCCGGCACCATGGGCGGCGGCATCACGATGAACTTCCTGTCCGCCGGCATCCCCGTCACCATCCTCGAAATGGCGCAGGACGCGCTGGATCGCGGGACCGGCGTGATGCGCAAGAACTATGAGAACACGGCCAAGAAGGGCCGCATGACCATGGAAGCGGTCGAGGGCGCGATGGGCCTGCTGACGCCGACGCTGTCCTATGACGACCTTGCCGATTGCGACCTCGTGATCGAGGCGGTCTACGAGAACATGGACGTCAAGAAGCAGGTCTTCGCCAAGCTCGACGAGGTAGTGAAGGAGGGCGCGATCCTCGCGTCCAACACCAGCTATCTCGATGTCGACGAGATCGCCACGGCCACCAAGCGCCCCGGCTATGTCGTGGGCATGCACTTCTTCTCGCCCGCCAACATCATGAAACTGCTCGAAGTGGTCCGCGGCGAAAAGACCCGTGACGACGTGCTCGCCACGGTGATGAAGCTGTCGAAGAAAATCGGCAAGGTCGCCGCCGTCTCCGGCGTGTGCCCGGGGTTCATCGGCAACCGCATGCTGTCAAAGCGCCAGGAGCAGGCGAACGAGCTGATTATGGAGGGCGCGAATTACTGGGACGTCGACGACGTGCTGCTCGAATTCGGCTTCCCCATGGGCCCGTTCCAGATGGGCGACCTCGCCGGGATCGACATCGGCTGGCACCGCGATCCGACCAAGGTCACCACGATCCGCGAGGCGCTGTGCGCTGCCGAACGCTTCGGCCAGAAGAACGGCAAGGGTTTCTACGACTACGACGAAGCCCGCAACCGCACCCCGTCGGACGAGGTGAAGCAGATCATCGCCGACTTCGCCGCGAAGGAAGGGAAGGAGCAGCGCGAAATCGCCAAGGACGAGATCCGCGAACGCCTGCTCTACCCCATGGTCAACGAGGGCGCGAAGATCCTCGAAGAAGGCATGGCGCAGCGCGCAAGCGACATCGATGTGGTCTGGATCAACGGCTATGGCTGGCCGCTTTACACCGGCGGCCCGATGTTCTGGGCCGACACGATCGGTCTCGATACGGTCATCGCGGGCCTTGAAAAGCATGGCCTGCCGGTCAGCGACTATCTGCGCAAGACCGCCGAAAACGGAGGCAAATTCAACTGACAATCGGCAAAAGTGCGGCATTTCCGAAACATCGGTACGCATTTTGCCGATAACTTTCGTGCGTTGAGCCTTTGACTCTTGACATAAAAGAGCATCAGGCATTCAATTTCGAGGAGAGGGTATGCGCAGGCTCATGCGCAGCCCGGGAGAGAGGAGAACATCATGAGGAATTTCGGTTTGCGCCACAGTTGCGCGCTGGGTGTGCTGGCTGTTGCAGGCCTATCGGCGACCCCTGCCCTTGCACAGGCGGAGGTCGAGACCGCCGGCGCTTCGGAAGACAACCGGATCGTCGTGACCGGCTCCTTCATTCGCGGCACCCCGGAAGACGCCGCTCTGCCGGTCGACGTGTTCACCGCCGATGACCTTGCCGAACAGGGCGTCGACAGCCCGCTCGAGTTCATCAAGGAGCTGCCTTCGGTCGGCGCTTCGCTGGGCGACACCAACCAGTTCTCCACTGACGCGCAGGGTTTCCAGGGCGTCGGCTCGCTCAACCTTCGCGGCCTTGGCCCGCAGCGCACCCTCGTGCTGCTGAACGGCAAACGCACGATCCTTACACCGGGCGCCGGCTTCGTCGACACGCAGCTCATGCCGCTCTTCGCTCTCGAGCGGATCGAACTGCTCAAGGACGGTGCGGGCTCGACCTATGGTTCGGACGCGATCGCCGGCGTTGCCAACTTTATCACCCGCTCGACCTTCACCGGCTTCGAATTCCAGGGTGACTACAACTTCATCAACGGTTCGGACGACAACTACAGCCTCAGCGCGCTGATGGGCTTCGAATTTGCCGACAGCGCCAACCTGGTGGTCGGTGCAGGCTGGCAGCATCGCAGCGAGCTCGGCACGTTCGAGCGCGACTTCGTCAACGTCGGGTATGAAACCAATCCGTCGGCCTATTCGGCGCTCGCTACGCCGGGCCTTTTCGCGGCAACCTATTTCGACACGACGACGGGTGCGCTGGATACGCGCCTTGCGCGTGACGTCGGCTGTACCGAACTCGGCGGCAACGTCGATCTCGGGCGCTGCTACTTCACCTATGTTCCGTTCGACAACATCGTGGAAGACGAAGACCGCTACCAGGTCTTCGGCCAGCTCACGATCGACCTTAGCGACAATGTGCGTTTCCAGGCCGACGGCCTCTACGCACGCAGCGACCTGCTTTCGCTGAACTATTCGCCGGCCTTCCCGCCGACGCAGGGCCCGCGCGGATCGGGCTTCGTCAGCGCCTTCACGACGTCACCTGCAAACCCGGGCGTCTCGGTCTTCCTTGACCAGGTCGGCCTGCCGCAGAGCTCCGCCGCGCTGCCGCTCGTTGCCGTGACGAACGTGCTCTACCGCCCGTTCGGTTTCCTCGGCAATCCGCTGGATCCCGAGCGCGGCGCCGGCCGGGGTCTTGCCCGCAACGAAGCCTATCGCATCAGCGGCGGCTTTGACATCCAGCTCGGCAGCAATCTTACGCTCGATATCGACGGCACCTTCTGGGAATCGGATCGTGTCGCCTACGCGCCGGGCATCGTCGGCTCGCGTCTGCAGGCTGCGCTGAACGGCTTCGGCGGACCGAACTGTACCGGGACAACCCCGGGCGCCAACGGCTGTCTGTGGTTCAACCCGTTCGTCAACGCAGGTCCGGGCAACGGCACGTACAACATAGCGAACCCTTTCTACGCGCAAGGGTTCGAGAACAGCGAAGAGCTGATCAACTGGCTCCAGATTCCCAACGGCACCAACGAGGAAGAATCGCAGTTCGTCTTCGATCTCGTGCTCTCGGGCGACACCGGCATCGAGCTCGGCGGTGGCCCGCTCGCCTTCGCCGTCGGCGCCCAGTATCGCGACACGCGCTACACCAGCGACCCGCTGCTCGCGACATCGGACCTCAATCGCAACCCGTGCTTCATCGAAGGTGATCGCAGCTGTGTGGGCACCACGACCGAAGGCGTCGGTCCGTTCATCTTCCTGGGCGGCTCGCGTCCGGTGAAACTGTCGCAGAGCGTCTACGCTCTCTTCGCGGAAGTGAACGCACCGATCAGCGATCGGCTCGAGCTGGCAGCGGCTGTCCGCTACGAAGACTACGGAAGCCCGGTGGGTTCGACGATCAACCCCAAGGGGTCGATCCGCTTCGAGGCGACCGACTGGCTCACGCTTCGTGGCTCGGTCGGCACGACCTTCCGTGGTCCGCTGGCCTCGAACGTTTCGCCGAACTTCGTGACGGCGCTGGAAGGCTTCACGGCCGCGGGCGGCAACTACAAGTCGAAGGATATTTTCGGCAACCCGACCAACCTCGAGCCGGAAACCGCGTTCACCTACAACATCGGGGCGATCATCTCCGCGCCGATCGGCAGCGGCGATTTCACCTTCTCGGTCGACTACTGGTCGATCGACCTGAAGGATCGCATCACCATCACGCCGGGTAACGCGATTGCCAGCTTCGTGGGCAACGGCCAGACGAGCGGCCAGGCGCCGGTCGACTGTTCGAGCCCGCTGGTGAACCTCATCACCTTCTCGGGCAACACCTGTATCCAGGGGACGACGCTGGGTATCGACATCAGCCGCGTGCGCACCGACTTCGTGAACGGTCCGGACGTCAAGATCGCCGGTCTCGACTTCGCACTCAACGCAAGCTTCCCGGTCAGCGATAGTGCGGAACTGCGCTTCGGTGCGAATGCGGTTTGGAACCTCGACTACAGCTTCGACGACTTCCTGGTGCAGGGCGTGAACGTCCAGCCGGCGTATGACGCTGTCGGCTTCGGCAACTACTTCCGTGATCCGAACACGGTTCCGGAATGGCGCGCCAACGGCTTCGTCGCTCTTAGCTTCGGCCGGTTCAACGCACGCTACTCGATCCAGCACATCGATGGTGTGACCGACGACCGCTGTGTCAACGTCAACCCGTGCTTCTCGACGGCTGGCGGTGTCGGTACCAACTTCGGTGCAGAAAGCGGCTCCTACACGCAGCACGATTTCGGCATCACCTACGACCTCGAAGTCGCGGGCGCCGATGTCCAGCTCCAGGCCGCGGTGGAGAACTTCACCGACGCCGAGCCTGCCGAAGCGCAGCTGCCGCTGGGCTACAACCCGTTCATCGGGAACGCCATCGGTCGCAACTACCGTCTCGGCATCCGCACCCGCTTCTAAGGCGCGGTCCGCACACAAACGGGGGCCCGAAGCACGTCGCTTCGGGCCCCCTTTTCATTGCTATCAAGGGGAACAACCATGTCGTCATTCGACCTGACCGGTAAGGTCGCCATCGTCACCGGATCGAGCCGCGGGATCGGGCGCGCCATTGCCGAACATCTCGTCGCCCAGGGCGCCAGGGTCGTGATCTCGAGCCGCAAGCAAGACGCCTGCGAAGAGGTCGCCGCAGCCATCAATGCCGAACACGGCGATGGCAGCGCTATCGCCATTGCCGCCAGCATATCGGAGAAAGCCCAGCTGGAAGACCTCTTCACCCAGACCAAGGCCGCGCTCGGCCCGGTCGATATCCTAGTCTGCAACGCCGCCAGCAACCCGTATTACGGTTCGATGGACGGTATCGCCGACGATCAGTTCCGCAAGATCCTCGAGAACAACGTCATCTCGAACCACTGGCTGATTCAGCTCGCGCTGCCCGACATGCGCGCGAAGGGTGATGGGGCGATTGTCGTCATAAGCTCGATCGGCGGCCTGCGCGCCTCGACCACGATCGGCGCCTATTGCATTTCCAAGGCTGCCGACTTCCAACTGGTGCGCAATTACGCTGCCGAGAACGGCAAGCACGGCATCCGCGTCAACGGTATCGCTCCAGGACTTGTGAAGACCGATTTCGCCAAGGCCCTGTGGGACAATCCAGAAGCACTCGCGGCAACGGAGAAGGCGCTGGCCATGCGCCGTATCGGCGAACCGGACGATATTGCAGGAGCCGCCGTCTACCTCGCTTCACCGGCTGCCAAATGGACGACGGGCCAGACCATGGTCGTCGATGGCGGCGCGACCGTTTAGCTGAGCGTGCTTCCGCCCAGCGCCTGCCACAGGATGACCCGCGCGCGCTGGGCCCGACCCCGCGCCGCGGCTGCCCGTTCCCCGCTCGCGTCGGCTGCGCGACGGGCTTCTAGCACGGTCAGGAAATCGGCAAGCCCGGCTTCGTAGCGGTTGTTTGCAAGACGCGCGGCACGCTGGAGGCTATCGGCTTCCGCAGCCGCGGCAGCCGCCTCGCCGTCGGCCGCCGCCACGAGGCCATAGCCCGCCTCCGCATCGCCAAGCGCTGTGAAGACTGCGCCGCGATAGGCAGCAAATGCGGCCTGCTTTTCCGCCGCCGCCCCATCGATCTCTGCCTGGATGCGGCCAAAGTCGAGCAGCGGCCCGGCGATCGTCCCGGCCAGCGAGCCGACCAGCGACTGGTTGTCGAAAAGGTCACCGATCCCGAAGGCGAGCAAGCCGATGGCGCCCGACAGGTCGAAGATCGGGAAGCGGCTGCGCGCCGCAGCCGCAAGCTCGGCGTCTTCGGCTGCGAGCGTCGCGGCCGCGGCAAGCACATCGGGCCGATTTGCCAGCAATCCCGAAGGGAGCGCCGTGGGCGGAGCCGGGAGTGTTGCAGAGGCTTCACCCTGCGCCAGGGCAGCGCGCACCTGCGCCCCGCCCTGCGCGGTCAGCGTGATGAGGCGCCCGAGCAACCGCGCGCGTTCGCTTTCCAGCGCCGCTAGGCGACTCCGCGAGCTTGCTGCGGAACTTTCGGCCCGCACGCGGTCGAAGCCCGGCGCAATGCCCGCTCGCTCGCGCACTCCGGCGAGCCGTGCCAATTCTTCGGCCGAGGCAATGTCCGAACGGATTTCCGCATCGCGCGCCTCCAGGGTACGCCAATCGATGACGCTGGCTGCTATTTCGGCGAGCAGCGCGTTCCGCACAGCGCGCGCGCTGGCATCGGCCGCATCGAGGCGGGCCAGTGCCGCGCGTTCCTGCGCGCGCAGACGCCCGAAGAGATCGAGGTCCCAGCGGGCAGTGAGATTTGCCGCGTAGGAAACCTGCTCGGTGTCGAATGTTACCCCGGGCGGCAGGTTGGCACCGATCGCGCCAGGATTGGTCCGCGAGCCGGTGACCGAGGCGTTGATCCCGACATTGGGCAGACGCTCTGCGCCCGCACGGTTCGCGCCGGCCCGTGCCTGCTCCACGCGCGCCGCCGCTTCGGCAAGCGAGGGGGACGAGGCAAGCGCCTGTGCGGCCAGCGTATCGAAACCGGCATCGCCGCGCGGGAGGAGGTCCGCGAGCGCGGTCTGGGTCTCACCTTCCGGCGCGAAAAGGTAGCTTTCCGGCAGCACGGGCATCGGCGTTGCGATCTCCGGCGGCGGGCCGCCGGCGCATGCGGCCAGCGACAGCGCGCTTGCGGCGACAAGAAGGGCGCGAGGGATCATTCGCCGCTATCCTTCGCAGCGATATAGGCGTCCACTTGCTGGCCCACGCGGAAAAGCCCGCTGGTTTCCGGCAGCTCGTAAATGAGCTGGAGCACGCGCACATCGACCCGCTCGGCCGCCGAATTGGTCAGCGAGCGCTTGGGCACGACGAGCGGCTCTGCCCGCACGAAGCGCGCTTCGACCTGCCGGTCCGACGCGCCGCGCGGGCTGACCGTTGCAGGAGCGCCCAGGGCCACACGCGGGGCCTGCTCCTCATCGATATCGATGCGGACATGCAGCGGCTGCGTCTGGCCCATCTCGATGAAGGGCTGCGAACCGCCGCCGCCCATTGTGCTGACATATTCGCCCTTGCGGATGTTCACCGCCAGGATCTCGCCATCGATCGGCGCGCGGATGGTCAGCCGGCCAAGCTCGGTCTGCGCGACACCGGCCCGCGCTTCGGCGGCCTGCAAGCGCGCCTGGGCGAGGCGGAGCCGTTCCCGGGCGGAGGACGCTTCGCCTTCCGCGCGGATCACTTCGCTGCGGCTGACGGCTGCCGGGTCCTCGACATTGCGGTAAAGCGCGAGCTGCTGGGCAGCGGTCGCCTGGGCTGTGCGAGCCTCGGCAATGGATGCGCGCGCTTCGGCGATGGCGGCGTTGGCCTCACGCAGCTGCGCGCGCACCGCCCGGTCATCGACGGTGAAGAGTACCCGGCCTTCGCTCACGCGGTCGCCGGGCTGGACCGAAAGGCCCGTAATCAGGCCCGACAGAGCCGAGCCGATCTGGATTGTCTCGCTCGACGGCTCGACCACGCCAGCCCCGGCAACCCGCGCTTCGGAGGCCAGCGCAGCGGGCGCGCGCGGGGGTTCGCGGCCCGGCTCGGTCAGCTCGCGATCGGGTAGGCCGAACATGATAAAGATGGCTGCCGCGATTAGGCCGACAAGCGCGATCACGGGCAAGATCTGCCGCGAGAAGCTGAGGTTTTTCAGGTCGAGAGCCATGTCAGTGTCCTTCGGGCATGTCGGTGCCATCGTGTTTGATCTTGCCGTCCTCAAGCACGAGGATGCGGTCGGCGAGATCGAACACGCGGTTGTCGTGGGTAACGATGATGCAGGCGCGGTCCTCGGCCACCGCCACTTCGCGCAGCAGGTCCATGACCCGCCGGCCGGAGGAGGCATCAAGCGCCGCGGTCGGTTCGTCGCACACCACCAGGCGCGGTTCGTGGACCAGCGCGCGGGCAATGGCCACGCGTTGCTGCTGACCGCCCGAAAGCTGGTTGGGCAGCTTGTCCGCCTGATCGCCGATGTTGAGCTTCTCGAGCATCGCAACCGCGCGTTCGCGCGCTTCCAGACGATCCATCCCCTGCGCCACCAGCGGCACGGCGGCGTTGTTGGCCGCGTCGATCGAGGGGATCAGATTGTACTGCTGGAAGATGAAACCGATATTGTTCAGGCGGAACTCGACCAGCTCTGTATCGCCTAAATCGTAAATGTCGGTGCCAAAGACCTTCACCTCGCCCTGGGTGGGCCAGAGAATGCCGCACATGATTGAGATCAGCGTCGTCTTGCCCGAGCCGCTTTCGCCAACGAGGAAGGTGAGCTCACCCGCGCGAATATCCAGATCGATGCCGTGCAGGACGGTGATCGTCTGCTGCCCTGCTTTGAAGTCGCGCGTGACGCCGCGCGTGCAGATCGCCGCTTCCGGGTTGCAGCCACCGATGGCCGTGGTGTCGAGTTTTGTAGCCATCAGCGGAACACCGAAGCCGGCTCAGTCTTGAGCACATTGCGCAGGGCCAGCCAGCCCGTCAGGGCGAGGATGACGAAAACGGCAACCAGGCTGATGAGCGGGATCTGCCAGGGAATGTAAAACCCCTTGAAGGTCGGATTGCCGGAAAAGCCCCAGATGAAGAAGACCGTGCCGAGCACGCCGAGGCCGTAGCCGATCAGCCCAACGAGGCCGGCCTGCACCGCCACCATCTTGCGGATCTTGGCATTGGTCACGCCGATCGCCTTCAGCGCGCCGAATTGCTTGATGTTGTCGCGAATGAAGAGGCTGAACGTGAGGCCCACGATGGCGACCCCCACGATGAAGCCGAGCATGACGGTGATCCCGAAGTTCAAGGGGATGCCGGTGTTCTCGATGATGAACTGGACTCCATCGCGTGCGAACTCGTCGCGCGTCTGGGCCTTAAGGCCTGTTTCCCGCTCGATCCGCTCGGAAAGCGCCTTGGCTTCCGCCGGGTCTTCCGCTCCCACCAGAACGAAGGACAGGCGGTTGCGTGTGCCGGGGACGAAATTCAGCGCATTGCTGTATTTCGTGTAGAGCGTGACCTGGCTGGTGAAGCTTGGAATGGCATCGGCAATCCCGCGAATGACCGCGCGCTGGTCGTTGAGCTCAAGGCGCTCACCGATCGGCGATTGCCCGGGAAACATGCGGGTCATGCCAACATCGTCGATAATGACCGTATCCGGCTGCGAAAGGACGTCAGGACTGCCTTCGACCATGCGTTTCGGCAGTCCGATAAGCGTCGCATCGTCGACTCCGATCACCGACACACCTTCGAGGTCCCCGTCCTTGGTCCGCACCGATGCGCTGGCCCTGAGATGAGGCACGGCCCATTCAACGCCCGGCACGCCGCGCACCTTGTCGAGCGCGGTGGAAGGCATGGCGTAGGCCACATCGGTCGTGCGGCTGACGGGATCCATCACCCAGACGTCGGCGCTCGAAACGTTGTAAGTCCCGCTGGCGCCGCGCTCGATGAGGTTCACGAAGATGGTCAGCTGCTGCGTGATGAGCAGCGTGGAGAAGGCAATGCCGAAGACCAGCCCGTAAAATTTCTGGGCGTCTCCGGTGAGCATCCTGATGGCGATCCAAAGCACGCTGTCTTGCCTTCGCTTCCCGACTCGTTCATTAGTGAACGACGGCGTTCAACTGTACGGAGGCGTACACTTTGTCAAGTCTCGAATCGAAACGAACCGGGAGGCCGGCCGACGAAGCCAAGCGGGAGGCGATTCTGAGCGCCGCGTCCGACAGCTTCTTCGCGCACGGGTTCGCTGCCAGTTCGATCGAGCAGATCGCCGCCGATGCCGGCGTTTCGAAAGTCACGGTCTACAACCGCTTCGGCGACAAGCGCGGCCTGTTTACCGCTACGGTGGAACGCGAATGCGAAAAGATGCGCGGCAACCTCAAAGTGCCCGACATACCGGAAGGGACCTTGCGCGAACGTATGACGGCGATCGGAGAAGCAATGGTCGCCTTCCTGTCGCGGCCAAAAATGGTCCAATTCGAACGCCGAATTGCCGCCGAAACCGAACACGAACCGGCCGTCGGTGCAGCTTTCCTGGCTGCCGGCCCAAACCGCATGAAACAAGCCTTCGCCCAGCTGATTGCCGCCATGCACGAAGCCGGCGAGATCGAGGTAAAAGATCCCGAGCTCGCCGCCGAGCAGTTTGCCAGCATGTGCAAGGGAATGGGTGATCTCGACCGACGCTTCGGAGCGGACGACGACCCTAAGCGCAACCGCGAGCGCATCGAGGGCGCCGTGGAAGTCTTCATCCGCGCCTACGCCAGGCCCTGACGCCTAGCCACGCGAGCCCCAAACGCAAAAAGCCGCCCCGAAGGGCGGCTTTTTTGTGCGGTGACGATGGTTGCGGGGGTTGGATTTGAACCAACGACCTTCAGGTTATGAGCCTGACGAGCTACCGGACTGCTCCACCCCGCGGCACCGTATGTGTCGCCTCTCTTGCGCTTGCGCCAGAGACGAAAAAACCGCCGCGCGGTGAACACCGGCAGCGGCTTTTTGAAATCGTGAATGGGTTTATCCCGCGCCCGTCTGCTGTAATGCCTGGCGACGACCTACTCTTCCAGTGCTTGAGCACTAGTACCATCGGCGCTGTCCGGTTTCACGGCCGAGTTCGAGATGGGATCGGGTGGGTCACAGACGCTATAGCCACCAAGCAATAAAGCAGGCGGACGGGTTTAAATCGATGCTGTTGAGCTTTCTGGGCTTATCCGGCTTTGGAGATTTCCTCCGATCGCAGACAGCGCAGGGCTGTCGTTGATGGTGGGATCCTACAAGCGCGAAAAGAACTATTAGGACCGGTTAGCTCCACACATTACTGCGCTTCCACACCCGGCCTATCAACGTCATGGTCTATGACGGTTCGAAGATTGCTTATCTCAAGGGAGGCTTCCCGCTTAGATGCTTTCAGCGGTTATCCCGTCCGTGCATAGCTACCCTGCGGCACCCTTGGCAGGATGACAGGTACACCAGAGGCACGTTCACCCCGGTCCTCTCGTACTAGGGGCAACTCCTTTCAACAATCGACGCCCACGGCAGATAGGGACCAAACTGTCTCGCGACGTTCTGAACCCAGCTCACGTACCACTTTAATTGGCGAACAGCCAAACCCTTGGGACCTGCTCCAGCCCCAGGATGTGATGAGCCGACATCGAGGTGCCAAACGATTCCGTCGATATGAGCTCTTGGGAATCATCAGCCTGTTATCCCCGGCGTACCTTTTATCCGTTGAGCGATGGCCCTTCCACGAGGGACCACCGGATCACTATGACCGACTTTCGTCTCTGCTCGACTCGTCAGTCTCGCAGTCAGGCAGGCTTATGCCATTGCACTCTTGCAGACGGTTTCCAACCGTCCTGAGCCTACCATCGCGCGCCTCCGTTACTCTTTAGGAGGCGACCGCCCCAGTCAAACTACCCGCCACAGAGGGTCCCAACACCGGCTAACGGTGCGTGGTTAGACATCAGAAAATCACAGGGTGGTATTTCACCTATGGCTCCACATCAGCTGGCGCCGATGCTTCAAAGCCTCCCACCTATGCTACACAGTAATTTCCTAATGCCACTCTGAAGCTGCAGTAAAGGTGCACGGGGTCTTTCCGTCTAACCGCGGGTACTCCGCATCTTCACGGAGAATTCAATTTCGCTGAGCATATCCTGGAGACAGTGGGGAAGTCGTTACGCCATTCGTGCAGGTCGGAACTTACCCGACAAGGAATTTCGCTACCTTAGGACCGTTATAGTTACGGCCGCCGTTTACTCGGGCTTCAATTCGGAGCTTGCACTCCTCCTCTTAACCTTCGAGCACCGGGCAGGCGTCACACCCTATACGTCGTCTTGAAGCCGACTTAGCAGAGTGCTGTGTTTTTGCTAAACAGTCGCTACCCCCTGGCCTGTGCCCCCCACAAAGACTTGCGTCGATATGGGGCCTCCTTCTTCCGAAGGTACGGAGGCAATTTGCCGAGTTCCTTCAGGATACTTCTCTCAAGCGCCTTGGTATACTCTACCTGACCACCTGTGTCGGTTTCGGGTACGGTCTATACGGAGAGGCTATTTCCTGGAACCGCTTGGCTGCCCACCCAATCCAATAAGGGTGAACAACTTCCACGATCCGTCACACATCTCCAGGCCCACGAATATTTACGTGGTTCCCATCGACTACCCCCTTCGGGCTCGTCTTAGGGGCCGGCTAACCCTGCGCCGATTAGCGTTGCGCAGGAACCCTTGGTCTTTCGGCGAGAGGGCATCTCACCCTCTTTGTCGCTACTCATGTCAGCATTCGCACTTCCGATACGTCCAGCGTCGGTTACCCTTCGCCTTCACTCGCTTACGGAACGCTCCGCTACCGCTGCAGTAAACTGCAACCCTAAGCTTCGGTGCATATCTTTAGCCCCGTTACATCTTCGCCGCAGGAACCCTTATTTAGACCAGTGAGCTGTTACGCTTTCTTTAAAGGATGGCTGCTTCTAAGCCAACCTCCTGGTTGTTTTGGGATTCCCACATGCTTTCCCACTTAGATATGACTTGGGGACCTTAGCTGTAGGTTAGGGCTGTTTCCCTTTTGACGACGGACCTTAGCACCCGCCGTCTGTCTGCCGGATAAGACTCGATGGTATTCGGAGTTTGGTTAGGTTTGGTACCGCTCGCGCAGCCCTAGCCCATCCAGTGCTCTACCCCCATCGGCATACATCCGACGCTCTACCTCAATAGATTTCGCGGAGAACCAGCTATTTCCCGGCTTGATTGGCCTTTCACCCCTAAACACAGCTCATCCGAGAATTTTTCAACATTCACCGGTTCGGTCCTCCAGTGCGTGTTACCGCACCTTCAACCTGGCCATGCCTAGATCGCCGGGGTTCGGGTCTAATTCATCGAACTCAGTCGCCCTATTCAGACTCGCTTTCGCTGCGCCTACACCTAACGGCTTAAGCTTGCTCGATAAATTAAGTCACTGACCCATTATGCAAGAGGTACGCTGTCACCCCCTATGGGGCTCCAACTGCTTGTAAGCATCCGGTTTCAGGTACTGTTTCACTCCCCTAATCGGGGTGCTTTTCACCTTTCCCTCACGGTACTGTGTTCGCTATCGGTCATGTGCGAGTATTTAGGCTTGGAGGGTGGTCCCCCCATGTTCAGACAGGATTTCACGTGTCCCGCCCTACTCGAGTCCTTCATCATCACTTTCGCATACGGGGCTGTCACCCACTATGGCCACTCTTTCCAAAGTGTTTTGCTAGTTGAAATGAAGGCACTGGCCTGGTCCCGGTTCGCTCGCCACTACTACGGGAATCTCTGTTGATGTCTTTTCCTCCGGGTACTGAGATGTTTCAGTTCCCCGGGTTCGCTTCACCAAACCTATATATTCAGTCTGGTGATACCCTATCCACCTCTTTCCGGCCGAGCCGAAGCTCGATCGAAAGGAAATGGTGAGGGTGGGTTTCCCCATTCGGAAATCGCCGGATCAAAGTTTGCTCACAACTCCCCGACGCTTATCGCAGCGTGCCACGTCCTTCATCGCCTGCACATGCCAAGGCATCCACCAAATGCTCTTACCTCACGCTTGAGAATCCACACCATCAACGACAGACCTGCATAAAAGTCAGCCGCTTAAAGATAGCGCGGAGGAATATCTCAGCCAGATAATCAATTTGATTGATCTTGTGTGTCGCATCGATCGCTCAGATCGGCATGAAGCCGACCGTTGCAAATCCATGCGCCACGGCATCGATTTAAAAACCCATTCACAATGTCAAAGATCGCAAGCGGCAGATCCGCTTACTACCGACCGAAGCCGGATAGCGTTTCGTTTCATCTCTGGAGTTTGGCTGGTGGAGCCTATCGGGATCGAACCGATGACCCCCTGCTTGCAAAGCAGGTGCTCTCCCAGCTGAGCTAAGGCCCCGCACCATTCCAAAATCGTGGTAGGTCCGAGTGGATTTGAACCACCGACCTCACCCTTATCAGGGGTGCGCTCTAACCAACTGAGCTACGGACCTACACAGCCATCGTCGGCAATTAAGCCGCGAGGGGCGTGAGCCGGCTCAGGCGTCATGCCGCAAGACACAAGGCCTTGAGGCAATCTCCAGTGATGAAAGGACATGAGGACGACGGCAATGTTCTTTGGAAGTCGCGAAGCTCTTCCCGGCTCAAGGCCAGGCGCTTTCGAGACAATCCTTAGAAAGGAGGTGATCCAGCCGCAGGTTCCCCTACGGCTACCTTGTTACGACTTCACCCCAGTCGCTGAACCCACCGTGGTTGGCTGCCTCCTGCAAGCAGGTTAGCGCACCACCTTCGGGTGAATCCAACTCCCATGGTGTGACGGGCGGTGTGTACAAGGCCTGGGAACGTATTCACCGCGGCATGCTGATCCGCGATTACTAGCGATTCCGCCTTCATGCTCTCGAGTTGCAGAGAACAATCCGAACTGAGACATCTTTTGGAGATTAGCTAACCCTCGCGGGATCGCTGCTCACTGTAGATGCCATTGTAGCACGTGTGTAGCCCAGCCTGTAAGGGCCATGAGGACTTGACGTCATCCCCACCTTCCTCCGGCTTATCACCGGCAGTTTCCTTAAAGTGCCCAACTAAATGATGGCAACTAAGGACGAGGGTTGCGCTCGTTGCGGGACTTAACCCAACATCTCACGACACGAGCTGACGACAGCCATGCAGCACCTGTCACTAGGTCCCCGAAGGGAAGGAGTCTGTCTCCAGAAACCGTCCTAGGATGTCAAAGGCTGGTAAGGTTCTGCGCGTTGCTTCGAATTAAACCACATGCTCCACCGCTTGTGCAGGCCCCCGTCAATTCCTTTGAGTTTTAATCTTGCGACCGTACTCCCCAGGCGGATAACTTAATGCGTTAGCTGCGCCACCCAAGCTCCATGAGCCCGGACAGCTAGTTATCATCGTTTACGGCGTGGACTACCAGGGTATCTAATCCTGTTTGCTCCCCACGCTTTCGCACCTCAGCGTCAATAACTGTCCAGTGAGTCGCCTTCGCCACTGGTGTTCTTCCGAATATCTACGAATTTCACCTCTACACTCGGAATTCCACTCACCTCTCCAGTATTCTAGCCATCCAGTTTCAAGGGCAGTTCCGGGGTTGAGCCCCGGGATTTCACCCCTGACTTGAAAAGCCGCCTACGTGCGCTTTACGCCCAGTAATTCCGAACAACGCTAGCTCCCTCCGTATTACCGCGGCTGCTGGCACGGAGTTAGCCGGAGCTTATTCTCCAGGTACTGTCATTATCATCCCTGGTAAAAGAGCTTTACAACCCTAAGGCCTTCATCACTCACGCGGCATTGCTGGATCAGGCTTTCGCCCATTGTCCAATATTCCCCACTGCTGCCTCCCGTAGGAGTCTGGGCCGTGTCTCAGTCCCAGTGTGGCTGATCATCCTCTCAGACCAGCTAAGGATCGTCGACTTGGTAGGCCATTACCCCACCAACAATCTAATCCTACGCGGGCCCATCCAAAGGCGATAAATCTTTGGTCCGAAGACATTATCCGGTATTAGCTCAAATTTCTCTGAGTTATTCCGAACCTAAGGGCAGGTTCCCACGCGTTACGCACCCGTGCGCCACTCCCTCCGAAGAGGGCGTTCGACTTGCATGTGTTAGGCATGCCGCCAGCGTTCGTTCTGAGCCAGGATCAAACTCTCAAGTTTGTGAAACTAACCAATCAAGCACGGGAAAACCCGCCAGCCCGACTAGCCAGAGTATCAAGGAGCCGATACCTGCACTGTCAAACGTAATGGATACGAATGGACATGCATCATCTCGACCAGACTGTGGAGCCTGGAAGGATGTGGCAATCGGCTTAGGTTTAACCGGTATCCGGAGCCTTGAGGCCCCCGGACCGGGCGCCGTCGCCCACATGTCCCTTCATCAAAAACTAACAATGTCAAAGAGCCGCTCAACAATGTTAGAGGGGACAGCTTTCGTTCCCCCGATTTACACCGGGGGGACCGGCTGTCTCTCTATGTTGGCGACCGAAGCAGTGGGCGGTGGAAGCCGCCAGCGCCGCGTCGGTGAGGGCCATCTAGGCGGCGACCTGGATTCGGTCAACGCCTTTTTGCAAAATTATTGCGAAATTTTTGCAAACCCGCAGAAATCCTAGGGTTTGCTCCCGCTGCCCGTGGATTGGATATAGGTGGCCTGCGGTAGGGTTCAACCGCAAGCGTAGGAGGACGGGGGAATCCCGCCCGATTCACACCCCGTTTGACGCCTGATTCACCGCTGAATCGGAATCGATTCCGCCGGGAATCGGATTCTCCCCCCTGTGAATCGCGAATCTGACGGCTCGCAATCGGTTCGAATCGCAGTTAGCACTCCTTCCTATGAGAATAAGCGGCGCGAGCGAGCAGGACCCCCCCGAAGGATTTGGCGCCCGCGTGCGACGCGCGCTCGCGTGGAGGTGGGGGAGCCAGCTCGTCGCCCAGTTCATAACCTGGGGATCGACCATATGGGTCGTGCGCCTGCTCGATCCGTCGGACTACGGCTTGTTCGCCCTGAGCCAGGTTTTCGTGACCGCGCTCAGTTTCCTCAACGGGTGGAGCTTCGCCAGCTCTCTGGTCCAGGCCGAGAAGGTGGGGCGGCGCGAGATCGGTCAGGCCTTTGCCCTTCTGCTTATGACCAATGTCAGCCTTGCAGCGATCCAGTTCCTGCTCGCGCCGGTTGCGGCGGACTATTACGGACAGCCAGCGGTTGCCGACCTGCTGCGGGTGCAGTCGCTGATCTTCCTGACCATCCCCTTCACCGCGCTTTCCTACACCTTGCTATCGCGAAGGCTGGAATTCCGTCCGCAGGGAATCGCCAGCATGGCCGGCGCGGTCGTGGGCGCAACAACGGCCCTTACCATGGCCCTGCTTGGCTACGGCGTCTGGGCGCTGATCTTTGCCCCT
The DNA here is from genome assembly GCF_019448255.1 of Qipengyuania flava. Taxonomy (NCBI): domain Bacteria; kingdom Pseudomonadati; phylum Pseudomonadota; class Alphaproteobacteria; order Sphingomonadales; family Erythrobacteraceae; genus Qipengyuania; species Qipengyuania flava. The sequence goes on from NZ_CP080410.1 coordinate 2,471,797, forward strand.
ATCGCCGCCTTCACCGTGCAGGGCATTATAGTGAGCGTCGCTGCGCGGCTGTGGGTGATGCCGGTGTTCAACCTCAAGGGGGCGCGGCGCATGATCGGCTTTGGCGGGGTGATGACCGCCTGCCAGTTCTTCTGGATCATCCAGAGCCAGAGCGACATCTTCATCGCAGGCCGGTTGTTCAGCACCTATGACCTCGGCCTTTATTCCGAAGCGTTGTTCCTGACGCTGATCGTTACCGGACGCTTTATCCCGCCGCTCAACGACGTGGCTTTCCCCGCTTACGCAGAACTGCACAAGAACGGTCACAGCCTGGTGCCCTATTTCGAGCGCACAGTGCGCAGCGTCCTCCTGGTGGTCGCCCCTATGTATATAGGGCTGTCGCTCACTGCGCCCGAAGCGATCTTCGTGGTGTTCGGCGAGAAGTGGACGTCGATGGCACCCTATGTCGCGGGCCTCGCGCTGGTGATGCCCCTGATGGCGGTGCAGATCATCTGCTACCCGACCATGACCGCTGTCGGCAAAGAGCATATCTATCTCGCAACCAGCATCGCCGGCGCGATCGTGTTTGCGAGCGCTTTCTTCATTGGCGTCTCCTATGGCCCGTCAGGCCTGGTGCGGGCGTGGTGGTTTGCCGCGCCGCTGTTGCTCGCCTTCACACTCATACTGACCCTGCCCAGGATGCAGTATCCGGCCCTGCGATTCCTCGGCGCCGTCATCCCGGCCATCGTCGGCTGCGCGATCATGGCAGGTGCTGTGCTGGGCGTCCGCGCCATGCTGCCCGATGGCCTCCATCCGGCCATCACGCTTGCAGCCCTCGTTTCCGCAGGGGCCGTGACCTATGCCCTGTCTCTCTATCTGCTGTGGCCTAACGTCGTGAAGGACAGCATCGCCATGCTGCGCAATCCGCGCGAGGCGGCCCCTACTCCAGCCCAGGCCTGAACGCGCCGCGATTTGGTCTCGCGCGGAGCGAGTGGTATCATGGCGGAAGATTGGCGGGACCCGGGCCCCACGCTTTCAACAAACGGGCGCGCCAACCGGGAGAGAGCCATGATCCGTACCAAGCTGCTCGCCGGCATGCTGGCCCTGACGGCATCGCCTGCTTCGGCGACCCCATCCGAGATAGCCGAGCCTGCCATGACGAGCGAGGAAGCCGCGCTCGCCCGTGACCGGTACGAACGGATGACGGTTCCCGTCACCATCGACGGATCGAAGCCCTACCGCTTCCTGATAGATACAGGCGCACAGGCAACCGTTGTCACGCACCGGATCGTCGAGGAGCTGAACCTGCAGCGACGGGGCCAAGCGATGCTGGTTGCAATGGGCAGCCAGGAGCTCGTGGACCTCGTCGAAGTGGACGAGCTCAGCTTTGCCGACCAGTCGATCACCGGCCTGATCGCGCCGCTGCTGCGCGCAAACAACATCGGGGCAGACGGGATCCTCGGTCTCGACAGCCTGCAGGACCTGCGCGTGCTGATCGACTTTCGCGAAGAGCGCATGCTGGTCGCCGACGCCGATGCGCTTGGCGGCAATTCGGGATACGAGATCGTCGTGCGCGCCCGGCGCAAGCTCGGCCAGATGGTCATCACCGATGCGAACATAAACGGCGTGCGGACAGCCGTGGTGATCGACACCGGCGCGCAGAACAGCATCGGCAACCTGGCGCTGTTCCGCAAGCTGCGCGCGCGCGAGGTGGGCGAGATGACCAGCACCGATGTGCACGGCACGCTGGTGCGCAGCGATCTTTCCTACGCTCGCGAGCTCGAGATCGGGGGCATGACCATGGGCAATGTGCCCATCGGCTTTACCGAAAGCCCGACCTTCGACGCTCTCGACCTTACCAACCGACCAGCGCTGATCCTGGGTATCGGCAATATGCGGGTGTTCGACCGCGTGGCGATCGATTTCGCCCGGCGGCAGGTCCTGTTCGACATTCCCGGACGGCGCGATCCCTCGCGCGCGCGCGCGATGTTTAGGGGGGGCTGGCTCGGCACGCCCTAGCTCGCCCCCGGCCTTGCCAGCGCGGTCGGGCCACCCCAAGTAGCGCCGCGATGCCGCCCGATACCGCACGAACCGCCCAGAGCGACGATCCCGAAGGCTGGGCTACGGTCCGGCGCTTCCTTCCCTACCTCTGGCCGGAAGGAAACCCGCAGCTCAAGCGCCGCATCGTGGGTGCCATGCTGTTCGTGCTGGCGGCCAAGGCGACCACCCTCGCCCTGCCCTTTGCCTACAAGAGCGCGGTCGATGCGATGACCACGCCCGCGAACGAGGCCGCCATGGTCGCGCTCGCCTTCGTCATCGCCTACGCCGCCGGGCGTTTTGCCGCGGTCGCCTTCGACAATCTGCGCAACATCACCTTCGAACGGGTCGGCCAGGATGCCACGCGGCAGCTGGCCGAAGACACCTTCTCGCGCCTCCACCAGCTCTCGCTGCGCTTCCACCTGTCGCGCCGCACGGGCGAGGTGACCAAGACGATCGACCGCGGCACCAAGAGCATCGACATCATGCTCTACTTCCTGCTGTTCAACATCGCCCCGACCGCGCTCGAGCTGACCGCAGTGGGTGTGATCTTCTACCTCAATTTCGGCTGGGAGCTGGTCGCGGCAACCGCGCTGGCGGTGAGCGCCTATATATACGTCACCCGTCGCATCACCGAATGGCGCAACGAATTGCGCCGCCAGATGAACGAGCTCGACGGCACCGCGCTTGCCCGCTCGGTCGACAGCCTGCTGAATTACGAGACGGTCAAATACTTCGGCGCCGAAGCGCGCGAGCGCGAACGCTACGCCGAAAGCGCCCGCGCCTTTGCAGAAGCCGCCGTCCGGTCGGAAAACTCGCTCGGCCTGCTCAACATCAGCCAGGCGGTCATCATGAACCTGCTCATGGGCGCCGCGATGGGCTTTACCGTCTGGCAGTGGAGCAAGGGTGTGCTGACCACCGGCGACCTGGTGCTCGTGAACACCTATCTCATCCAGCTCTTCCGCCCGCTCGACATGCTGGGGATGGTCTATCGCACCGTGCGCCAGGGCCTGATCGACATGGCGGAGATGTTCCGCCTGATCGATACCCAAGCCGAAGTGCAGGACGCGCCGGGCGCGCCCGCCCTTGCCGTGCGCCAGCCGACCGTCGCCTTCGACAATGTCGTGTTCGGCTATGAAGAGGACCGCACCATCCTCCACGGCCTCAGTTTCGAGGTCCCAGCGGGAAGCCATGTCGCCATCGTCGGCCCCTCGGGTGCAGGCAAGAGCACCATTGGGCGGTTGCTGTTCCGCTTCTACGATCCGCAGAGTGGTCGCATCCTGATCGATGGCCAGGACATAACGCAGGTGACACAGGCCAGCCTGCGCGCGCAAATCGGCATCGTCCCGCAGGACAGCGTGCTGTTCAACGACACGATCGGCTACAACATCGCCTATGGCCGCGACGGCGCTACCCAGGAGCAAGTGGTCGAAGCCGCGCGCGCGGCGGCGATCCTGCCCTTCATCGAAGCACTGCCCGAAGGGTTCGATACCGAAGTGGGCGAACGCGGCCTCAAGCTGTCGGGCGGCGAGAAGCAGCGCGTGGCAATCGCGCGCACGCTGGTGAAGGATCCGCCGATCCTGCTGCTCGACGAAGCCACCAGCGCGCTCGACAGCCGGACCGAGCAGGAAATCCTTGCGACCCTGCGCCGCGTGTCGGAGCATCGCACCACGCTCGCTATCGCCCACCGCCTGTCGACCATTGCCGATGCCGACCGTATCCTCGTGCTCGAGCGGGGGCGGCTGGCGGAAAGCGGATCGCACGCCAAACTGCTCGCCAAGCGCGGGCTTTATGCCGAGATGTGGGCGCGCCAGCAGGCCGAAAGCGCGACCGGCGAATAGGAATTCCCGGTCCCTAGGGTTGTGCTGCAGTGCAACATAGCCCATGTAGCGCCCACTTTGGCGCCGCCGCGCGCCCTTTTCAGAAATAAACGAACGGAATTTCCGCATGCCCAACCTTGGCGCGATCAAACGCGACTGGTTCTCCAACATCCGCGCAGACCTGCTTGCCGGCCTTGTTGTCGCCCTTGCCCTGATCCCCGAGGCCATCGGCTTCTCGATCATCGCCGGCGTCGATCCGCGCGTGGGCCTCTACGCCTCGGTGGCAATCGCCATGGTCATCGCCTTTACCGGCGGGCGCCCGGGCATGATCTCGGCCGCGACCGCTGCCGTGGCGGTGGTCGTGGTGCCGCTGGTGCGCGATCACGGGGTCGAATACCTCTTCGCCGCGACGATCCTGATGGGCATCTTCCAAGGGCTGGCGGCGCTGCTGCGGCTCGACCTGCTGATGCAGTTCGTCTCGCGTTCGGTGATCACGGGCTTCGTCAATGCGCTGGCCATCCTGATCTTCATGGCCCAGCTGCCACAGCTCGATCCGACCGCCGAGGGTATCAGCTGGATGACCTACGCGATGGTCGCCGCTGCGCTGGCGATGATCTACATCATCCCCAAGTTCACCACCGCCGTGCCCAGCCCGCTGATCGCGATCATCGTGCTGACCGCGCTGACCATCTGGCTCGACGCACCGGTAAACACCGTCTCCGACATGGGCGAGCTGCCCGAAGGCCTGCCTTATTTCGCGCTGCCCGATGTTCCCCTCACTTGGGAAACGCTGGCCATCATCGCGCCCTATTCGGCGACCATGGCGGCGGTCGGCCTGCTCGAAAGCCTGCTCACCGCGCAGATCGTCGACGACATGACGCACACCGGCTCGAACAAGCGCCGCGAAAGCGCCGGCCAGGGCGTGGCCAATGTCGTCGCCGCGATGTTCGGCGGCATGGGCGGCTGCGCCATGATCGGCCAGTCGGTCATCAACGTGACCAGCGGCGGCCGCGGGCGCCTGTCGACCTTCACCGCCGGTCTCTCGCTCTTGATCCTGCTCGCGCTGCTGGGCGACCTCGTCGGCCAGGTGCCGATGCCGGCGCTGGTGGCAATCATGATCATGGTTTCGATCGGTACGTTTAGCTGGAACTCGATTCCCAACATGGCGAGCCACCCCTGGCAGTCGAGCGTGGTCATGGTGACGACCGTGGTCGTGGTTGTGGCAACGCACAACCTCGCGCTCGGCGTGCTCGCAGGCGTGATCCTCTCCGGCGTCTTCTTCACCCACAAGGTGATGACCATGTTCGAAGTGACCCGCACCCGCGAAGGGGATACCGCCGTCTACCGCGCCAAGGGCCAGATCTTCTACGCCAGCGTCGAGCGCTTCGAAGCCGCGCTCGGGCCCGAGAGCACCCAGCCCGACCCGGCCGACCACGTCATCATCGACGTGCGCGGAGCGCATTTCTGGGACATCTCGGCCGTCGGCGCGCTCGACAAGGTGGTGGAGCGCATGCGCCGCAACGGGCGCAGCGTGCAGGTTCGCGGCCTGAACGCGGCCAGCGCGGACCTGGTCGACAAGTTCGCACTGACCGACAAGACCGGCGTGGAAATCGGCCTGGCGCCTCACCCCTAGGGGAAAATTGCCTTTGCGCCTTGTGGCCGGTGTTCCATACTCCGGCCCATGGCAGAGCGAAGAACATCCTTGTTCCTCGGCAGGATCGCCCGGCACTTGCGCGAACAGAACTGGTTCGCGCTCGCGGCCGAATTCGTCATCGTCGTGGTCGGCGTATTCCTGGGCTTGCAGGCCGCGAACTGGAACGAGGAGCGCCAGGAGCGCAAGGACGAAGCCGTGATCCTCGCACGGCTTCAGGATGAAACAGCCACACTCCTCGAAGCGGTTCGAGAAGAGCGCGAGGTCCTGCAGACGCGCGTAGACCTGTTCGCGAGTGCCAAGAACGTCATCTTCACATCGACCGAAGCGAGATCGCTAACCCCACCCGAATGCAGCGCGGTGGCCGGATCGCATGTGTACCGGCGCGAGTCCGACCAGCTGCCGATCCTGGAAGAACTCTTGTCGACCGGGCGTTTCGACCGCCTGAAGGACGAAGAGATCAAGGTCTTGCTGCGCAGGTATATCCTCTTTCGCGACCGGCAGCGCGCCAATCACGAAGAGCGCACGAATGAACTCTTCCGCCTCTACAGCCGCCACCCGGAGACCATCCGGATCGCGCTCGTCCCCCGGGGGACCGATACGGACATCGACTGGGGTTTCATGAAGTACGAGGACACGCGCTGGGTCCCGCAATGCAATGTCGAGCGGATGCGGTCGAACCGGCAATTCCTGAACGAGCTCTTCGACAACATGGGCCGCAACGGGCATGTCCTGCTCGGCTATGAGGAGCGCGAGGAGTTGCTGATCGAGATCCAGCAGCGGCTGGAGGAAATCCTCGGTTCGTGAACTTCGCCTAGGCGGCGGATGCACTCAGTCCCCTGAGCAAGGCCATCGTTTCCTCGCCCCGCGCGGCGGGAACGAAGGCATGATCGTGGTGAAAGGCCGCGACCATGTTGCAGGCGATGCCCGCTTCGGCGAGCGCGCCTGCGACGGCCGCGGTGAGACCAACACCTTCCAGGTCGGAGTGGACCATCAGCGTGATGCGAGCAAAGTCCGGCCCCTCGATCCCCAGTTCCTCGGCAAGGTTGGACGGCACGATCGCGGTAACGCCTTCGCCTTCGCGAAAGGTCCCGATGGCCGCGCCCAGCAATTGCGGCGCCTTGTCCGGGCTCACCAGCACGAAGCGCCAGGTCTGCGGGTCGAGCCGGGGCTCCATGGCGGCGATCATCGCCCTGCCATCGCGCACCGGCCCGCCCATTAGAGGATGTACTTGCTGAGGTCGGTGTCGCCCGCCAGCGTCTCGAGCCGGTCGCGCACATAGGCGGCGTCGATCGTGATCGTTTCGCCCGTGTGCTCCTCGGCCTCGAAGCTGATTTCTTCCAGCAGGCGCTCCATCACCGTCTGCAGGCGGCGGGCGCCGATGTTCTCGACCGTCTCGTTCACCCGCGCCGCAAGCTTCGCCACTTCGGCGATCGCGTCATCGGTAAAGTCGAGCGTGACGTCCTCGGTGCCGATCAAGGCGGTGTACTGCTCGACAAGATTGGCGCGCGTTTCCTTCAGGATGCGCACGAAGTCTTCTTCGGTCAGCGCGCGCAGCTCGACGCGGATCGGCAGGCGGCCCTGGAGTTCAGGCAGCATGTCCGAGGGCTTCGATACGTGGAACGCGCCCGAGGCGATGAAGAGCACGTGATCGGTCTTCATCGGGCCGTACTTCGTCGCGACGGTCGTGCCTTCGATCAGCGGTAGCAGGTCGCGCTGCACGCCTTCGCGGCTGACACTGCCGCCACGGACATCGCTGACGGCGATCTTGTCGATCTCGTCGAGGAACACGATGCCGTTGGTCTCGGCATTCTCCAGCGCGACGCGGTTGACGTCGTCTTGGTCCATGCGCTTTTCGGCTTCTTCGTCGACCAGCCGATCCCACGCGTCGGGGACCTTGAGCTTGCGGCGTTTCATCGGGCTCTTGCCCATCGCCTTGCCGAGCATGTCGGAGAGGTCGATCATGCCGACGCCGCCGGGCATGCCGGGCACGTCCATCGGCGAGCTGGGGGTCTCGCGGACTTCCACCTCGACCTCGGTGTCGTTCATCGAATTGTCGACGATGCGCTGGCGGAAGGCTTCGCGCGTCGCTTCGCTCGCGTTGTCACCCACCAGCGCGGTGAGCAGGCGCTCCATCGCCGCTTCGCTGGCGGCTTCGCGCACAGCTTCGCGGCGGCGTTCCTTCTCGAGGCGGATCGCCTCTTCGGCAAGGTCGCGGGCGATCTGTTCGACGTCGCGGCCGACATAGCCGACCTCGGTGAACTTGGTGGCCTCGATCTTGATGAAAGGCGCTTCGGCAAGCTTTGCCAGGCGGCGGCTGATCTCGGTCTTGCCGCAGCCGGTGGGGCCGATCATCAGGATATTCTTGGGCGTCACCTCGTCGCGCAGCTCGGGGCCGAGCCGCTGGCGGCGCCAGCGGTTGCGCAGCGCCACGGCGACCGCGCGCTTGGCGTCCTTCTGGCCGATGATGTGCTCGTCCAGAGCGGCGACGATCGCCTTCGGGGTCAGATTGTCCATGCAGTCCTCAGACCGTCTCTACGGTCACATTGCCATTGGTGAACACGCAGACGTCGGCGGCAACCGCCATGGCCTTGCGCGCGATGGTTTCGGCGTCGTTTTCGTAGTCGACCAGCGCCTTGGCAGCCGAGAGCGCGTAATTGCCGCCCGATCCGATCGCGGCGATCCCGCCTTCCGGTTCAAGCACGTCGCCATTGCCGGTGAGGACCAGCAGGTTCTCCGTATCGGCGACGATCATCAGCGCTTCGAGATTGCGCAGGTACTTGTCCATGCGCCAGTCCTTGGTCAGCTCGACCGCGGCTCGCAGCAGCTGGCCGTTGTGCTGTTCGAGCTTGCGCTCGAGCCGTTCGAACAGGGTGAAGGCATCGGCGGTGGCGCCGGCAAAACCGGCCACGACCTTGCCGCCATCACCGATGCGGCGAACCTTCTTCGCGTTGGGCTTCATCACCGTGTTGCCCATGGAGACCTGTCCGTCCCCGGCAATCACGGTGGTACCGCCGCGCTTGACGCCGATGATGGTGGTGGAGTGCCACTGGGTCAGCCCGTGGCGGTTGTCTTTATCGTCCATGGGGAGCGATATGGGGGGTGCAGCCGAGGGGTCAAGCGCCCCTTGGCCAAGGACTGTATCAGCCCGGGCCGCCCGCACCGCCGACACCCGGCGCGCCAACCGCACCGATGTTGCCGAACAGGTCTTCCAGGAAGGTGCGTTCCTTGCCCAGCGTCGGCGTCGCATCGCCATCGGGGCTGAGGTAGACGACCTTGTCCATGCCCGAGAAATCGGCCGAGACTACATTGCCGCCCTGGTCGAACTTCACTGCCAGCACCGAATGCTCGCGAATGCGGGGACGCACGAAGGGACGGCGCCCGGTCGTGCTCGAGACATAGTAGAAGGTCTTCTGACCGTACTGGCTTTCGAAGGTCGGACGGCCAAGCGTGCCGATCACGCTCTGCTCGTTGTCGATGCCGGGCTGGACCGACTGGAGCAGGGTCACGTCGACGATGTAGCCGCGCGGTTCGCGGATCGACGAGCAGGCGCTCACAGCGATGGCAGCCGCACCAAGGGCGGCAAGGCCCAGAATTTTCGACCTGTTCATGGGAACAGCAAATCTCCGTCTACCGGCAGGTCCTTGGCCGCGGGCGACCTCCTGCCTATATGCTCGGCCAACGCCTTAATCGCAAAGCGTAGGCCCATGCAACTCGGCAATGGGAAGCGCTTGGGGATCGCGGCCTGTATTGCCGCTGAACGGAGCCTTGAATGTCCTTTTTCGCTCGCCTTTTCGGAACGCAGACCGACCCACGCGAGGAATGGCGCCAGCTATGGCACCGCACAGTCGCCGAAGCGCGCGATCCCGACTGGTATCGCATGTGCGGCGTCGCCGATTCCGTCGAAGGGCGCTACGACATGATCACACTGGTGCTGACCCTCGTCATGCTGCGCCTCGAAGACGAAGGCGGCATGGAAGCAAGCACCGCGCGCCTGACCGAACTCTTCGTCGAGGACATGGAAGGCCAGATGCGCGAAGCCGGCATTGGCGATCCCACCGTGGGCAAGAAGATCAACGCGCTGATGGAAAGCCTGAACGGGCGCATCGGCGCCTATCGCGAAGGGCTGCGGACCGATCCCAAGGTGCTGGTCGACGCGGTGCGCCGCAACGTCACCATGGCACAGCCCGACGAGGCCGAAGCGCTGGTCCAGCGCATGGCGGCGCTGCACGCGCGGCTTGAGCGGACGACCATCGACCAACTGCGCGCCGGGACCTTTGCCGAATGAGCGCGCCCGAACTCTCCCGCCTGGTGAAGCCGCGCGCACTGCCGGCCGAACCGCTGGTCATCGAGGCGAGCGAGGCCGAACGCGCCGCGCTTGCCGAACGCTTCGGCATCACCGGTGTCCCTGCGCTAAGCGCGAGAGTCGATTTCGCCACCAAGGACGAGACTGTGCTGGTGAACGGCACGCTGACCGCGACGCTCGCCCAGCCCTGCGCGATCACCGGCGAGGGACTGACCTACGACGTCGAGGAGCCCCTTGCCCTGCGCTTTGTGCCCGCCGGATCGGTGGCCGAATACGCGCCGGACGAGGAGATCGAACTCGACAGCGAGGACCTCGACGAGATCGGATACGAGGGCGATGCCTTCGACCTCGGCGAAGCGATCGCCCAGACCCTCGCTCTCGCCATCGACCCCTACCGCGAAGGCGAAGGCGCCGACGAAGCGCGCAAGAAGGCGGGGATCGTCAGTGACGAAGAACAGACGCCGAGCGGCCCGCTGGCCGAGGCGCTGGCGGCGCTGAAGGGGAGGAGCGACTAGCGAAAGGAGTAAGGTGGAATATCTTCGCCATCCACAGTACCTTTGGCACTGCGATGTTTCGATTTCTTGCTCAGTTTCTCTACGGTAGCCTTTGTGCGCTTCTACTCTTCTTGGGCCTGAAGGAATTCCGTTGCCCAGAGCACTTTAACTGGTGGGAAGTTTCGTCCTTGGTGACAATGGCTCTGAGCCTTCTTTCGCTCGCCGCCGTTCTGCTCAAGAGACGGGTCAAATCCCTTATCCTCGCAGCCTGCTCCGGATGCCTGTTGTTGGTGCTCGTGGCGTCGGTGGTGGCTGAAATAGCGGCTGCTGGCGCCAACTACATCCCCTCGGGTCCACAATTCCTGTTCTATCTAGCCCTCGTTGCCATCCCAATGGGAATGCTTGGAGTAGCGGTCCAAGACGCGAGAGGGGCGAAAACTTGTTCGGTTGAATAGGCGGCGCTCAAGAGAAACTGACGAGGGCTAGCCAGTCGGCGCGATGCCTTCGCACTCCCAGCCACCCCAGCGGCCACCTGCGTCAAGGCAACTGTCCTGCGCCATAAACCAAGCGGCCTTCCACCCCAGAAGGAAGAAGGCCGCCGCTATCACAAGATAGATGATGAGATTGCGCGCCATTCAGCGCCAGCGATCAAAACGGAATATCGTCGTCGAGGTCGTCGTAGTTCGAGCCACCACCCGAACCGCCGCCCGACGATCCGCCGCCGCCCTGGTTCCAGCCGCCGCCGCTGTCGCCGCCCGACGAACCTCCGCCGTAGGAGCCGCCGCCCCCACCGCTGCCGTAGCCGCCACCACCGCCGCCTCCGCCGCGGTTGCCGCCACCCTGCGCGCCGTCGAGCATCGTCAGTGTGCCGTTCAGGCCGCGGATCACGACCTCGGTCGAATAGCGGTCGTTGCCCGACTGGTCCTGCCACTTCCGGGTCTGGAGCTGGCCTTCGATGTAGACCTTGCTGCCCTTGCGCAGGAAGCGTTCGACAACGCCGACCAGACCTTCGGAGAAGATCGCGACCGTGTGCCATTCGGTGCGCTCCTGGCGCTCGCCGGTGTTGCGGTCCTTCCAGGTTTCGGTTGTCGCGAGGCGCAGGTTCGCCACGCGTCCGCCGTTCTGGAAGCTGCGGATTTCCGGGTCTGCGCCCAGGTTTCCGATCAGCATGACTTTGTTGAGGCTACCGGCCATCGAATCGTCCCTTCGTAAACTGTAGGCAACGGGCCTAACGAAGGGCGCGAGTCGCTTCTAGGGCTACGCGCGAGTTTCCACCGAAGCGGAGGGAACGGGGCGCTAAAGCCCCGCCGCCGTCGCGATCCAGAAGGTCAGCCCGGCAAAGACGTAGGCCAGCGCGAAGAGATATCCGACCATGAAGGCGGGCCACTTCCAGCCGTTGGTCTCGCGCCGCGCGACCGCGATGGTCGAGATGCATTGCGGGGCGAAGACGAACCAGGCGAGGAAGGCGAGCGCGGTCGGCAGGCTCCACAGCTCGGCAATGCGATCGGTCACGCCGGCTGCAGCGAGGTCTTCGTCTTCCGCGTCCACGGCGTAGGTCGTCGCAAGCGCGGAGACCGCCACCTCGCGCGCCGCCATGGCGGGCACCAGCGCGAGGCTCATCTCGCGGTTGAAGCCGATTGGTTCGAGCACCGGGTGCAGCGTATCGGCGACCATGCCGGCAACGCTTGCGTCCATCTGGCTCTCGCCCTCTTCCGCCTTGGGGAAGCTCAGCATCAGCCACAGGGCGATGGTGACCACGAAGATGATCGTACCGGCGCGGCGCAGGAACACCCAGGCGCGCTGCCACAGGCCGATGGCAAGATCCTTGATGCGCGGCAGCTGGTAGCGCGGCATTTCCATGATGAAGCCGCTCGCCGCGCCCTTGGCGACCGAGTTCCGCAAAACCAGTGCCACCACCATCGCTCCGACGATGCCCGCGACATAAAGCGCAAAGAGGACCAGGCCTTGCAGGCCCACGCCCGGACCGACCGTGGTCTCGGGAATGACGGCAGCGATAATCACCGCATAGACCGGCAGGCGGGCCGAGCAAGTCATCAGCGGCGCGATCAGGATCGTGGTCAGACGGTCCTTGGGGTCGGGAATGCTGCGCGTCGCCATGATGCCGGGAATGGCGCAGGCGAAGCTGGAGAGCAGAGGGATGAAGCTTTTGCCCGAGAGGCCCACGCTCGCCATCATGCGGTCCATCAGGAAGGCCGCGCGCGCCATGTATCCGCTCGCCTCCATCACCAGGATGAAAAAGAACAGGATGATGATCTGCGGCAGGAAGACGACCACCGAGCCGACGCCTGCAAGCACGCCCTCGGTCAGGAAATCGCGGACGAAGCCCGGCGCCATGCTGTCCGTCACCAGGCCCGAAATCGCACCCACACCGCCTTCGAGCGCATCGGCGAAAGGCGTGGCCCAGGCGAACACCGCCTGGAAGATCACGAACAGCAGGCCGAACAGGATGACCGGTCCGATCCAGGGGTTCAGCAGGATGCGGTCGACACCGTTTTCTATCGTGTGGCGGGTCGAGGTCGAGAGGATCGCGGCCTTGGCCATGTGCTTCGCCGACAGGCGGCGTTCCGGCAACGTAAGGTGCCAGCGCTTGTGGGCTTCCTCATCGGCGTGTGTTTCCGCCTCCGCGATCGCGGCCGCCAAGTCGGGCAGGCCCTTGCGGCGCACGGCCACGGTCGGGACCACCGGAACACCCAGCGCCTCGGACAACGCCTTGGGATCGAGCGTCAGCCCGTCGCGCTCGGCCAAATCGACCATGTTGAGCGCCACCACCGTGGGGCGGCCGAGTTCGAGCACTTCCTGCGCAAACACCAGATGCTGTTCGAGGTTCGCAGCGTCGAGAACGAGGATCAGGACATCGGGCGCGCTTTCGCCCTCGAACTCCCCATGGACGAGCTTGCGGGTCACTTCCTCGTCCGGGCTCGCGGCGTCGAAACTGTAGGAGCCGGGAAGGTCGATCAGCTCAACCGAGTCGCCACCGGGCAGCGCCAGGCGTCCGGCTTTCCGTTCAACCGTGACACCGGGATAGTTGGCGATCTTCTGGCGCGCGCCGGTCAGAGCGTTGAACAGCGCCGACTTGCCGGCGTTGGGATTGCCGACCAGCGCAGCCTTGCGGGTCTTCAAGGGATCGTCGCGGCTCATGCGGGCTCCACCTCGATCGCAAGCGCGTGCGCGCGGCGCAGGGCAATGGTCATGCGGCCGATGCGGATGGCCAGCGGGTCGCGCGTGCCGAACACGCCGCGATGAATGACAGCGACTTCCGCCCCCTCATCAACGCCGAGCGCCTTGAGGCGCTTGCCTTCATCCTCCGCCAAGGCGGACCAGTCCACCGCGACAATGCGCGCGGCCTTCTCGTGTTCGAACCCGTCGAGCGTCATGCAGGCGCCCCTGCCCGATGCGCGCGCTTGTTGCAACTGATTATCAATAAGCGCGTGAGTTCAGCAACGTTTGCGCAGGCTCAACATGGCATCGGCGAAGGCTTCGCCAAGCGTAAGATAGTCCGCCGTCACATAGTGCCACTTGTCCGGCATCTCGTTGAACTGCTCGGTCACGGTGACCAGCGCCGCGCACGGGTCGGCAGCGACAAACTCGGCCTGCTGCTCCTGGACGAGCGGGGAATACGCCATCACGCGGGTGCCCGGCGTATCGCCCGAATCCTTGATCTTGCCGATCACCACCGGAAGCCCGTCCGTACGCAAGGCGGCGCGAAGATACCCCATTATGCGGGCCAGATTCGCGCGGTAGCTGGTGGCCGTCTCTTCGGTATGCGCCGCGTCGGATTCACCCTGCATCCACACGATCCCGCCGGGCACCAGAGTGTCGGGCGCGCCATCGCCATCGATATCCTGGCGCTGCAGCGCCCCATCGATGGTTGTCAGCGCGTTGTCGTACTGGTTGCGGCGGTTGCCTTCGCTGAAAGCGGGATCCCAGGAGCCATAGCCCGAGGCTCCATGCACGAGCGCGGTCCCTCCGAGCGAGTATTTCACGATGGCAATCTTCTGGTCGGGATTGGCTTCTATCAGCCGGGCGGCAAAGGCGATCTCGGGCCCGAATTTGTCGGAATACCGGTTTTCCTGCCCCTCGAGGTCATAACCGCTGCCATGGCCGCCCTTCAGCGGTTGCCAGATGCCCTGCCCGCCACCGTCCTCTCCGTCCGAAGCGGGGCTGCCGTGAAAGATCGGCACCTGGGCGACCTTCTCTTCGAGCCCCTCGGGAAGCTCGCTGACGAGACCAAAGCCGTCCATGTTCGATTGCCCGCCTAGGTAGTAGACGGTGTAGTTCCAGCCGTCAGGCGGCGCGTTCGTACAGCCCGCCAATAGGCCAAAGGCTGCAAACAGTCCTGCCAATCTCATCGTATCCCTCCCCCGCCTGCTCGCCATCGCGGCAGGCTTCGTGCAGCGCGCATGTGGTCAGCAATCCGCGCTGACCGCAATCCGAATACGAATACGATCGATCTACCGCGCCGGGTAGCGCAGGCGGCCGAGAAAGCGCGACACGCTGAAACGTTCGCGGTCGGGGTTGAGCCATTTGGCCTTCACCTTCTCGAACTGCATCACCCCGTCGATACGCCGGTCGAGAAAGGCCTTCGTGTCCGCCTTGTCCTCGCTTTCGTCCTCGACGAACACGGCCAGAGTCGCGCCGTAGATCGAGGCGAGGATCGCGCGCTTGGTGTAGTGGTTGTAATCCGTCGCCGTATCCCCAGCGAGCCGCCACATGACATCGGCGCTGTTCCAGCCGGTCTTGAGCGCGCGCGGCGCGTTTTGCGGCATGGCCATGATCGCCAACGCACGGCGCAGCGCTTCTTCCAGCCCCAGCACGGCATCGAGCCGGTACTGGACGAGGCTGCGGATGCGCTCGCGGATCTTCATCTCGGCCAGCTTTGCGGCCGGCAGGTCCAGCGCCATCTGGCGGTCGATGGTCTCAATCCAGGCGCAGATCATGCCCATCGCGCCATCGTCCTTGAAGGCAAGGCGCGCCACGTCGCGGTCGGCGCCCAGCTGGTCGGCCGCCATGTCGAGCGCGTCCTGCCCCCAGCCGTCGAACACGGCGGAATCGGCGATCCCGGGGGCGAGCGCGAGGCGCAGCTCGTCGAGTGTCAGGTCGGCGACGTCCACGCTCAGCTCGGCCCGTAGGCGTCGGCCGTTTCGCCGCGTTCGGATTCGGCGCGCTCGATTTCCTCGAGCATGTTGGAACGGCTTCCCATCAGCGAAGCGTAGTCGCGCGCGGTGCGGCCCGAATTATCGGCCCGGTCGGCGTTCGCGCCCTTGGCAATCAGGATGCGCACCATTTCCGGGTTGCGCGTGTGGATGGCGGAAATCAGCGGGGTTTCGCCGGTGGCATTGGTCACATCGACCGCGGCGCCGCGATCGGCGAGGATTTCGACGCCTTCGACGAAGCCGAGCTGCGCAGCGAGCTGGAGCGGCGTGGTGCCCTTCTTGTCAGCGATGTTCGGGTTGGCGCCCTTCGACAGCAGGAAGCGCAGCCACACCGGGTCGCGCCGTTCGGTCACGATGTGCAGCGCCGTCTCGCCGCTGGTGATGTCGCGCGTGTTGACGAGCACGCTGCCCGGTTCCTGCAGGAACTGGGTCACCTCGGTGCCTTCGCGCTTCTTGACCGCTTCGAGGAACTTGTAGCCGTCGCGCTGGCCTTGCGCATGCACCGGGCCGGCCACCAGCGATCCTGCGACAGCAGCGAGAAGAATGGATTTCGCGAAACGCCTCACTTTGTGAAAGCCCCTATTATCCGCAATTGAATGGCTGACTCGCCCTTGAAGATGGGCGGTTAGCAGACCATGAACAAGGACACCATGCTGCATCGCCGCGCCCCCCTTATCGTCGCCCTCTTGCTACTCGCGTCCTGCGAGAACGCACCGCCGCCCGAACCGCCCCTTGCCGGCGCGGCCATTGGCGGCGATTTCACCCTGACGAGAGAGGACAACACGCCGGTCAGCTGGACCGATTTTGGCGGGCAGTACCGCACGATCTACTTCGGCTACGCCTTCTGCCCCGATGTCTGCCCGGTCGACACGCAGCGCGCCATGGCAGGCCTGAAGCTGTTCGAGGAAAGCCATCCGGACCTCGGCGCCAAGGTCCAGCCGCTGTTCGTCAGCGTCGATCCCGAACGCGACACGCCCGAAGTCCTCACCGAGTTCACCGACAGCTTCCACCCGCGCCTCATCGGCATGAGCGGAACCAAGGAAGAGATCGACGCGGTGACCGATGCCTTCGCCGTGGTCTATTCGATCGGAGAGAAGACCGAGAACGGCGGCTATCTCGTCGGGCACACCAACATCACCTACCTGTTCGGCCCGGAAGGTGAACCTCTCGCCATGCTGCCGACCGACGAAGGTCCGCAGGCCGTTGCCGCAGAGCTGGAAAAATGGGTTCGCTGAGAGAGCGTTTCTGGGAACGGCCCCTGGCCGACCTTTCGACCGAAGAATGGGAAGCGCTGTGCGACGGGTGCGGGCGCTGCTGCCTGCACAAGGTCGAATATGAGGAAACGGGCGAGATCGAGCACACCAATGTGGCGTGCAAGCTGCTCGACACCCAGACCGCGCGCTGCACCGATTACAAGCACCGCAAGGCCTTCGTGCCCGATTGCCTGCGCCTGACGCTGCGGATCGTCGACGATGTGACCTGGCTCCCGCCGACCTGCGCCTATCGCCGCCGCGCCAACAACCAGCCACTGCCGCGCTGGCATTACCTGCTGACGGGCGACCGCGAAGGGGTGATCCGGGCGGGCGTATCGGTGGCCGGCCGGGTGATCAGCGAGAACGAGGCCGGGCCGCTCGAGCACCATGTCGTCGACTGGGGCGACGACGGGTTCGAGGACGAGGAGGCAAGCGCGTGATCGACTGGCTCCGCCGCGAAGCGCTGGAGCCGGTGATCGAGCTGGACGGGCGCGCAATTCCCATTGCCCTGCGCCGAAACCGCCGCGCCAAGCGCCTGACCCTGCGCATGGCGCCCGATGGCAGCGAGGTGCGCATCACCCTGCCCCACTGGTGCCGCAGCGCCGAAGCGATCGCCTTTGCGCACGCCCGGCAATCCTGGCTGGCCGCGCAGCTCGCCAAAGTGCCGCCGCCGCGCGATCCTGCACGCGAAGGCACGCTGCGCTATCGCGGCAAGGACATCGCCCTCGCCTGGCGCGAAGACGCGCCGCGCCGCGCGGTGCTGGACAAGGAATCGCTGACCATTGGCGGGCCGCAGGATACCCTGTCCAAGCGCCTCCAGCGCTGGCTCGAGAGCGAGGCCCTGCGCCTCTTTGCGCAGGACGCTTCTGATTATTGCGCGCGCGGTGAACTTGCCTGCGCCAAGGTCAAGCTCACCCGTGCCCGGCGCCGCTGGGGCAGCTGCTCGTCCGAGGGCGTCCTGCGCCTCAACTGGCGGCTGGTGCAGGCGCCCGACACGGTGCGCCGGTCGGTGGTCGCTCATGAGGTCGCCCACCTCGTCCATTTCGACCATTCGCCCGCATTCCATGCGTTGCTGGACCGGCTCTACGAAGACGATATCGATCAGGCCAACCGCTGGCTCAGCCAGCACGGGCGCGAGCTTTACGCCGCCTTCGGCTAGCCGATACTGGCGCGGTTCATAGAAAGTCCCTATCTTCGTACCCATGCGCTTTACTTCCCGTTTCAACGCCAAGGCCGGGTTCGCCGATCTGTGGGATTATGTCCGCGAGCCGCGACCCTATCGTTGGCCGCTGCTGGCGGTTTCCTTTGCCATTCCGATGGTCGGGCTCGCCATGCTCTCGCAGGAATCGCATTTCCGCCCGCCCGATGCGCCCGAAGTGACGTATATCTCGACCTTCGCCGCCGACCGGACGGACGAAGAAATCCGCCGCACCAACCTCGAAAACCAGGCCCGCAAGGAAGCGCGCGCGGCCGAACGCGCCGAGCTCGAAGAGCGCAAGATCGAGGCTTACAAGGCGCTCGGCCGGGCCACTGGGCTCGACGTCGACGCGATGGAACGCGAAGCGGCTATCGAGCGTGAGCGCGAGGCAGCCGAAGCCGAAGCGCAGCGGCGCGAACTCTACCAGGCAGGTTCGACGGGTGACAGCGCAGGCGAGTGACGCCCGCTGGCTCGAATCCGCGGCGCGCATCGCAGCGCGCGCGCGGCCCGCGAGCTATCCCAACCCGGGCGTCGGCTGCGTACTCGTCAAGGACGGCATCGTGGTCGGGCACGGGTGGACGGCAGCAGGCGGGCGCCCGCATGCCGAGGCCGCCGCTATCGATCACGCCGGAGACAAGGCGCGCGGCGCCACCGCCTATGTGACGCTGGAGCCATGCGCCCACCAGTCGCCGCGCGGCCCCTCGTGCAGCGAACGTCTTGTCGAAGCCGGTGTTGCCCGCGTGGTGGCCGGCGTCGTCGATCCCGATCCGCGCACCTCGGGCAAGGGCCTCGCCCGCTTGCGCCAGGCCGGCATCACGGCCGAGCACCTCCCTTCCGCCGCCTGCGAGGAAAGCCTTGCCGGCTATCTCGCCCGCGCCCGCCACCAGCGGCCCCATGTGACCATGAAGATCGCGCTTTCGCTGGATGGCTGCATCGCCATGGCGAGCGGCGAGAGCCAGTGGATCACCGGAGCCGAGGCGCGCGCGCATGTCCATTCGCGCCGCGCGCAGGCCGACGCCATCCTTGTCGGCGGCGGCACCTGGCGCGCGGACAAGCCGAGCCTCGATGTGCGGCTACCCGGGCTCGAAGACCGTAGCCCGCAACGTGTCGTCCTCACCCGCGGCGTGGCGCCGGACGGGGTCAAGGTCATCAACACGCCCGACCAGATCGCCGGGCTGGAAGCGCAGTATCTCTACGTTGAAGCGGGCGCGAACATCGCCGCCAGTTTCCTGGCCGCAGACCTCGTCGACCGGCTCGAACTCTACCGCGCGCCGATCGTCATTGGCGGAGGGCGCGGCGCGGTCGGCGACCTCGGCCTCGAGACGCTGAGCGAGGCGCATGGGCGCTGGAAGCCGGTCGAACACCGCCAGCTTGGCAGCGACCGCTTCGACGCCTACAGCCGCACCCGCTAATCAGGAGCCAGCATGTTCACCGGTATCGTCACCGCCATCGGCACTATCACGAAGATCGAGGACAAGGGCGACTTGCGCGTCGTCGTCTCCTGCCCGTGGGACCCGTCGGGAATCGATATCGGCGCCTCCATCGCCTGCTCGGGCGTGTGCCTGACCGTGGTCGAAAAAGGCGGCGAGAATGGCGATGCCTGGGTGGCGTTCGACGTGTCGGGCGAAACCGTCAGCCGCACCGCGCAGGACCAGTGGCGCGCCGGACGCCGGCTGAACCTCGAACCCGCGCTGAAGCTGGGCGATGAACTGGGCGGCCACCTTGTCACCGGCCATGTCGACGCCATCGGGCGGATCGCGCTGGCAGAGGATATCGGCGGCTCGACCCGGCTCGAGATCCTCGCGGGCGAGGACATTGCGCCCTATGTCGCCGAGAAGGGCTCGATCACCGTCGATGGCGTGTCGCTGACCGTCAACGAAGTCGAGGACGAGGCCAATGGCGACGTGCGATTTGCCCTCAACATCATCCCGCACACGGGCGAGGTCACCACGCTGGGCGACCTGTCCGAAGGCGATGCGGTCAATCTCGAGATCGATGTGCTCGCGCGCTACCTGAAGCGCATGCAGGCGCTGGCCAAATAAGCCCGCGCCGGTGCTGAGCCTCGCGGCCAATTCGCGCCCGTTCCTGTGGCTGGTCCTTGCCCTGCCCGGGCTGTGGATCGCGGGCAGCTGGCTGCTCACACCCGATAGCTACGGCTATGGTCATGCGATTGGCGATACCGGCCTGTGGGCCGGGTGGCTGCTGATGGCCTCGCTCGCGGTGACACCGCTGCGCCTGCTGTTCCGGCGCGCGCGCTGGACCGCCTGGCTGCTGCGCCGCCGGCGCGACATCGGCGTGGCCAGCTTCGCCTACGCGGCCGGGCACACGGCTGCCTACCTCTGGCGCAAGGCCTCGCCCGATCTCATTATCTCGGAAATGGCGACGCCCTACATCCTCGTGGGCTGGCTCGCCTTCGCCCTGTTCCTGCCGCTCGCGCTCACGTCGAACGATGTCTCGGTGCGTCGCCTAAAGCGGGCTTGGAAGCGGCTGCACCGCCTCGTCTATCCGGCCGCGATCCTGACCTTCCTGCACTGGGTCTGGTCGGCCTTCGATCCGACCACGGCCTGGATCCATGTGGGAATTTTGGCCGCGATCGAGATCGTCAGGGTCGCTTTGCAGCGGCGTCAGAGAGTGACGTAGTTCTTGAACCGGGCGACTTCGGCTTCGTCGACATACTTGCCGATCTCGCGGTCGAATTCGCTCATGTCCTCATAGGGACGGTATTCCTCAAACTCATGCTCCATCTTCTCGGTCATGCCGGGGATCAGCTTGAGTTCGTCCTTGGTCGCGGTGTTGAGGTTGACCGGGACGAAGACGTTGACGAGGACCGCAGCCGCGTCTTCAGCGCCCAGCGTTTCCAGCAGCTTCGCGTTGAGGTCGGTGACGCTCGCATAGGGCTGGCCAGCGACGATGGCGGCGGCGAGCTCTTCGCTCACGCCTTCGACGGCAGCGAGCTGTTCGGCCGTGGCGGTGCTGGCGTCGAGCACACCGGCTTCGGCGGTAGCTTCCTCAGTTTCAGCGCCGGCGTCGGCAGCCGCTTCGGTGGTCTCGGTGGCTTCCTCCGCACCGCCCGAACAGGCGGCCAGGGTCAGCATCGTGCCCGAAAGGGCGGCGGCGAGTACGCTTTTACGCATGTAGGAGAATCCCTCTTGTTGAGAAGTATTCTCATTAGCAGTTTGCCGCGGCTTGGAAAGGGGTGAATTTCGCCGGTTAGGCCAATGGCCCCTCGGCAAAGCTCTCGCGAGGGATCTCGTAGACCAGGTGAACCACCCGCTTCCCCTGGTATTTTTCGAGTTCGTAGCGATCCGAGCGCACCGCCCCGATCGCTTCGAGCGCGTTGCGCGAACGGTAATTGGTGTCGCCCACACGGAACTCGACCAGCGCCACGTTTTCGAAGGCGTAAGCCAGCATGGCGCGCTTCATTTCGGGGTTGATGCCCTTGCCCCAGCAGCGGGGGCTGAGGAAGGTCCAGCCGATTTCGACCACGCCGCCTTCGTCCGGATCGTATTTGTCGAACCGGGTCGAACCCAGGATTGCGCCGCTTTCCTTGTCGGTCACGGCAAATCCGCCGCCACAGGCCAGCGCTTCGTCGAAGAAGGCATCGAACACCTCGCGCCGCCAGCGGTCGTGGATTGGGTGCTGTTCCCACACCGCGGGGTCGGAAGCGATCGCGTAGAGCGGCTCGCGGTCCTCTTCGGCAATCGGGCGGATGACCAGCCGCTCGGTCTCGAGGGTCGGCTGGCGATCCATTCAGCCCGCCGTGACGTCGGCCAGGGCCGCGATGAACTTGGGCGTGTTGCCTTCGTGCAGGCCCGCCACGTTGATGCGGCCCGAGCCCGCCATGTAGATCCCGTGGTCTTCGCGCAGCTTGGTGATCTGCTCACGGCTCAGCGGAAGGATGGCGAAAAGGCCGTTCTGCTCGCCGAGGGCAGCAAGGTTGAGGCCCGGCACCTCGTTATCTGCCGCCGCCAGCCGTTCGCGCACACGGCGCATACGTGCGCGCATCTCGCCCAGCTCGTCGAGCCACTGCTTGGTCAGGCCTTCGTCGCGCAGCACGGTGCGCACCGCTGCGCCGCCATGATCGGGCGGCATCGACCAGTTGGCGCGTGCCAGCGCGTTGGCGTTGGAGGTGATCGCCGGCAGGTCGGATGCGTCCTTCGCGATCATGTAAAAAGCGCCCACGCGGTCGCGGTAGAGGCCGAAGTTCTTGTCGCAGCTATAGGCCACCAGCGCTTCGGGCACCTTGGCGAGCACGGTGCGAATGCCCGCGACGTCCTCGTCCAGCCCGTTGCCGAGCCCGTGATAGGCGATGTCGAGGATCGGCAGCATGCCCTTCGCGACCAGCGCGTCGGCGATCCGCGCCCAGTCCTCGGCGCTGTAGTCCACCCCGGTGGGGTTGTGGCAGCAGCCGTGAAGCAGGATGGAATCGGTCTCCGCCGCATTGGCGATAGCATCCAGCACCGCGTCGATATCGGCTGTTCCATCGGCTTTCGCGTGATGGAAGGTGCTGGTTTCAACGCCGACGTCCTGCAGGATCTGCGCGTGGTTGGGCCAGCTCGGTACGCCGAGGTGGATGCGTTTCACGCCAGCGGACTTCGCCAGCGCGACGGCAAGGCGCACCGCACCGGTACCGCCCGGGGTCTGCATGCCTTCCACGCGGCCGCCCATCGTGGCGTCCTTGCCGAAGATATAGGGCTTCAGCGCGTCAACGAAGCCGGTGTCGCCTTCAGGGCCGAGATAGCTTTTGGAATCCTGCGTATCGACCAGCCGCTGCTCTGCGGCCTTGATCGAACGGAAGACGGGCGTTGCTCCGTCATTGGTCCGGTAGACACCGACACCAAGATCGATCTTGTCCTGGCGCGGGTCTTCGGCGTGCATCTTGATGAGCGCGAGCAGCGCATCGGGGGCCTGGGCTTCAAGTTGGTCAAGCATGCGCGCCTCATTGCCCGATATGGATGGGGCCGCAACAGGAAATCCTGCTGCGGCCCCGGAGCCATCCGGATTTGTTGTTGGGCGACCCGAAGGGCTCCTATCGAGTTAGAACGGCAGCCAGCGCTGCTTCTTCGAAAACTTCATGTAGCCGGCGTTGATGCCGAGGCGCAGGCCCGCGCCCATGCGGATGGGGATCAGCACGACGTCGCCCTTGCGCAGGTAACTGGCGGTGAGGCCGCCGATCACATAGGCCTGGCCCTCACCCGAGGGATAGCGCTCGTAAAGCTCTTCGCTGTCGTAGAGGTTGTAGACGAGCACGAAGGTGCTGCCCGCATTGGCCCCGGCGTCGAAGCCGATCGACGGGCCGGTCCAGTAAACCGGGCGTTCGCCCTCGATCTTGTGGTAGAGCGTGCCCGAGCCGTAGCGTGCGCCCACGATGAAGGCACCGCCCGCTTCGCGTCCGACGATATAGCCGTTGGGTTCGCCCTGCTTGGCCAGCAGACCGCGGATCATCTTGGCGACGCCTTCCGCGCCCTTGCCGAAGACGCCCTCGGCCGCGCCGATCAGGTCATCTTCGCGGTAGGTGCTCGAATCGTCGAGCGCAGCGGTTTCCGTGCCCTCGCGCGCCGCTTCTTCGGCGGCCTGTTCCGACCACTGCGGCTGTTCGGGATAGGCATCGGCCGGTGCCGCGGCATCGGGCTCGGGCGTGTAGGTGGTCGCGTCGTCGACGGCTTCGGCAGCCGGCTCGCCATAGACCGGCTGGTCACCCGGCTCTTCGACCAGGTCGCCATCAATGGCGCTGTTGGGGTCGATCGTCTCGACCTGCGCGGCAAGCGGGCTGGCGGCGAGGCCGAAAGCGGCCATGACCAGGCCGAAGCGCGGCAAAATGCGTGTGGTTTTGATCATCGATCCCTCCGTGTCGGCGGCCCATGCGCAGACAACTGCGCGACGAGAAGAATCCTCTTTGAGCGGCGCGGCAATGAAACGGCGATGAACCGAATCGAAAACGCGGCGAATCGAGTCTGGCCTGCCAGGGCGAAAAGACTGCACTTTCGGTGCAATTCGCCCCTTGTCCGCATGCAGGGCCATGGCTATAGCGCGCCCCTCGCAGCCAGATTGCGTCAGCGGAGACGTGGGTGAGTGGCTGAAACCAGCTCCCTGCTAAGGAGCCATACCTGGTAACGGGTATCGAGGGTTCGAATCCCTCCGTCTCCGCCACCTATACAATCCCCTGATATCCTAGAAAGTCCCTGAAAGTCGCAGAATTCTGCGGTTTTTCGGGCTTGCGCTGGATTCTCATGTTCTTATTATGTTCTACATCTTCCCGCTAATTCTACGAAGAATTGTGGGAGCAGATGTGGGAGCGGAACGGAAAGGATGGATATGGGAAAGCTCACCGCACTGCAGATTCGAAATCTCAAGGAACCAGGACGTTACGGAGATGGCGACGGTTTGGCGCTTGTCCTGACTGCCCCGAACAAGGGCTACTGGGTACTCCGCAGCACAATCAAAGGCAGGCGTCGCGATATCGGGCTCGGGTCACTTTCGCTCATTACCTTGAAGGAGGCGCGCGAAAACGCATTCGATATGCGCCGCGATATTCAGCGTGGAATCGATCCGATCGCGGAGCGCAGGAAGCAAGAGGTCGTGGTGCCGACCTTTGCCAATGCAGCGCGCACCGTGCACCGAGAACAGAAGGCGAGCTGGAAGAATGGCAAGCACCAGAACCAGTGGATCACGACTTTAGAGAAATACGCTTTTCCAACGCTCGGCGATCGCCTGGTCAATGATATCGAAGGCCCTGTGATCCGCGAATGCCTGCTTCCCATCTGGCTGGACAAACCCGAAACCGCCCGCCGCGTGAAGCAACGCATCGGTGTTGTTCTGGACTGGGCCTACGCCAATGGCATGCGCGAAACCGAGGCACCCATGCGCTCGCTGGGTCGCGCGCTTCCGCGCCAGCCCAAACAGGACAGACACTTCGCTGCGATGCCCTACGAAAGCGTTCCAGATTTCATCGTGCACCTTCAGAAGCGCACGAGCGTTGCCCGCCTCGCTCTCGAATTTCTTGTCCTATGTGCTTCCCGTTCGGGCGAAGTGCGGGGCGCAAAATGGTCCGAGGTCGACCTCAGAAACAGGCTCTGGACCATTCCGGCCGAGCGCATGAAGGTTGGAAAGGAGCACGTGGTTCCTCTGACCGATGCCGCGATCGATGTCTTGCAGCGCACCCGCCCGTTCTATGCCGAGTGCAGCGACCTGATCTTTCCCGGTCGCAATGTCTTGCGCCCGATGTCCGACATGACGCTCCTCAAGATCCTTCGCTACGCCAAGATACCCTTTACCGTGCACGGCTTCCGCTCCTCCTTCCGCGATTGGGCTGCCGAGCAAACCAGTTACCTGGGCGAGGTCGCAGAAGCTGCGCTTGCGCACACTGTGGCGAACAAGGTCGAGGCCGCTTATCGACGCACCAACTACCTCGATAAGCGACGCGAACTGATGCGCGATTGGGCTGCCTTCTGCAGCAAGTAGTGAAGACAGACTGAGCTGCGAGAACGCTGAGCCGGAGCCCCATCACTTGCTCCGGCTCATCAACCAATCGTCGATCTTATGCTCAATCCACGCGACCGAGCGACCGCCCAGGCGAACCGACTTCGGAAACCGGCCTTCATCCATCCAGCGGTAGACCGTGGACCTGCCCAGGCCTGTCCGATGCAGGACCTCTCGAAGCCTCAGGAACCGTTCGATCTTGGGCCTCTGGGAGCACCCATGATCTGCGTCGGCAAGAAACGGCATCGACAGCTGCTCGATCTCATTCGCCATGATCGCCTCCCTCTGGACGGGATGCAACGAGGCCGAGGCGAACGAGCCTACGGTGGTAAGCATCGACCACTCGCTCGCGCAGATCGGTTTCGGGATGGTATGTGAGCAACGCATCCAGCGCGACCGTGATGAAGATGTTCTGACGCATCGGATCGGTGGCAGGCGTTCTTAAGTCTGCCTCCATATCGCGCATCCATGCATCGTGAATGCAATCGGCAACCACGATGCTGGAGCTGACCCCGCGCTCGCGCGCTTGGGCCTTTATCCAGTCGTCAACTTGAGCGGTAACGTAAGTCTGTAAGCAATGATCTCTCTTCATAATTCCAAGCTCCATATTGAAAAGGAACCTGGTTCACTCCTGCGAAAGGCGACGACCAATGTAAGTCGCGGCCTGCTTGTAGGAAAATGAAAAGTTTGGCAGCTATTTCAACAGCCTGGTTGTCTCTGACTTGCAAGTGACTTGCGAATCCAATTCGTAAATCACGTTCAAGTTAGAAGATGCACACCCCGAAATTGACATCCAAAGTCATGATAATTAACAAGAATTCTCGGCGGCGTCGCTGCGTCCGGTGTGCCTGTCAAGTTCCAATGTGTGAGGGTGGTGCCAGTGTTCTGGGCTGACTAATCTCGGGAAGCATTTGCCCTGTGCATCATTGGAGCGTGAGCAACCAGTCCTGCCGCAAAGGTTGTCCCGTCGAGGGCAAAAAACTGCCTCAACCAGACAAGGGCTGCACCCCCGAAGAGGCGGCGGCAAAGAAGCGCGTGTGAAGCCAGGAACCGGGATCTGTCGGTTCCGCAGGTTCGCGCCGATCCGACCCGCAGCCGCTCGGGAGTGCATGCGGGGTCCCGAACCAAAAACACCGCACCCTCAGGAGCGCAACCACAGGTTGCGCGGGACAGAGTACGTCCCCAGCCCCGCTCCATTTTATCCCCTCGTTTGATAGCAGGAAGGGGCGCTGTCCGGTCGGGACAGCGCCCCTCTCATGAGGATCGATGATGTTGGAAGTCAGTCGACTTCCGGAGCGTCGGTCTTGCCGTTTTCGTCGCCTGAGTGGACGCGATGCTCTTCCATCATTTTCTTGAGCCCAGCGAGAACGCACCGACGATCGCCGGGTTCTTCGACGCGTGATAGGTCCTCCGCGCATTCCAGATCTTGAGGTACCGATAGAATGGCACGGTCGGGTAAAGATGGTGGACGAGATGGTAGTTCTGCGAGAGCAACGCAGGCGTCAGTAGCCACTCCATGCCCACCCGGTTTGACGTGCACCGATAGCGGTCTTCCTTCGCACTGACCTTATGTGGGTGGTGAGGAAGGAAATCGAACACGAACACGATGAATAGCTTGGCGAGCCGTGTCGGAAGGAAGAACAGTAGCAGGTACAGTTCCAGCCACCCAAGCAGCGTCATCACTGTGACGACTCCAATCGCAAAGACCAGCGACAGGGCAAATTCGACCTTCTCCCTCTTTGGTCTTTTGCGGAAAACTTCCGGTTTCAGATAATTGCTGAAATAGACGAAATCGATGGTCAGCCATCGGAGTGGCAGAAGCCATGCCACACCGCGTCCACAATAGGTATCCGGATCCTTTTCGTGATCGTTCGTGAACTTGTGGTGCTGCATATGGATGAAGCGAAACAGCACGAAGAATGGCCCCGGTTCGAGCAGCAACATCCCGGCCCGCCCCGCCCAATCGTTCACCTTCTGGTTCGAGCTCACAGCGCTGTGGGTCGCTTCGTGAGCGACGGTGAAGGCAATGTACGAAGCGCCCGCGTTGAATAGGATTGTCCAGAGCAGAGGCAACGCTTCCTCGACATAGGCGAAGGTCGAAATGCCGAAGATAGCATACGCGCCAAGCAGAAGCATGATGGTGGGCCACGCGACTTTGGGTCGCTTGATGAGCGCTTTGAACAGCGCGGGATCATCCGCCTGCAAGACGCTGGTGGGGTTCTGAGTCATTTCCAAGGTCCATCGCGATGTTTAGCCAAAGTCACTCATTGACTGAAGCAATCTATTTGCACTATTAGTGCCATAACATGCAAGATTGGCAATAGCCAGAAGAGACTGAAACTTGACCTACACGCTCTATGGAATGGCCGGATCGCTCTACACGGCGCGAGCCCGCTCCTACATGCGCACCAATGCCGTCCCCTTCACAGAGGTGAAAGCAGGCAGCGAGGAGTTCACAGGCGAGATCGTCCCGCAGATCGGTCGCTGGATCATACCCGTGATCAAAACCCCCGAAGGCTCGATCGTTCAGGACGGCGCAGACATTATCGATCACTTGGATGGGGCCGGGTTCAGCAAGCATCCGATCTATCCTGCGGACCCGGTGCTGCTGCTGATCGCCCATGCGTTCGAGCTGTTTGGTTCACACGGCCTTCTGCGTCCCGCTATGCACTACCGCTGGAATTTCGATGAAGTGAACCTGCCCTTCTTGCGGGAGACATTCCGCGACGTCCTCCCCTCGGGTCTGCAAAAAGATGCAGAGGATGCCGCTTTCCTCCATGCCAGCGGGCGCATGAGGCAAGCTGCTGTGGTGTTCGGGGTTACGCCCGACACGCAGAAATTGGTGGAAGAGAGCTACGCGCAGTTCCTTGTCCTGATGGAACAGCACTTACGCCACCACTCATTCATGCTCGGAAGCCATGCAACTATCGCCGACTACGGCTTGATCGGAGCGATGTACGCTCACCTTGCCCGCGATCCGGTGCCGCTGAGGCTGATGCAAACAAGCGCTCCCAACGTGTTTCGCTGGGTCGAGCGGATGAACATGGCGGAGACCTTCGTCGATGAGGCAGTCGCCAAGGCGCAAGGCAAACTCTTCGATGGTGACAGCCTACCCGTATCCTTGCTCCAGCTCATGCGTTTCATCGCCGACGACTACCTTCCCGAGATCACGGCGCATGTCGAACGCGCAAACAGCTGGCTTGAGCGTCATCCCGAAATCGAGACTGGATCGCCGACTAAAAACAAATCGATGAAGAGTGGCATGGGGCTGGCGCCGTTCCAGTGGCGCGGGGAGGAGATCGAAACGGTTGTCATCCCGTACCGGTTCTACCTGCTGCAAAGGCTGAAGGATGCGTTTGATCGCCAATCGGAAAATGACCGGTCTACGATCCGCGCGCGTTTTGAAAGTACCGCGCTTGAAAGCCTTCTGGACCTGCGGATCAACCGCAGAATGGAGCGGCGTGACAATCAGGAAGTCTGGGGCGAACTCCAGTAATAACGGACTGCCATCTGCTCTATTCGGTCGACCAAGATGTCGCGACAATCACATTTAGTCGACCGGACAAGCTTAAAAATTGATGCCAGCGAAGCTCAGCGACTTCTTCAAGCCCGTGGCTTATTCTCGTCTTGCCGCGGCAAGCTCCTGCGCATTGATCTCACCATCCTTGTTCGCATCCAGTCGCTCGAAGGCCTTCTCATAGGCCCCGAACCGGCGCACCATAGCAGCGCGCCCGATGTCATCATCGGCATTGGCATTTATGAAGTTTCGAAATTCTGCTCGTGTCAGTTTGCGATTGCTATCAGCATCCGCCTGCTGGAAATTCTCCCGCGCCTTGGCCCGATCGTCCGCTTTCTCATTTGCTATTGTTGGCGCGGCAACGAGCAGGGCGGAAGCAGCAACAATTCTAGAGATTTTCATCAGGAACTCTCCTGCGTAGCTGGAATATCAAAGCGAAATCATGATCCCACGGCTGGGCGAAACCTTATTGTCGAGCATATCGCACCAGATTCTAGCGACATCGCCTGAACCTGAGATGGCTTCAACCGCGATCTGGTCCGAGATCGACCTGGCAATCGCTGCGCCTGCCTCAGATCCGCGACGCCAGATCTCACCGTGACCCCATTCGGCATCGCGCTTGGCAATGTGGCCGGGGGCGAAGAAGAATTTGGGCTTGGCACCGGGCAGATCCTTGTCCCGTTTGCGCTCGGCCTCCCAGTGGGTGGCGCCTACAACGCAACTCTCGACCATGTTCTCGCGGAGCAAATGGTGGAGCTTGCCGGTGAGCGGCCCATCGCCCGACATATCAATCCACGCGGCCGGAAGGCTCGCATCGATCGCGTCTTCGGAGCCATAAGTCACAATCTGGTCGCAACAGTTCAGGCTCTCGACGAAGGGCACATTGCCGGATGATGTCAGGCCGACGACCTTGTGAGTCACATTCGGATCATTTTTGAGAAGATGCGCCAGGCCGAAACCGGTTTTCGAGGAGATCGAACCGATGATGATCTGCTGTGCCCCAAAGAATTGGTTATCGATCAGATAGTCGTAGAGAACGAAGGAGGTGACGAAGAGAGGAAACAGCAGGCAACGTTCGTCTTCAAGTTTTTGAAGAGCCTCCGGCTCGCCTTTCGTCCGCCGATACTGATTGTAGAGCGCAGGCAGCTCTGCCCGGTGCTCGCTCACATCCATAAAGAAATCGTCCGCCACATGACCGGGTTTCAGGATGACCTCACTTGCCATCGGAAAGAAGCCATAGAGCCGCTCACCTTCGGCAATAGCGTTGCTACGCGATTCCACCACGTCTGCCATGGCCCACCCGGGGACCTTGCCCCACTCGCCCTCGGCCGGAAAATACTTCCAGTATCCGATTGCTTCCCCCGAGACAGCGTAGCTGACGTTGTTCGCGGTCAGTCCCATCTTCTCGATGGCGACACGGATCTGGCCAACTTCGAGGGGTTGTTGCTCGCTTTCGACAATCTTCGTGCGCCGAAGGTCGTCGCGGGCGACCCAAAGCTCGGTCTTCATGGCCATCTCAGCCTCCTTTGATGTTTTCGAGAAAGGCGATTACCTCGCGCGCGTAGGCTTCGGGCACGTCCTCGAGGAGGAAATGCGAGCCGCCTTTCAGGATGATCGGTTCGTAGTCGCGCGTGCCCGGGATTGCCGGGCGGACGCTGTGAAACCCTTTGGGAGAAACCTGATCCTTGTCCGAATAGATCGCCTGGAATGGCTTTTCGAATCTCTTGAGTTTCTGTAGCGCATGCCAGTTCTCAACCAGCATCGGGTTATCATTGCGCGTCGGCAGCATCTGCGTGAATTGCCTGTTGCCGACGAGGTAGCGCCTATCAGGATATGGCGCTGCGAAGCCCGCCACGTCCTCAGCCGGCATGTCCTTGAGGGTAATGCGGCTCAAAGTCTTCCAATGTTGCCAGTTCTTCCGGAGCCGGATGTAGAGTTGAAAGCGGCGCAACATCGCCGCGCCCTTACGAGCCATCTTTGCGATCGGCTCTTCAGGATTCCGCACAGGAAAACCCGTATTCGACATAATCACGCTTCGGGCGCGATCCTGATGATCGGCAATCGCACGAAGGCCGATTATCCCTCCCCAATCGTGCAGGATGAAATGAGCGTCGGTGAGTTGCAGCTTTTCAAACAGCGCCTCCCTCACCCAGGCTACGTGGCGGGCAATCGTGTAGTCGCTCATCTGTGTGGGCTTGTCCGAACGGCCCATCCCAATGAGATCGATCGCGATGGCGCGGTATCCGTTGGCGGCCAATATCGGGATCAGCTTTCGCCACATAAAGGACCAGGTCGGATTGCCGTGGATCATGACCACTGGCGGCCCATCCATTGGGCCTTCGTCGACAAAGGCGAGGCGTAAGCTGCCACCCTCATGATCCGAGACGTCGACATAGTTCGCCGCAAAGGGAAAATCGGCAAGATTCTCGAAACACGCGTCAGGGGTGCGCAACCGGTTCATCGCGTGTCGCCTACCTTCAGCAACAATTTGCCGTGGTTCTCACCGCGGAAGATCATCTCGTATGCATCGGGAAAGTTCTCGATGCCCTCGACCACGTGTTCGCGCATCTTCAGACGCCCATCCTTCCAGGCAGGCACCAACCATTCGAGTGCTTCAGGCACGCGGTGCATGTAATCGCGCATGGTGTAGCCGCGGATCGTCAGGCTGTGCGTCACGACAGACATGAAATTGGCCGGACCACGTGCCCCGGCAAAATCGCCATATTGCGAGATGCCACCACAAACGACGATACGCCCGCGATATTTCATAAGGCCGAGTACGGCTTCAAGCGTCTCGCCCCCGACATTGTCGAAATAGAGGTCGATCTCGTCCGGACATGCCTGCGCCAGAGCTTCGCCGACATTACCGGCCTTGTAATCGATCGCCTTATCAAGCCCGAGTTCGTCGAGCAGGTATGCGCATTTCTTCGGCCCGCCAGCGATGCCGACGACCCGCGCCCCGGCTCCCTTGGCGACCTGCGCTGCAATCGAACCTACCGCGCCCGATGCAGCAGAGACGACGACGGTTTCGCCCTCTTTAGGCCGCCCCAAGTCACTCATGCCGAAGTAGCCAGTGTATCCTGTCATCCCCAGTCCGCTTAGGAACTTGTTGGATGGCGCGAGCGAAGTGTCGATCTTGCGCAGGTTCTTCGCCCGATAGACGCCGTGCGTCTGCACCCCAGTAAAGCCCGTCACCCATTCTCCGACATCGAACTGGTCCGACTTGCTTTCGGTTACTTCACCCACCCCGAATGCGCGCATCACGCCGCCGGGTTTCACTGGTGGCAAGTAGCTGCGTTTGTCGGTAATCCACCCGCTCATTCCTGGGTCGATCGATATCGTGTGGATCGCGACGCCGACTTCGCCATCACACAAGTCACGCATCTCGTCATGCGTCAATTTCCATACGTCGCGTGCCGGGCTTGCGCCCGGATATCGCGTCATCCGGATTTGAGCTGGCAACTTCCACCTCCATTTATTGGCACTTTATATGTCATTTTGCATTCTGCCGCGGGTTTTGCAATTGCTTTTTGACATTTATAGTGCCACTTCTTTCCGACGGATGACGGAGGATGCATTGAAGAAGGTAGGGATCGGCCTGGTGGCCGTGGTAGGCTTGGCGCTTGTCGCGGTATTCGCATTACAAAAGCCCATCGGGTTTTGGCTATTCCAGCGCGGAATCGAACAGAACCTCGGCGGCAACACTCTCGCCGGGATCGAGGATGGACTGCATGTCGGGCTGTGTGGAACGGGTTCGCCGATGCCGAACATCGACCGTGCTGGGCCATGCAACATCGTTATCGCCGGGGACCAGGCCTTCGTTGTCGACATTGGCGAGGGTGGCGGGCGGAACCTGGCCTTGATGGGTTTCAACGCTGGCGATCTGGATGGGGTTTTTCTGACGCACTTCCATTCCGACCACATCGACGGACTTGGGCCGCTCCAGCTGTTTCACTGGACCCGGGGTTCTAACACTGCCCCGCTCCCGGTCTATGGCCCAAGCGGCGTAGAAGCCGTGATCGACGGGTTCAACGCGGCTTACGCGACCGATGATGCCTATCGCACTGCGCATCATGGCGAAGATGTAGCCCCATCAAGCGGTGGCGGATCCGAAGCGCGCCCCTTTGAAATGACCGGCGATAGCGTCATTGTGCTTGAACGAGGCGACCTGAGGGTCGCCGCCTTCAAAGTCCCGCATGATCCAGTGGATCCGGCTGTAGGCTATCGTTTCGACTACAAAGGACGCTCGCTCTGCATCAGCGGCGACACTGAGAAATCCGCAAATCTCGAACGTGTCTGCGAAGGTGCCGACCTGATCGTGCACGAGGCTTTGCAAATGGAAATGGTGAGCGAGTTGCAGGCGATGCTAACTGCACAGGGAGTCGAAAGCGGCGCGAAGATCATGTTCGATATCAGAGACTATCACGCGTCGCCGCAGGACGCCGCGGAAAGCGCGCAAGCAGCAGGGGCGCAAATGCTGGTACTTAGCCATCTCATTCCACCCCTTCCCAGCGCCTACCTGTATCCTGCGTTTCTCGGTGACGCACCCGACCGCTTCGACGGCACGCTGGTCGTGGGCGAAGATGGCATGTTGTTCTCGCTGCCAGCCTCTAGCGATGCCATCAAGCGGCGCGAACTCATGTGAGGAGACCGGCAATGTACACGATCCATGGTGCATTGGGCTCGCCCTATTCGCTGAAAATGCGCGCCCTAATGCGATATCGCCGGATCACGCACATCTGGTCACACGGTAGCCAGATGCAGCAACTTGCCGCCGAGAAAGGCCTGCCGCCCGTTATTCCGATTATCGAATATCCTGACGGCAACTTCAGGAACGATAGCACGCCAGTGCTTTATGATCTGGAAGAACGACATTCCGAGCGCAAAGTCGTTCCGGCAGACCCGGCACAGGCATTTATTGCTCACCTCCTCGAGGATTTCGCCGATGAATGGCTGACCAAGGCGATGTTCGGCTACCGATGGCTGGAGGAAGTCGACCAAATCCAGATGAGTCGCTGGCTGTCTTTCGACGCGCTCAAGGGCGGCGGGTTGGATTCCAGCCAGGGCATGGCGGAGGTGTTCCGCGATCGACAGGTCGGCCGCATGGCGATCGTCGGCTGCACGCGCGAGAATTTTCCGCTGATCGAAGCCTCGACCCGAAGGGTGATGCACGCACTCGAAGATCACGTGGTGAACGAGCACTGGTTGTTCGGCAGCCGTCCCTCGCTCGCCGAATTCGGGATCTATGGACAGCTGTCGCAGCTCGGGGTTGATCCCACCGCGCAATCAATGATGCGCGCCGACTATCCTTACACCTTCCGTTGGTTGCTCCATGTCGATGATGCGTCGGGCATCGAGGGCGAATGGGATGATGCGGATGCTCCGCTCAAGCCCGTCGCCCAAAGCCTGCTTGCAGAAGTCGGTCGGGTCTACGTTCCTTTCCTGCTCGCCAATGCGGCGGCTGCCGATGCAGGCGAAAAGACATTCCGGATCGAAGTCGATGACATGCCCTACGAGCAAGGCACCTTCAAGTATCAGCTGAAATGCCTTGCTGATCAGCGGTCGCGCTACGCGGCACTCAGCGATGAAACGCGCGGGCGGATTGATCCGGTGCTTTCTGCTGCAAACTGCCTGGAGTTCCTTCAATGAAACACGTTCTGGAGCGTCTGTTTCCGGCGCAGTTCGACAATGTCTATCGCGGCAACAGACTTGCACTGTGGTTCTTTTATCCGCTCACCGC
Organism: Qipengyuania flava; assembly: GCF_019448255.1. Classification (NCBI taxonomy): domain Bacteria; kingdom Pseudomonadati; phylum Pseudomonadota; class Alphaproteobacteria; order Sphingomonadales; family Erythrobacteraceae; genus Qipengyuania; species Qipengyuania flava. The sequence continues at coordinate 2,506,445 of NZ_CP080410.1, forward strand.
GGTGACGCTGTGGCGCAGCCAACATCACATGTTTGCGCCGGATGGCGGAGCGCAAAGCATCGCCACGATCCCGCTAGACAACTACGCGAGCGGCGCAACCGCCACGATCATCGCGATCTTCGCGCAATGGGGCCTGGTGCAACTCTTGCTCGGCCTGCTGATGTTGCTGGCCGCGTTCCGCTACAGATCCATGGTGCCTCTGATGTGGCTGATCGTGCTCGTGGAATGGACCGGGCGCGGATTGATCGGACGGTTCAAGCCGGTTGAAACGCTTGGCACTGCCCCCGGCCAGGTCGGCAATCTTGTCGTGCCGGTCATCGCACTTGTCATGCTGATCATGGCGCTCTGGCCAGAGAAGAAGACGGAAAGCTAGCGGGCCGACGCTTGCGTCTTGATATTGAGTTGCCCCTCCAGCCCGGCAGCTCGGTGAACCGCGATCTCTTGATACTCAGATGAAAGTATCATGGCGCGGAAAGCTTCGAGCGAGGGATACTCAACCAACGCGACCATGTCCCAGTTATCCTCGACTTCGCCGAGCATCAGGCCGGTGACAGTGCCATCGAAAACCGGGCGACCGCCGTGTTTCTCAACCAATGGAAACACGCCGCGCGCGTAGATTGCATAGGCCTCCGCACCACTCAGTTCGGTATCGCGGCCATCGGGATACTCGGCACTCGCCTTGAACTTGAGCAGGTTGACCATTACGAAAGGTCCATCCTCCTCGCCTCCGAAGAACTCTTTCATTCGTTCGCCCGACGGATTCACCTGATTGACGACCTGCATTTGCTAATCCTCTCCGTTCAACGCGGGTGGCTCCCGTGCTGTATCGATCACTCGAAAACCGATATGATCGGTGCCAAGTCCGCGTTCCTGAAATTGTCGGGCAGCAGGGCGGTACCGTGCACAGTAATTGGCAGCGCACAGGAACGAACCGCCCTTGATCACACCGACCCGTTCAATCGCGTCCGCACGCGCACCTTCAGTCGAAGTCCATTCCCACACATTGCCGATCATGTCGAAGAGCCCGAATGCGTTGGGCTCAAAGCAACCGACCGGTGCGCGTGAGGTAAATCCGTCTTCGCCCAGGTCCCGGGCGGGAAACACACCTTGGTAATAGTTTGCCAGCGGCTTGCCCGTAGCATCCTTGGGTTCCGTCAGACTGCCCAATCCAGCACGCGCAGCATATTCCCATTGCTCTTCGCTTGGCAGGCCCTTCCCGGCCCATTCGGCATAGGCCAGCGCGTCGTCATAGGCGACCTGGACCACCGGATCGTTCATTCTTCTCTTGATTGAAGAACCAATTCCGTTCGGCGCACGCCACTGCGCCCCGACTGTCCAGGACCACCAGCTTGGGTTATCCGAAGTCGGCAAACGGAATGTCGCCGAGCCCGGCTGGAGCATTTCGGGAGGCGCTCCGGGAATGTTGGGCGGCTCGCGCTCCGCCATCGTCACATAGCCAGTCTCGCGGACAAACTCGGCAAATTGTGCGTTAGTAACTTCGGTCGCAGAGATCCAAAAACCGGGGATTTCCACTTCGCGCGGTGGCCCTTCCTCGGGATAACGAGGAGCCTCGCCCATCACGAACTTTCCACCTTCGATCCAGACCATCTCGCCGGGTTTGGAAATGCCCTTGCATTGGCTCGCTTCCGACTTAGGTGCATCGTCTTCCTCTTGTGCCGAGCAACCGGCTAGGAATAGCAAGGCCAGGGCAAAGACGCGCGACTGCATCAGTCTTCGATCTGGTCGAGAACATCCTGCAAGAGCTGTTTGATCGCCTCGAGCGTCTTTTTCTTTGACAGTTCTTCGTCGTGACGAAACAGGCGCCAGGAATCGAAGCTGGTTGCCAGCAGAATGGCGCGCGCGCGATGTTCGTCATTGCGAACAGGTTCTGGCAGGATTGCATCAAGCGCCTTGCGCTCCGCTTTGAGCAACCCGCGATAATTCTCCATCAATGTGGGCGAATGAAACCGCTGAACGCTGGTCGAGATACGGAAAGGTGCAATCTCCTCGTAGACCTTGGCCCGGCGCTCCACCAACTCGCCCAATTGTTCGCGCCAATCGGTTGATTTGTAGGGTTCACGCATCTGCGGCACATAGGCTTCGCCCAAGATCGCATTCATTTCGCGATAGAGGGTCTCCTTGTCGTCGAAATGGCGGAAGACCGAGCGCAGGCCTACACCAGCCCTTTCGGCAACCCTGGCCGCGCTGGGGTCGATATCTCCCTCGACGATCAGGTCCATCATAGCGTGAATGATCGCGCGTCTGCTCGCCCGGCTACGCTCGCGCCTGCCGTCTGTATGGGGCTTCTCACCCTCGATCGTATTTCTGACTGCTGCAGACTTACGCGCCATCATTCACTCTCAAAAATTGTCCTTCCGAAGCAATGGCACCGATCATGCCGAAACTCCAGTGGCGCCCGCGCGTCTACGGATTTCGGCTGCGACGAGCCACAAACGGTCCTGTCCCCAGACGCACAGGTCTTCTTCGCCCTCGCCGCCTCGCAAACGGTAGCTCGGCACTCCCCAGAGGCCGAGTTCATCCCCCATTTCGGCCTGGTAGCGAGCGGTTTCGTCCTTCCAACCGGGCGAAACGAGGTGGGCTTGTGCATCGCCCCAGTCGAGACCAGGCTGCTCGACCGCCTTTCGCAATCCGGCCCTCCTGTGAAGCGCGACGCCCTTGCGAAAAGCGAGGTCGAGCGCGGCGGACATGAGCTGCGTATCGCGCCCCTGCCGTCTCGCCCAAGGAAGCAACGAGTAAATCCGCCGCGTGGGTTCGCCGATGGGCGTCATGACCGGCCCGAAGCCGATGCCAATGTTCTCCGCCTCGCGCTTGGTGTCGAACATGAGGTAGAGGCCCTTCTCGCGTGTTGCCGGCACGCCGCGCATGATCATTGGTAGTACTGGCTTGTGAACCAGCTGGACCCCGCATTCGCGCGCCATCGCGATCGTGCGGTCATAGATGATCGAGGTATAGGGCGAATTTATGGAAGGATAGAAATCGAGCGTCAGCGCGCTGGCATCGGCACCGCTCACATCAATTTCGGGTCGCGGGCACAAGAAAGGCAGCGAAACATCGCGGCAAGCGCCAAGATCGCGCAGGCGCTGCTCAAGATAGAACAGCCTATCCACCCCCCAATACCATTCGCCCGCATAGTAAAACATCGCGCCGGAATAGTGGCCGAGCTCGGCCAGCCTTGCGCTGCCCGCATCGAGCACAGCTTCACTCGGAGCATGATGCGCTGATCGATCGAGCTCGGATGGCCGCTTGAGGCCATAGTACGGTGCGATCAGTTCCGCATCGCGCCGTGCCCAGGTGTCGAGTTTCTCCAGCTCTGGCTGGTTTTTGCCGCCGGTTGCGCGAATCTCGTGCCTGACGAGCTTGATGTCGTAGCGCTCGCCGAACCGGTCAAGGACCTGCTCGGCCAATTGCGAGTAGGGATCGTCCCATTGGTGGAAATATTCGACGATATGCGGCGCGCCCTTGCGCACTCTGCGTCGCTCTGCCTTGGCGCGGGCCTTCGCTCGCCTCTCGGGATCAATGACCCGGTCGAACATTCGCATCATTAGCCGACGCAGCAGCGCCGGCGGATCGACCATCAGCCGCGAGTTGGGATTGTTTTCAGGCTCAACCGGCTGGGTTATCGCGCGAACTCCTCTTCTCCCGCCGACCTATTGCCGCCAGCCCTGCCCAGGCCAGAATGAGCAATGCCAGACCGACGATCAGGCGGACCTGCACAAACGTCAGCGTCGGACGGGTAATGAAGACTTCAGTGTGCTCGAGCGCGCCGTATTTGTATTCGCGCGCATCCACCATCTCAGGATCGAGGATCATGTCGATAAGGTCGCGCAGCGAGCGATAACGGATCACCGCCACGCGGTCGATTTCCTTGCCATATTCGCCCAGCATCAGCCCCGCAGGCTCGCTCAAAAAGACAGGGTGGCTGCCGCGTGCAAGGAGAAGCGGCACAACCCGGCCTGTGTACTCCTCTTCGGCTGCGATGGCCTCTGGACCTTGCTTGCGTGTCTCCAGATTGACCGCGTAGAATTCGCGCCCGTCATCACGCGGGATCATGTCGGTGAGGTTGCGCAGCATGCTACCCGCCGGTGCCTCGTCGCGATCCAAATCGTACATCTGCTCCATACGCGAGAGGAGCTCTTCGCCCTCGGCCTCGGTCAACGGATCGCCATTGCCGCCATACCACGCCCAGAAACCTGCATAGAGGATTGCGAGAAATCCGATCCAGATCCATTTCGCCTTGGTCATGGTTACGTATCCTCTCTTGAAAAGAGCTTCCTCAACTCGTTCTTCTTCACCTTGCCCGAGGCAGTACGCGGCAGGATTTCGACGAGTTGGAGCCGTGCCGGAAGCTTGTAGCGGGCGAGCCTGCCTTCGAGGCCTGAGCGAAGGTCATCCAACCCAATATCGACCCCCTGCTTTGGCACCACCACCGCACAGCCGATCTCGCCCCAGCGTTCATCCGGCAGTCCGATCACAGCCACTTCGGCGATGTCGTCGCGCGCATAAATGGCACCCTCGACCTCTGCCGGATAGACGTTTTCACCGCCCGAAATATACATGTCCTTGAGCCGGTCCTGGATTTTGTAGAAACCATCCTCATCGCGCGAAACCACGTCCCCGGTGCGGAACCAGCCGTCGACAAAGCTCTCGCGATTTGCCTCGGGGCGGTTCCAGTAGCCGGGGGTTATGCAGGGCCCGCGCATCCAGAGCTCGCCGAGTGACGCCTCTTGACCTTCGTCATCGACGACCTTCAACTCGAAGCTGTGCGATGCCTTGCCGCTCGCTTCGATTGGCTCCCCAGCGAAGTGAGCCGGCATTGTTACACCCGCTCCCGCACTTTCCGTCAGACCATAGCCTTCACGCAACCGCAGCCCGCGAGCCTTCCATCCTTCCAAGAGCGCAAGGGGCACCGAAGAGGCTCCCACGAACGAAGTAACGATCCTCGAAAAATTGGTCGCCTCGGATTGGGGATGAGCAAGCATCGCCTGGTAGATCGCTGGCACGGCAACAAAGTGCGTCACACCCAGCTCGGGATCGTCGATCAGGCCAAGCACCTTGCCGGGATCGAAGGTCCTCACAATGGCGACGCAGGCCCCGGCGAGAAAGCAAGGCCCGATTACGCCGTTCACCCCGGCGATATGAAACAGAGGCATGAAACAAAGCGATGTCGAGCTAGTGCCAATCGACGCATCGGCAATCGTGCCCCATGCATTCAAAAGCTGCATCTGGTGGGTGATGACCACACCTTTGGGGCGCCCGGTCGTACCCGATGAGTACATCAGCATGCAGATATCAGAGAGTAATGGTGGCGCGTCTGGCCATGCCAGCGACTTCGATACCGCTATCGCGCGCTCATAATCGCTCTCGCTGCCATCGCCGGCAGTTTCAATCCGGCATTCGAAGCACGGCATGTCTGCGATATCAGAGGCAAGCTCGCTCAGGTCACGATCATGAATCAGCAACTTAGGGCCGGCATCTTCGGCAATGAATGTAAGTTCTTGCCCAGTCAGCCGCCAATTCAGCGCGACTGCAACCGCGCCAATGCGCCAGCACGCGAAAATCACTTCGAATACATCGCTGCTGTTCATCATCAGATAGGCGACACGGTCACCCTTTGCGATGCCTAGCGAGCGAAGATGCGCCGCCAGAGCGCCGACGCGGGTATTCATTTGCGCATAGGTAAAGCGCCGCGAACTCGCGATGTCGATCTGGGCAAGATTGTCCGGCGTGCGGTCAGCTGCGGTAGCGATCCAGTCGAAGCCAAAGGCCGGACCGTGCGACGGAAGTTCGGCGGATATCATAGGGCCTTCGGCTCACGCGGCGTTCGAAGCGAGAGAAAGAAGAAACCGAGGAGCAGCGGCACAAGCACTAATGTGACGTAGGCTTCGGGTGGCAGATAGCCGTCAGCTTGCCCCTTCGGACCCCACATGGTCCAGGTGTGAATGCAGCGTTCGAGGAACAGCAGGCCAAGAGCCAGCGGCACAAAACTCTGATATCTCAGCGAAATCAGCAGGAGCATGATCCCCCAGACGATCTGCGTTGCCCCGGCCCAGGCAAACAGCCGGATAATGGTGTCACCATTTACTGAAAGGTCACGCCCGGCGATCACTCCTGCGCCGCCATCGGGCAGGAATGTGTGAATGTTGCCCGGAATGATCGTGATCAGCGACATCAGGGCCAGGAACCACGCAGCAGCTCGCGGTCCGGCGTAGCGATCATTAGTGGAAGGCGGCAGCACGGCCAAGGTTTGGTCCTCCTGTTGGCTCAATTCGGCCAGTAAATGTACTCGTCACCGTCCTCGAACCGCTCGGCCAGCGTCTTGTCGATCATGGTCACCATATCGGCAGTGGTCGGATAGAGAGCTGGCTTGCGATCCTTGTGATGCGCGGCCAGCAAGGCTTCGAGTTCAGCCAGTTTTTCGGGATTGCGGCTCGCGAGGTTGACCTGCTCGGTCGGATCATTCGCCAGGTCGAACAACCAGCGCTTGTCCTGCTTGCCATCGACCTGCAGCTTCCAGTCGCCGGCCCGCACGACCTTGTAATAACCGCTGCTCCAGAATAGCGGCGCGTCAGGGCGCTCCATTTGGCCCGCGCCTGTCATTGCTGGGAGCAAGTTGCGTCCATCGATCGGGACTCCCGCCGGCAGTCTACCGCCACCAACCGCGGCCAAAGTCGGCATGACATCGACATGCGCGGCTGGCAAATCGATCTGCGTGCCGGGAGCGATCCTGGCAGGCCAACGCGCCAGCAAAGGCACACGAATGCCGCCTTCAAAGAAGGAGATCTTGAACCCGCGATACGGCGCATTGACTTCAGGCAATCCGATGTAACCCGCACCGCCATTGTCGCTCGAGATGACGATGATGGTGTTGTCCGCAAGGCCCTGCTCCTCGAGCTTGGCCATCACACGGCCAACGCTTCGGTCGAGCGAACGGACCATAGCTGCGTAGACCCGCAGGCGATGCGGCGCGATATCGCCGACAGCCTCGTAATCCTCGCGCGTCGCCTGCAGCGGCGTGTGAACTCCCCAATGGGCCAGATAGAGGAAGAATGGCCTATTGCGGTTGTTTTCGATCACGCGTTCGGCCTGATCGGTCCAGTAGTCCGCCAGATATCCGCCGGGTTCGAATTTCTCACTCTTGTTGAACGTGGTGCCGTATCGACCCGAAGCCCAAAGGAAATTGTCGATCGGGTCGAAATCGACCTTGGCATTGACGACGTTGGGATCGTCTTCCGGAAGGTGCATCAGATCGGTCATGACGAGGCTTTCATCAAAGCCTTGGTCAAGCGGGTGAAATCCATTGCCGGTACCGAGATGCCACTTTCCGATATGGACGTTGTGATAGCCTTGCTCCCTGAGAACTTCGGCGATCGTCACTTCCTCGCTGGGAAGGCCCATATCGTCATAATCGGGCTTCCCGACCTCGGCCTCGGCATCATAGGTCGCAGGCGGCAAATCATCCCGGATGTCGTTCCCGACCATGGCGACGACCCTCCCAAATCCGGGGCGGGTCGGCGTGTATTCGAAGCCAGTGCGGGTCGGATAGCGCCCGGTCATCAACTGCGCGCGTGACACGGCGCAGGTCGCGCTGCCGGAATAGGCTTGGGTGAAGATCGCGCCTTCTGCAGCTAGCCGATCGATATTTGGGGTAGGCACCGCGCCACCGGCAACACCCCCGCCAAAGGTCGACAGGTCGTTGATCCCGAGATCGTCGAACAGGATGAACACGATGTTCGGCGCTCGCTCAGCCGGGGGCAAATCCGCCTCGGACGGTCCTTGCTGCCAAACGATGGGCCGGTTGGGCGCGATTTCTTCCTGTTCCGCCCTGCGCTCTACGAATGCAAGGATCAGCGCGCTCCGGTTGAGGTAACCAACCACCCCAAGCCCAATCGCAACCACGCCAATGCCTAGCACCCATTTCTGCCAGCGCTTCATTCCTTCACCCTCTTGCGATCGACCAGTTCGACAAAATGCGCCCGGTCCGGCTCACTCGCAAGCCGAACCGGGTCGCAAGGGATGGGAGAGGACCCATCGTTAGAAGCGATACGTGGCGGTCGCGCCGTAAGTACGCGGCGTCCCTTCGGTGCAGCGGATGCCGGTCGAACCCGGGAAAACGCCGTTGCGCAGGCCAAAGGCGGCATCGAGCGGCTGCGGGAAGCGAACGGTGCAATAGCCCTTGTCGAACAGGTTGCTGCCAAACACCGAGAGTGACCAGCTATCGTTGAGCGATTCAATCGTGAACCGCGCATCGAGCAAGCCAAACCCGTCCTGGATCGATTGGGGATTTCCGTCGGTCGCCGCGCCGATATAGGCATCGGACTGGAAGCTGTAGTTCGAGTTCAGACGCCACCCGATGTCCGAGCTACCGAATTCTCCGCGCCACTGGAAACCGAAGGAGCCACTGAATTCGGGTGAGCCCACGGCTACACTTTGCCCCGTCAGATCTTGCGTTCCGCCCAGCCCCGGAAGACCGGACGCCAGTGGGAAGTCAGTGAACTCGCTGTCGAGATAGGCGAGCGAGGCCATGACCTGAAAACGGCTCGAGGGACGAATGACCGTGTCGAATTCGAAGCCCTGCTGCCGCAAGTCGCCGGCATTGAGGACGATAAAGCCGATCCCGTCGAAAGTACGATCTTGCAGTCCGTTCACATCCATCCGGTAGAAGGTGATGTTCGCCTGCAGCGCGCCATCTAGCCAAGTGCTCTTCGCGCCAATCTCGTAATTGTCGATCGTCTCCGAAGCGAATGTCCTTCGCCCGAGGAGCGGAGCTCCGCTGCCGCCCGAGTTAAACCCGCCCGATTTGTAGCCCGTCGAATGCGAAGCAAACAGAAGTAGATCGCTGTGGGGCTGGAAATTGATCCCGAGGCGATAGGTGAACTCGTCTTCGTCCAGCGCCAGGACCTGATTTTCCGGCGCACGGAGGGCAGCCGCGAAGGGGTTGTTGCGCGTCTGAACAAACAGCGCGTCCTTCTTGTCCTGCGTCCAGCGCCCGCCGAGCGTGAACCAAAGGCTATCGCTGGCATAGATATTGGCCTGAGCGTAGGCCGCGATGCTTTCTACGTCCTGGGTAAAGTCGAGATCAGTCGCATCTTCGCCCAGCCCCATGGCAAGCAGGCCGTTGCATTGCGGCCGCGCAGGCGGCGGCACCAGCGTGTTGCAGAAGCCCGGGCCAAGCTGGAATTGCTCGTCAATCCGGTAATCTTCCTGGAAGTAATAGAGCCCGGCTACGAAATCGAGCGCTCCGCCAAGCAAACCACGTTCGGGGGAGATGATTTGCAGCTCGTGGTTGTGGCTCTTGCTGCGGTATGCTCCGTCACGGGTGAAGATATTGACCGGCGTGAAGCTGATGTCGCCATCGTTCTGAAAGTTGTCCCAGTCACGATAGGAATTGATCAGCCGGAACGTAAACTCGCCCACATCGAGCGACGCGTCGCTCATCACACCCCAGTGCTTGTCGTCGAAACGCGATTCCTGGAACTGGTTCAGCGTCCGGTCAAACAAGGTAGTATCTGGCAGCACACCGCCAAGGCGCGCTTGGAAGAATGCAAGCTGTGCGGGCGTGACCGACGTCGGATCGAAGTCATTGTTCGACAGCCCGTCGCCTGTGATCTTCGAGTAGTCAGCGCGGACAGTCCAGTCGAGCGAACCGAATTGCGCATTCAGGCTGATCCTGCCGGCAGCGGTTTCCGAGCCACCCAGCTGCTCGCCATCAAGGCGATTGGTCCAATAGCCGCCAAAGTCCTGATAGAGCCCGGCCGCACGGATCGCGACATTCTCGCCAAGCGGCGCATTGATGAAGCCATCCACACGATAGCGATCACCATTACCAACTTCGCCGCGCACCATGCCGGAGAACTGGTTCCGAGGCGTGCCCGAACGCAGCGACAGTGCGCCAGCGCTGGCATTGCGGCCAAACAACGTGCCTTGCGGGCCGCGCAGAAGTTCGACGCCTTCAATGTCGAGAAAGCTTGCGATAACCGAACCTGAGCGCGGAATATAGACGCCATCGAGGAAGGTCGCGACACTCGGCTCGATCGCGGTGTTGCCAGCAGCACCGATGCCGCGCACGCGCAAAGTGGTAGTGGCGATCTGCTGCGATTGGCGCGCCTGGAAGTTTGGCGCGACTGAAGTCAGCTCAAGAATGGTGTCGACGTTGGCTTCTTCGAGTGATTCAGCGGAGAACACTGCAATCGAGATGGGCACGTCTTGCACATCTTCGGAACGCTTTTGGGCCGTAACGACGATGACGTTATTCTCCGCCTCTTCGTCCGCGCGATCCTGAGCCGATGCCGCCCCTGAGAATCCGGTAGCCATAAGGCCCGCGATGCTCGCAGATATCAGAAATTTGGTCGCCTTGCCTTGCCCGTGCTCCATTGACTCTCCCTCCTCTAACGACATTAATAGTGCCATTTGTTTGTTGGCATATACAGTGCCATTATATGAGTCAATTGTAGTGATGACGTAGGTAGCGAAATCGAGGGATTGGTCCTGTCGCTGCTTGAGGGCCAGAGGAATAAGCTCTATTCTGCGACGTCCGGCCGGGATTGCTTTGCGTCTAAGAAAGCTGGACGCGCGCAATGGTTCGACGCTGCCATTCCTATGACACTGCTTTTGTGCTGGACTCGAGAGAAAACGGTTTCGGAACCAGAGTTGAGGTAGGTTGCGCGAGGAAGTGGTAGGCCCTGAGGATAGAGCTCAATTCTGTGGGAGCAATTGTGGGAGCACCATCGAGTTGCTCCCGGTCTTTCACTTTGGCATCAGACCTTTATGTCTTTCGGCTTGCCACCTCCGTCTCCGCCATTTTCGCCTCAGGCACGGATCGGGCGACCTATCTCACCAGAATATCTAGCCTATTGTGCGTTGTTGCCGATTGGGCGACAAGATCGGGGATGTCGCTCTCTCTAAGAGGTCTGCTGATAGCGCTCCCGGTCGTCGCCCTATTCGTCGGCGGCATGGCGTTCAATTCCTATCAGTCGGCGATCGCCTACTACCGCGCAGACGCGGCCGAGGAGCTGGCCGTGTCAAACCAGGCCACAGCCGAAGCTGTGCGTCGTGAGATCGCTCTCGCCCTCGGCGTTGAGCGCAAGGCCGCCGAACTGATGGCCCGCAAGCTCGACACTCCCAGCCAGACATCATTCGATACGGTCTTCGCGCGCGCGGAGGACGGCGCTTTCCACACACGCCCTGCTCTGTGGGATGGCCGCGAACTCGCCGGTTCGATCCGCGTGGAAGGCATGGGCGGTTTTCTCGCACCGCCCCGCCCGGATGGGGAGCGAAGGACAACCGTGCTCGCCGCGTTCGATACGCTGCGCGACATGGCCAATGGCCTGCCGCGCGAAATCGAGAGTCTGTACTTCTTCTCTCCCTCAAACGACCTCGTAATCTACGCTCCCCAGCGGCCGGACTCGCTCTCCTTCTACCGGACCGCCCCGGCGGATTTCGATTTCCAGGATTCCGAGTTTGCCGAGATCACTTCGCCATCCAGCAATCCGGACGGCGAGTTGCGCTGCACCAGCCTCCAGCAGCCGGCCTATGACAGTTCGGGAGAGAACTGGACAACGGGCTGCATGCTGCCGGTTTGGCACGAGGGCCAACACCTTGGCGCTTGGGGCGTCAGCATCCCGCTCGCCCAGCTGACCGACCGGTTGCGAGCCCCGCCAAGCGGTGCCTCGACCGTCATAGCGAGCGCGGACGGCCGCCTGATTTACCACTCCGGCCTTGCCGGTCTCGATCCGGATAGTCTCGCGTCCAATGTCGATCTCTCGACTTCGCAAGAGCCCCTGCTGCGCGGGGTCCACGCCTTTGTCGTGGACCAGCCAGAAGACCAGGTTACCTACTCCGACACGCTCCAGGCCTATATCGCTACTGAACGACTTGGCGCGCCCGACTGGATCGTGCTCACTGTCCTTCCCGAAGAGGCGCTCAGCGAACCCGCTTACGCCATTGCTTCGCGCGCCATTGGAGTGGCGGTGGTTTCCGCGCTGCTGCTGGGTTTGTTGCTGGCCGCAATCTTCCACCGCACGGTCGCCCAACGGATAACGCGCCTCGCCAGTCGGACGAACACCATCGCGCCCGCAGAAGGGGCGGTGCCAACGGAATCGAGCAGCGACGAAATTCACCAACTGGAGATCGCGTTCGAACGCATGGAGCAGCGCCTACAGCTGGCGCGATCGCGCGAAGAGCGGTCCTTCGACGTCCTCGTCGACGCCGCCCGTGGCTACGCGATGGCGCTGTTTGAGCCTGACGGGCATCTCATTCGCGCCAACAAGGCGGCAACGTCGCTTCTGGGACGCGATGGCCTGAAAGAGATCGGGCAGGAAATCGTCATTGCTCCCGGCGGGGCTCGCGATGCGGGCATGCCGACGCTGCCCGGACCCGAGCCCCGGACAACAGAACGATTACTGCCAGACGGCCGAAAGATCTGGATCGAGGAAATGGCCGTCCCGCTTCACGACGATCCCGGTGATATCTTTGCCACCGCTTACATCGGCCACGACCTCACTGAATACCGCGATGCCCAGCGCGAGATCGAGAAAAACCTGCTCTATCTCGAGCTCGCGCAGTCGAGCGCGCATGCCGGCCATTTCGCGCTCGATCCGGAGACGATGGAGCTATCCTTGTCGAGCTGGCTGAAAGACCGGCTTGGCGTTGAAGCCCCGACGATCCCAATTTCCGATGTCGCCCAGCTGGTGGACGCTGAGGAACGCGAGGCAACTATGACGAAGATCATGAAAGCCATCGCCGAAAAGAACGAGTTTGCGTTCGAAACCGTGGGCATCGCCTCTGACGGGTCCCGTTTTCCCGCCATGATCCGCGGGTCGGCTGTGTTCGGCGACGACGGAAAGGAAGGGGCCCTGGTCGGCTATTACGGCATCGTCCAGGATATCTCGGAACAGAAGGCCGCCGCCGAAGCGCTGCTGCGCGCCCGCGACGCGGCGGAGGCCGAAGCGCAGGCGCGGGCCGACATCCTCGCGGTCATCTCGCACGAGATCCGCACGCCTATCTCGGGCATCCTTGGGCTTGTCGACCAGGTCCGGCGCGAGCGTTCGGAGCGCGAGAGGAACAGGGCACTCGCCCTGATCGCGGATTCCTCCGATGCCCTGCTCAAGACACTGGACGCGACCCTCCAGCGCACCCGGTCCGAGATCGAGCCGACGAGCAGCCAGACAGAGGCGTTTTCGCCAAAGGCGCTCATTGAAAGGGTCGCCGAACTGTTCCGACCGCTGGCCAGGCGCAAAGGTCTGGCGCTGGATGTCATCGCGAAGAGCGAAGACCGTGTGCTGGGCCAGCCGGCGCGCATCCAGCAGGTCCTGGCCAATTTCGCGTCGAACGCGATCAAGTTCACCCCGACCGGCAAGGTGACCCTGGCCGTTGAAGAACCGGATGAAGGTTCGACACAGTGGACTTTCGTAGTGGAGGATTCGGGAGGCGGCATCGATCCCGAGCGCATGAAGACGATCTTCGAACCGTTTTCGGGAACGACTCCCGACACGCTCGGCCGCACAGCGGGCAGCGGGTTGGGGTTGTCGATCACCAAAGATCTTGCGCAGCAGATGGGAGGGCGCGTCACGGCCGAAAACATGGCCGCCGGCGGCGCGCGCCTGCAGCTCGTTCTGCCTCTCGAACCAGTCACTGGCGACGAACATGGCCGGTCAACGCGGGGAACGATCACGATCGAGATCGGCCAGGCGTCCCTTGCCCTTCGGGTCGAAATGCTTGCCCAGGAATACGGCTTCCGGGCTGTGGCCGAGGGTAAGCGAGGAGCGGGCGCAGACACCCCAAGCGTCCTTGTCACCGACGAATCCAACGGCAGCCCTGACAAGCGGTCATTCACACGCATCATCCGCCTATCCGGAGCCGGAGACGTCTTGTCAGACAGCGCGGAAGTGGCCGTATCGGAGACCGAACTGCTCGACGCGCTGCCCGGATTGCTCGATGAGATCGCCGATGGATAGCATGGACAGCATCCCGGCCGAGGAGCGCGCAGAGATACTCGCGCGCCGGCTCGAGCGAAGCGAACGCGCTTTGCGCGACGCCGAAGCTGCGCTCGAGGACCGGATGAAGGCGCTCTACCGCGCCAATCAGGACCTGGAACGACGAGAAACCGATCTTGCACAAAAGCTCGAGATCGAGAGCGCTCTCCTGCTCGGTGCCTTGTCCAACACAAGAATGGCGACCGCCTATGGAGAGCGCGAACGCGGTTTCTCGGTTTCGGGCGGTGCAGGCGCGATACTCGGCATGCCGACTGGCGAGGAAGCGACGCTGGAGAAACTCGTCGCTGCGCTCCACCCCTTGGACCGAGATCGCATCATGCGCGAAGGCATGCAGTTTTTCGCCAGCCGCGAAACCGGGGTCGCGCACACCTACGAGCACCGTATCATCAGGCAGGACACCGGCGAAACACGCTGGCTGAAATGGTCCATCAAGCGCGAGCCAAGCGTTGGAGAACGGCCGTCGCATATCGTGGCAATGGTCCGCGACATTACCGAGGAACGCGGCAACGAGCGGCGGGTCCGCGCCCTTCAGTTGCGCGCCGAAAGACGGGTACGCGAACTCGCCCGATTGCAGGTTGAATTGGCCGCCGCAAAGACGCAGGCCGAAGACGCGCTTTCTATCCGGAACCGGTTCATCTCCGAGATGGCGCATGCGATCCGCACGCCTCTTGCCGCACTGAGCGGGGGCATCGAGCTCCTGCGATCACAGGTTTCGGGCGATGGTCAGAAGGACCTGGCCGTGGCCCGTGAAGCCACCGAACAGCTCGGCGAGCTCGCCTCGCGTATCATCGAGGAAGCCGCCGCGGACGCCGACGATGCCACTGATGCGCTCGCAGCTGCAACGCGCCTTCCGGAGCAGGCTCCAGCCACCGCCATTCCCGAACGACCCCGTGTACTCGTGGCCGAGGATACGGAAAGCAATCGATACGTGCTCGAACGGCTTCTGGATGACCTGGGGTGCGAGGTATCCTCGGTCGAGAATGGAGCGGCTGCGGTCGAAGCGGTCAAGCGCGAGGCCTTCGACCTCGTGGTCATGGACGTAATGATGCCCATCATGAACGGCGAACAGGCGACGCAGGCCATTCGGCTGTTGCCCGGTCCCGCCGCGCGCACGCCCATTATCGGGGCAACGGCGCACAGCCTGCAATCGGAACGCGAACGCCTGCTGGCGGCAGGAATGACCGCATGCCTTGCCAAGCCAGTTCGCCGGGATGCCCTCGAAACGGCCATTCGTACCGCGCTCATTTCAGGTGGCGGGGCGGGGCGAAGCGAAGCCCGGTTCGACCAGGAGCTCTTCAGCCGGGCCTTCAACGACCTGCCTAGCGCCTATCGCGAGCGAATGCGCGATGCCGCCAAGACCGATATCACCAAATACGCTGGAGAGGTCCTGGCTGCTGTCGATGCGGCCGATACAGCAGCCCTGTCGAAGGCCGCCCATTCGCTGACCGGCGTAGCGCTCAATATTGGCGCCATTGGGATAGTCGAGGAACTGGCCACTTATCGCGAAAAGGATGGGTCAGACGCCCCCTCGATCGAGCCCTTTCGCGAAGCGGTCGCCGCCTGCCTCCTGGCAATCGACGACCTCTTCGACGAGCTTGTCAGGGCGGATTAGTAGGCGCCGCGCCCCGACAGGACGGCCGGAATGGTCATCAGAAGCAGGCGCATATCCGTGAAGAAGGTGCGGTTCTTGAGATAGGCCCGGTCCATGATCGCCTGGCGATGGAATGGGATTTCCGCGCGGCCCTTGACCTGCCAGCTGCAGGTGATGCCAGGCTTTCCGCCCAGCCGCTCCCACTGGCGGTCTTCGTAGTTGGCAACCTCACTCGGCAGGGCCGGGCGCGGACCGACCAGAGACATGCTGCCGCCGAGCACGTTGAAGAGCTGGGGAAGCTCGTCGATCGAAAGCCGGCGGATTACCTTACCGGTGCGTGTGATGCGCGGGTCGTCCACCATCTTGAAACACGTACCGGCCCTGTCCGACTGGGCGACCAGCGCCGCGCGGCGTTCTTCGGCATCGGTGAACATGGAGCGGAACTTGATCATCGAGAAAGTCCGCCCGCCAGCCCCGATACGAGCCTGGCGGAAGAAGACCGGACCGCGGTCCTCGGACCAGATGGCGAGCGTCGTCAGGACAAGCAGGGGCATCAGCGCAAGGAGGGCAAGCGAAGCCGCAACGACATCGAAGGTGCGCTTCGCGGCGGCTCCGATCCTCGTATCGATCCCTCGCAGCCGCATCGCCTCCAGCGCCGCATGGAACAGGAAGGTGACGTTTCCAATCAGGTAGCGGCGCGCCATACGGCGGGGCTCCATCGCCAGACGCCACATCCATTCGCAGCGCAGATTGCGAATGGCGAGCGGCGCGCGCTTGATGCGGCCGGAGTAGTAGTCGAACAGGCCGCCAACGCCGATGACCACGGGCACATTAAGCCTATGGCGATTGCGGGCGATCCAATTCTCCTGAAGCGGAACGCCAAAGCCGACGAGCAGGATACCGGCCCCGGATGCATTGATCCGTGCGATCAGCGCGTCTTCCTCGCTCGGGTCGAAATAGCCGTGATGGCTGCCCCGGATACGCAGCGAAGGCCAGTTGGCGCGGGCCCAGTCACCCGAGGCGCGGGCAACGTCTTCCGGACCGCCGAGCAGGAAGAGCCCGGTGCCTTCGACCGCAGCGCGTTCGCAGATCAACGGAAAGAGGTCCGTCCCTGTCAGGTTTTCCGGCGCGCCCTGGCCCGCCATGCGCGATGCGATATCCACGCCAATGCCTTCGGGCAGCAACAGGTCCGTTCGCGCGAGTGCCCGGCGATAAGCAGGATACTTGCGGGCCTGGTTCACACAGTGGGCGTTGATGAAGTTGATCGTCATCCGTTTTCTGGAGCCGGCCCATTCCACGATCTGCGCGGCGGCTGCTTCTGGGCGGACGCTTGCCATCTCGAGGTCGAACACGGTGAAGGGACGGAAGGCCTTGGCCAGGACGTCCCGATCAAGACCGGTGCGTACCGGATAGGCGGCAGTGCGAAAGGCTGAGGCGGGAATGTGCTTCATGGCGTGGCTCCTTGGTGGGTCGTACCCCAGTCCGCAAAGCGCATGCCAAAACAATCAAATTACTGAAAACGTGTGTTTTTATAATCCCCGCACACAGCTTTAGAGCAAGTGAGGGGCGCCATTCGCATATTGCAACGGCTGATCGTCGCAAAATGCATGATCGGCTTGCGCAGAATGCGAGCGAAAGCACCCAAGCCACGGGGAAACGGCAGAAACGCGTCGATCTGGCGTTTGGCACGGACCTTGAAACGGTGAGGCCGATCGCAGTTCGAGGACCAAATGCCCGCTTTTCGCCCCCTTCTTGATGCAGCCGCTGCTTCTCCCCTTGCACGGGGTCTGCTTGCCTTCGGCTCGGCCGAGGCAGCGACACGTGTCGTACGCATCGGTACCCTCCTTGTGGTGGCGCGCCGGCTGACGCCGGAGGCCTTCGGTACCGCCGCGCTCGTGCTCAGCCTGTTCGAACTGGTGCGCGTCCTTGCCAATGCCGGCATCGGACAGCGCCTGATCATGGCAAGCGATGAAGAGCTCCCGGCTCTCTGCCGCACCGCCTACCGCCTTTTCTGGATGGTTTGCCTGGGCGTTGCCGCAATCCAGCTCGTCGTTGCCGCAGTGGTTTCAACCGTGTTCGGCCTTCCGGAGGCAGGCGCTATGCTGGCCGCCCTCGCGCTGGTCTATTGCGCGATGCCGCCGGGGCTGGTGCAGATCTTTCTCGCCATGCGTGAAATGCGCATGGAGCGCGTCGCAAAGATCGCCGCCACCCAGAACATCGCCGACAGCCTCCTGACC
Source organism: Qipengyuania flava (assembly GCF_019448255.1). Taxonomy (NCBI): domain Bacteria; kingdom Pseudomonadati; phylum Pseudomonadota; class Alphaproteobacteria; order Sphingomonadales; family Erythrobacteraceae; genus Qipengyuania; species Qipengyuania flava. The sequence continues at coordinate 2,524,285 of NZ_CP080410.1, forward strand.
TTGGCCCTGGTCCTCATCTGGCCGACCGCCTGGGCGATCGTTCTGCCCAAGCTGCTTGCGGCCCCGGTCTGGACGCTGCTTGCCCGGCGCGCCTTCCGCTGGACCGCCGACCGGACCGTTGCCCCGGCACCGCTGCGCGAGTTTGCCCTTTTCGGACCGGCTATCCTGGCAACCGAGCTGCTGACGGCCGCGCGTCTCCACGCTGACAAGCTGCTGGTTGGCGCGCTGTTCGGCACCGAAGTCCTCGGACTCTATTACTTCGCCTTCAACGCTGGCCTCGGCATTACGCAGAGCTTTGTTGCCGCCTGCAGCCTGGTGGTGTTCCCGCACCTTGCCCGCAAGGACGGTGGCAGCCGCCGCGCCGAATTCCGCCGGTCCTTCGCTCTTGGCCTTGCCATGCTCGTCCCGGTGGTCGCAGCGCAGGCCCTGCTCTCGCCGATCTATGTCCCGCTGCTGTTTGGCGAACGCTGGATCCCTGCCGTTCCTTACGTTGCGCTGCTCTCGCTGGCGGCCCTGCCTCTCTACGCCAGCGCGCTGGTTGGCGCCGCCATGCGGGTCGACGGACGTCCCCAACGTGAGACTGTTCTGAACGCTGCCGGAAGCGCCGCGGCTCTCGCGGGCCTCGCTGCCGGCGCTCCCTTCGGCCTTGCCGCCGCCTGCCTTGGATACGGGCTTGGCCTTGCCGCCATCGCACTTCCTGCCGCTTTCGCCCGCCTTTCCGCCACTCCGACCCGTCTCATCCCGATCAAAGGAGCCTGACCATGACTACGCCCCGCTTCTCCGTGCTTATAGCCGCGTACAACGCCGAAGGTACGATCGAAGAAACCCTCGCCAGCGTCCTGGCCCAGACGGAACGCGACTTCGAGATCATCGCCATCGACGATGGGTCGAGCGACGCAACGCTTTCCATCCTGCTGCGCCACGCTGCGATGGACCCGCGCATCCATGTTGCCTCGCAGGCCAACCAAGGCGTTTCGGCCGCGCGTAACATGGGCCTCGCCAAGGCCAGAGGCGCGCTTGTCGCCTTCCTTGACGCCGACGACATCTGGCACTGCGACAAACTAGCGCGCCATGCGCAGCTGCACGATGCCGACCCGCTGCTCGACGCCAGCTTCGCGCGGATTGCCTTTTGTCCCGACCGCGCAGGTCCGCTGAAGGCTGGCCGCACGAAATCGAGCGTTCCGGACGGGTATTGTTCGCTTGAAGACGTCGTCATCGAGAACGCCGTCTGCACCATGTCGAACCTTGTCGTCGCCCGCGACACGCTTGCTGCCATCGGCGGGTTCGACGCCGCCATGCGCCATGTCGAGGACCAGGACCTGCTCGCCCGGCTGGTCGGTAACGGCCACCTGCTGCGCGGCATTCCCGAAACGCTGGTCGGATACCGCATGAGCGCAGACGGCCTGAGCTGCGATTTCACCGCAATGCTGTCGGCCTGGAAAGAGCTTGCAGACCGCTGGTCCGACCAGATCGACGTTCGCCGGGGCGAGGCCCTCTATTGCCGCTACCTCGCACGCCGCGCGCTTCGTTCCGGCGCGAGCGGGGCGCTTGCCCGTGGCTTCGTGCGCCGCGGCATTGCCAGCGATCACAAAGCCTTCCTGTCGGGTGGGGCGCGCGGCGTCCTCACCGCTGGAGCCGCCCTTGCTGGCGGCGTCCTCCCGGCCCGCGCCCGCGGCGCCGCCTTCGCCTGATCGAACCCCAAGGAGACCTTCCATGACCGCTCCCCGCATGTCCGTCGTTATGCCCGTCTACAACGTTGAGGCCTATGTCGCAGAAGCCATCCAGTCGGTGCTCGACCAGAGCTTCAAGGATTTCGAGCTGCTGGTCGTCGACGATGGCGGAACCGACCACTCGATGGCTCTGGTCCGCAGCTTCGATGATCCCCGCATCCGCGTGATTTCCCAGAAGAACCGCGGCCTCGCCGGTGCCCGCAACACGGGGATCATGCACGCCCGTGCCCCCTATATCGCGCTGCTCGATTCCGACGATCGCTGGCACGTCGACAAGCTGCTGCTGCATTACGTGCACCTGCAGGCCAACCACAATATCGGAGTGAGCTATTCCGGTTCGCGGATGATTGATGCGAATGGCCAACCGATGTCGGTCGCCATGCGTCCCAAGCTGATCGACGTAAGCGAGAAAGACATTCTGTGCCGCAATCCCGTGGGCAATGGCAGCGCGCCGGTTCTGCGGCGCGAGATGCTCGACCGCGCGGCCTTCCGCTGCCCCGATGAGCCCAACCGGATCTGCTGGTTCGATGAAAGCTTCCGCCAATCGGAGGACATCGAGCTCTGGGTCCGCCTGTCCTCGGTCCATGGCGTGACCTTCGAAGGCATTTCCGGCCTGCTGACCGACTACCGCATCATCGGCGGCGCGCTCTCGGCCAATATCGTGAAGCAATTCATCAGCTGGTCCCGCATGATCGATGTTGCGCGGGTTGGAGCGCCGAAACTGCTGGCGAAGTACGAGCGCACCGCAAGGGCCTACCAGCTGCGCTACCTCGCCCGGCGCTCGGTCCAGCTTGGCAACTTCGATCTCGCCGAGGACCTGATGACGCGCGCGACCCGGGTGGATCCGCGGATCCATCTGCGAGAACCGGTCAAATCCGCTATCACCTGGGCCGCCATCCGTGTCGCGCGTATTGCAGGACCGGAACGCTTCAAGAAGCTCGCCCGCCCCTATCTGGGAGCCGCGGCATGATCCGGATCGCCCACCTTCTGGACGATTTTGCCATGGGCGGCGTGACCCGCGCGCTATCGCTCTTCGACGATCCGCGTTTGACGGCGCTGGCTCAATCACGGGTCATCGCCATCGGCAAATCTCCGAAGGACGCCTGCTACCTTGATGCCGAGCTGATCGTCCTACACGTTCCACCCTGCTGGAGCCGCTTGCCATTCCTCGCTGCCTTGCGGGTGAAGAACCCGAAGGCGCGCATTGTCCAGGTCGAGCATTCCTACACCCGCGCTTTCGAGTGCGAGCGGGTGGGCTCCAGGCTCCGTTTCCGGTCGATGCTTCGTATAGCATCCCGTCTGGTCGATGAAGTCATCGCCGTTTCCCGGAACCAGGCCGACTGGCTGCGCGAGGTCGGGATCGATGCAGCAAAACTGCGCACCATCAACCCCTGGTGCGGACGCGAGGAGCTCTTCTCCGTCCAGCCCTTGCGCGCGCAAGGAGGGCCTGTGCAGCTGCTCTGCTACGGCCGCTTCTCGCCGGAGAAGAATGTCGCCGCCCTTATCGAGGCCGTGGGTCGCTTCAACCCTGGCAGGGTGGCGCTGACCGTGATCGGCTCGGGCCCCGAACAGGACCGGCTCGAGACCGCCGCGCGCCGCTGTACGAATGTCCGCGTGCTCGGCGCGACGAGCGATCCCATGCCGTGGCTGGAACACTGCGACGCCGTCGTCATCCCGTCGATCTACGAAGCCTTCGGCCTCGTGGCTACCGAGGCACGTATGGCAGGTCGGCCGATCCTTGTCGCCGAGGTCGATGGCCTCTCCGATCAGGCAGCCGGCGGCGCCGGCCTTGCCTTGCCGATGCGAGAGCCGATCCAGATCGAAGCGGGGATCCACGATCTCTTGCGCCGTGACCTCGGTGCGATGGGCACCGCCGGGCGGCTCTCGGTCGCCCCGCAGCATGACGAAATCATCTCCGGCTGGCGCGGCGTGATCCGCCGTGCCGCCGAGCCCCTCGGGGAAGAAGCCGGGACAAACCCGGCCACGGTTGCCAGCGCCTGAACTGCGACCCCGGGCGCTGCAATGGCCGCCTCGTTCCATCCTTAGAAGGGATGGGGCGGGGCGGTTTCCTTTTGCCAGAAGGGTGCGGCAATAGCTCGCATCGGCGAGAGGTGCCTTGACTACAGGCTCGTTTTGTTAGCGGGGATCGGGTTCCACCCGGACAAGCGCCTTGCCGATCACCAGCAGCGCCGGCCAGAAGAGGTAGGCCAGGATCTCCAGGTTCTCACCGAAGGAGTAGAGGAACAGCGTCAGCGTCATCGCTAGTCCCGCGCGTTGCAGGCCTCCCAGCCGGGCGCGGAGCAGCAGGTTGCCGAGCGTAGCGGCCAGCGGAATGCCGAGCGCGAGCGCACCGGCGAGGCCCTTGACGAACAGCAGACCGTACCAGCTGTGATGGCTGCCGATCGGCATGTATTCGACCAGGTGTGGACCGTTCTCGACCACGCCATGGCCGAACCAGAAGGCTTCGTTCTCCCAACGATCGAGCGCGATACGTCCGAGCGCGGCGCGGACCCGGCTTGAATCGGCGCGGGCCGAACTAAAGTCGTTCATGATCTGGTCGAGGAAAGCGACAAGCTCAGTGCCGAACATGCCGATCCCTAGCAGAACGGGCGCAGCCAGCAGCCAGGTCGATCCCCGATCAATCCGGGAGGCTGCCCAGACCGCGGGAGCAATCACGGCAAGCGCGACAAGCGCAAGGCGCGACTGCGACATCAGCGCGATCATCAGGAAACCGGCAATACCTGCAAGGCGCCAGCCAACGACACGCTCTTGCGCTGCAAGCAGGATGAACACCACGGCGACCATCCCGGCGGCCGGCGACCAGGGCGCAAAGAACTGCCAGCGCGGTGTCCCGACCCCCGGCTCGATCGTGTACAGCGTGGTCGCGAAATACTCCGGCCCCGGACCGCCGACGATCTTGAGCGGCGAGACCCAAAGCGTTTCCGGCAGGCCGAGGAAAGGCGCAGCGATAAAGAGGGGGAGCAGCGCCAGTGTCCACAGGCCAAGGCGGCACACGGACCGCACGATGACCGCCATGCGGATATCCAGCACAGCGCCAGCGAGGAGGAACAGCGCCAGCAGGGCCCATCCCTTGGCCCAGCCGATCGAGCTTTTGATCGTCTGGCCCGCACCAAGCGAAGAGTTGGAGTGGCCGATCCACAGGATCACCAGCATCGCCGCCATCGCGCCGAGCCACAACCACGCCAGCCCCGGAACGCGCGCAACGGGCGCGCGACCGGTATACAGTTCGGCGAACACCAGGGCAGCGAGAAGCCAGCCGATGACCGGGCCGGCGATATACAGGCCGCCGACCAGCCACAGCAGCCAGGTGGCCGCGATGGCCCCGCCGACTAGGCGTTCGGCAGGAGTTTGCGGATGATCGGCTGGCGCAGCCATATCAGCAGAAACCCAAAGAGAGTGAGGAGGCTGGCACCCAGCGCACCGAGGATCGCCAGCAGCGGCGAGGGTGCCGATTTTGCCCGGGGATAGGAGGGCGCCTCGAGGATCTGGACCAGCGGATAGGAGGCGAAAGGATCCGACTTGTTGGTGTCGAGACGGGCCAGCGCGGAGCTGAATACCGCTTCGGCCACGCGCAGGTCGCGCAGCAGGTCGGCGAGGCGCGCCGCCTGCTCCACCTGACGCTGAGCGTCGCCCGACTGCTCCGCAATCTGGCGGCGCAGCTCGGCGAGCGCAGCGCCGTGCCCGGCTCCGCTTGCATCGCGTTCGGTCAGTGTGGCGAACAGGCGTTCGCGCGTGTCCGACACGGCGAGATCGGAGAACGACAGGACCGTGCTGCCGCTGGCTCCGCTCACCGCAGCGCCGCGGCTTGCGAGGGCCGTGCGCAGCGCGTCGCGTTCGGCCGAAAGCTCTTCCATAGTCGCGTGCGCATCGCCCAGCGTCGCACCGCTTTCGGAATGCTGGGCGGCCACATCGGCGTAGCGGGTCAGCAGGTTGCGGAATTCGGGATCGGCCTTCAGCCGCATTGCCATGCGCGCCTGGGGCAGCGAGATGTCGAGAGTTGCGGCAAGCCGCCCTGCCCCCGCCCGGCTTTCCTGCAACTGCACGCGCCGGTCGCGTTCGCTCGCCTTGAGCTGGTCCAGCGCGGAAACGCGCCCGGCAAACTGGTCGAGCGATACGAGGCCGGTTTCACCCTGGAAGTCGAGCAGGGCCTTTTGTGCCTCGTCAACCTTGGATTCGAGCTCGGCAATGCGCGCGGCATCGGCGCTTTCGCGGGCGTCGGCCTCGTCGGCACGCAGCGTGTCGAGGGCCTGTGTGAATGCGGCCTCCAGCGCCCGCATACGGGCCTGCGCGGCGACGGGATCCCCCGCCGGCATGGCTACCTCGATCAGATTGGTCTGGTCGATCAGCTTGATGGAGGGCTTGGGAAACGCCCCTTGCTCCTCACCGGCGCGCTTCGCGGCGTCGCGCAGCACGATGTCGGAGGTAAGCAGGCGTTTGTAATTCTCGGTCGGGCTTAGCGAAGGGCTCGAGAAGGCCGAAGCCGTGGTGCTACTGGCCTGGCCAATGGATTCCAGGTTGAGCGACCCGCCAACACCCGTACCCGGGAGGATCAGCGTCATACGGCTGTCGTAGCGATCGGGCGCGAACAGGATGTACGCAAAGGTGATCCCCCAGATGACTGCCATCGGACCGGCCAGGGCCACAAGGTAGCGCTTGTAGCGCCCCACCGAAGGCAGGCCGTCGCGCACGACGATCCAGACCCGCTCAAGAAAGCGCGAGTGCGCCGGGATCTGAGGAGGAGCTGCGGTTTCCATCACAGGGCACCGTTGACCAGGATTGCCGGCGTGAGACCTTGCGAAACCACGCCGATAGCCTCGCTGAGGTTGGTCCAGCGGCTATCGTAACAGGCAATCGCATCGCCCGGCATAAGGAAGGGGTCGTAGGTGTCACGGTCGGCTTCGCGCACGAGTTTCTCGATGTCGCGCTCGATCACCACGCTGCGTCCGTTCATCGGGTTGCGCGAGATCAGGACCGCGCGGCGATCGGACTGCATGTAGCTGCCGCCAACGCAATTGGCTGCAACCAGCGCCTGCAGCAGACGGGTGCCATAGGGCAGCGAAGTGGTTTCCTTGCCAATTGCCGCGCCGGCGTTGTTGTTGGCGCTGCGCGTCAGGTTGGACATGTAAACCCGGATACCCGGCGTCGTCAGCGGGGTCGGGCGCACCAGGTCTGCGGCAAAACAGCTGCGGCTCGGGACGATGATCCGGTCACCGGTTGTGATCGCGATGTCGTCGGCCGCAAATCCGCGAACGAGACCGGAAAGGTCCAGCTCGACGAAAGCGTCGCCGCGGACGAGGTAAATGCGCTCGATATCCGCATCGGGGCGAACGCCGCCCGCCGCGCGGATCGCCGTTGCAACCGAGCGGGACACGTTGGCGTCGCCTGTGACGGCGCCTTCCTTGAGGCCGATGCGGCTTTCCTGTGTACGCTCGCCGGCGCGCACGGCGTTGGGGTCAAACACAGCGCCCGCCACGGCCACCGAGACACCCGCCGATTCCACCAGCGAGATGGAAACGGCGTTGCGCAGGGGCTTCACCATCCCGCTTTCGACCAGACGCGAACGCAGGGCGGCTTCCACCACTTCGATCGGAAGGCCGCCTGCGCGGGACGGGGCAATCCCGCGCAGGCGGACCGTGCCGTCGCTTTCGACGACATAGGTGCCGGTGAGACGATCCACATCACCGAGCACGTTGATGGAGAGGCGATCGCCTGGAGCGAGCGGCGCGTTGACCGTGGCGAACTCGGCACGCGACGCGCGGCGCAGGCCAGCAATGTCGCCGGGGACCTGCGAGCGGCAGCTTTCGACTACCCGCGTGGACACAGGCATGCCTTCCCATTCTCCTTCCGGATGGCCACCTTTGTCCGCTGCAAATTGCTGCGGAGCGTAGAGTGCCGCCCGATGGTTCGCCGGGGCCGGTCCGGCGACACAGCCGCCAAGCAGGCTGGCCAGCGCCGTGAAGCCGATGAGGCTGCGTGTGGTCGAAGTAGGCATGGTCGTCTCCGCAATGATCTGCAGGCCCATCTTCAAGCACCGTGCCAAACGTGGATTTCTGCGGTTTTCCGTTCGCATAGGGGGCAAAACGCCACACCTTCTCGCAAATTGCGGCAAACACTCTTGCATTTTGCAACAAGCCCTCGCAGAATGCGAGAACGAGCGCACAAAAGTGCTCGAAATACGGACCCCAGCTTCGGCACGCCTCTTGCAGGTTGCGGTGAAGAGTTTGCGGATTGCACAGGAGATCGCGGTGAAGGGGATCGTATTTTCAGAGCTTGTCGGGTTTCTCGACAAGGCCGGAGGCCCGGTGTTTGCCGAAAAGGTTCTGGCCGATGCCGGGCTGCCCCATGGCGGGGCCTATTCCCGCGTCGGACAGTACCCTTGGCAGGAAGCTGTCCGCGTCGTCGAAGCTGCCTCGCGCGAGACCGGGGCCGATGCAGCCGACCTGTGTCACCAGTTCGGCGTCTATTTGTTCGAGCGTTTCACCGTTCTCTATGCCGATATCGTCGGGCGCTACGCGACCGCCGAAGCGCTGCTGGCCCATGTCGGCGACCACATCCATGAAGAGGTGAAGGTGCTGTATCCCGACACCAGCCCGCCCAGCGTGACCGCGCGGGCAGACGGCACGACCCTGCATGTCGAATACGCCTCGCACCGCCCTTTCGCGCACATCGCGCACGGCCTTGTTGCTGGCGCGATGAAGCATTTCGGCGACGAGCGGGAACTGCGCTGGATCCACGCCAGTGATGACGGGTCGCAGGCCGAATTCGCCCTTACGGAGTAAACCATGTCCAAGCCTGCCGTACTCATCATCGAAGACAGCGCCTCGCTCGCCCTGGGCTACGCCGCGCAGCTCGAGGAAGCAGGTTACAAGGTTAGCCTCGCCGCCACGCTTGGTGAGGCACGCAAGGCCCTGGCAGAGGGGTCTTTCGCGGCCGCACTGCTCGACCTCCAACTGCCCGATGGCGACGGCCTTTCGTTGCTCGAACAACGCCGGGACGATGGCCCGAGCTTCGTGGTCGTCACTGCGGACGGGTCCCTGTCGCGGGCGATTGCCGCCATGCGGCTCGGCGCTTTCGACTTCCTCGTTAAGCCGGTCGCCGGATCGCGCCTGCTTGCCACTATAGCAGCCGCCGCCGAGCGCGCGCAGCAGCAGCCGGCCGCCGCCCCGGGGGAAAGACCCGCCACTGGCGATAGCTTTCATGGCTTCATCGGATCATCACCCGCCATGCGCTCGGTGTTCCGGACCATCGAGCAGGTCGCGGATTCCCGCGCCGCCGTGTTCGTGACCGGCGAAAGCGGCACGGGCAAGGAAGTGACCGCCGAGGCGCTGCATTCCGCATCGCGGCGGCGCAACCACGCCTTCGTGGCGATCAACTGCGGTGCCATCCCGGAAAACCTGCTCGAAAGCGAGCTGTTCGGCCATGTGAAAGGCGCCTTCACCGGCGCTGTCGAGAACCGCATCGGTGCCGCCAAGGCGGCCGATGGCGGTACGCTATTTCTCGACGAAATTTGCGAGATGGAATTGAAGCTGCAGGTCAAGCTCCTGCGCTTCATCCAGACCGGCATGATCCAGCGGGTCGGCACCTCCAAGGCCGAGCCGGTCGATGTGCGCATCGTGTGCGCCACCAATCGCGATCCGCTCAAGGAGGTCGCGGCGGGGCGGTTCCGCGAAGACCTGTTCTATCGCCTGAACGTCATTCCCGTGCAGCTTCCCCCGCTGCGCGACCGCGGCGACGATATCCTGCTGCTGGCCGACCGGCTGACCGAATCCATCGCCCGCGAAGAGGGCAATCCGGGCCTGCGCCTCAGCGCCGCCTCGCGCGCCCGTATCCTCGCCTATCCTTGGCCCGGGAACGTCCGCGAGATGCAGAATGCGCTGAGGCGGGCCATCGTGGTTTCCGAAAGCGACGAAGTCGAGGTGACGTTGTCCGCTTCGCCCGCTGCGGACTTCGCCGAGCCAGCTTACGCTCCGGCGCCTCTGCCGGCAGTAGAGACAACTTTGGAGGCCCGGACCCCGCCTCTCGCAGCGCCGTTCGACTTCAGCGGAAAAACGCTGGCCGAGATCGAGAAACTGGCTATCGAAGCAGCAATCGAACGCAGCGGCGGAAACGTGACGCGCGCCGCGAAGGAGCTCGCGGTCAACCCGAGCACGATTTACCGAAAGCTCGAGCGCTGGGCACAGGAGAGTGAGGTCTAGTCTCACCCTCCTGCCCATGCTCTAGCCCGCGTCAGGCCGAGCGCCGGTGCCCCTGCGCATCGACAGCCCGGTCGAGCCACTCGAGCTGCTCCAGGATCACCGGGGTCACGTCGCGGCTGGCCTTGTGGCCGATAAACAGGTCCATGTGGCCATAACCCGGCACGATCCGCTGCTGGTAGAGATCACGCCCGTTCGCATCCTGCAGCCACACACGGGTCCGCTGGCCACTTTCGGGGTAGAAGATCTTGTTTGTCGCCCCCGACAGGAAGCTGATCGGCAGCGCCAGGCGCTTGGCGGCTTCGTCGCTGGTATAGGCGGCGCGGCCCTCGGCATCGACGGCAAGCCCCTCGCGCATGATATCCTGCAGCTGCTCGAACGGCTTCAGCGAAACCCGGCTGAACATGCTGCCGAGTGCAAGGTGCGTATCGTGCCCAAGCTGGTTGTGGTCCCAGCTCGGCCCGAACACGCCGAACACGCGGCGACAGGTCGGGTTCTTGCAGGCCTGCCCGTCGGGCACGGGGATCTGGTAGGCGATCGCGTCGATCTCGTAGTCCGCCTCGCTGCCCTGGCTGACGAAGTCGAGATGCCCGTCGAGCAGCGAGACCTCGCCAAGCGCGCCTGCCACCCCAAGGTCGGCCTTCATGTAGTTCAGCCAGTCGGTCACCGGATGCAGCGTGAGCTGCGAGGAGATGAGTGAGCGCACATGCGTGACCCACCCGGCGCCAAGACCCATGAGTAGGCTCATCGAACCCACGCAATGGGCGATAGCCTGCACGCTGTCCGCACCCGAGACATCGCGCACCTTGGCGATGGCCGCCGACCAGTCATACCGGGCGATGTCGTCGATGGTGAACTCGGGCGGGTTCTCGGTATCGTTGCCCGAATCCGCGCTGGCGCGGTAATCGAACAACCAGACGTCATACCCCTGCGCGACCAGGCTCTCGGTCAGGTTCTCCTCAACCGTCGGAGTGGCGAAACTCGATGCACGGACCGAGAAACCGGGCGCCAGCATGAGCGGCCCGCGCGAACCGCCTCGATAGCGTGTGAGGCCGATGTTGACCCCGTCGCCGGTCGGTACGACATGGCGTTCGGCCGGCGGGAGGCGCATGGTGCGCGCGACCAGATTGG